>JAJQFC010000172.1:1056-2750 GCA_021201355.1 Planctomycetaceae bacterium | reverse complement strand
GCCCTGAAGGAACTCACCGCCACCCTGTCGCGGCTCAAGGAGAACCTGGAAGCGCAGGGCATCGAAGTCGGGGAGTTGACGATTGTCCAACCCGGCGCTGGCGAATCCCTCGGCGATTTCAGTTCCGGCCGCCAGTCCGGCTCGTTCCCCGACGCCGATTCCGGCCCGGGAGGTTCGGGCGGAGAACGGCGCAGCCGGGAGGAAGACGTTAGGGCAGGGCCGTCCCCGGTCGGCGTCGACGGTTCCGGAAGCGACGGTTCCGGCGACGACGGCGGCGGTTTGAATGTCTTTGTGTAACCGGCCGCGCCGACGGCCTTGTTTACAGTATCAGCAGCAAAAATTGTGAGACGATTTCCCGAGCGGCACATGGGCACTATGGAAGGCAGCGCATCCGCCTCGATGAGGGTTGAAACGGGAATTGAGACGAAACGGTGCTATCCGGAACTGACGCGGCAGAAGGACGGCCGCCGCATTTCCGGAACAACGCGCCCGTGAGAGGAGAAAATCATGTCAGTCGGAACCGATGTTGACAAGTATGGCTACAATAGCTCGACCGTGTACCAGCGCCAGCAAGCGGAAAAGGAAGCGGCCAGCAGCGGCAAGGTTTCGCATCAGGATTTCCTGAAGCTCCTGACCACCCAGCTCGCCAACCAGGATCCGCTGAGCCCGATGGAAGACATCGACTTCACCGGGCAGCTCGCCCAGCTCCAGGCCCTCGAAGAACAGATTGAAATGACGAAGGCCCTGAAGTCCATGCGCCTCGATACCCAGCTCCAGGCCGGCACCAACATGATCGGCCGCTATATTTCCGGCGTCGACACCGACGGCGAGCCGGCCACCGGCCTCGTCTCCCGCGTCGTCCAGACGGCGGACGGCGTCTTCGCCGAACTTTCGAACAAACAGCGCGTCCTCGTCGCCGACGTCACGAACCTGTGGAACGACGCGAACAGCATGCTGAACGACGTCGCCAGTTCCGGGAACCTCGTCGGCATGTTTGTCGAGGCCGGCACCGACGCGAACGGCAAAGCGATCGTCGGCGTTGTCGAAAAGGTCATCATGAACGGCGGCGAAGTCCAGTTGAAGCTCTACGGCGGCAAAACCGTCTCCATGAACGACGTCACCTCGCTCCGCGCCTATAACGAGGGAGACATCCTCTACACCCTGCCGGACGAACTGCGGGTAAAGGCGGAAGAAGCGTACGGCGTCGTCGGCATGACCATCAAGGGCAAGAATTCGGACGGCGAGACAGTCACCGGCGTCGTCCAGGGAGCGGATGTCGTCGGCGACAAGGTCGTCTACACCCTGTTCGACGGCACCACGGTCGACTTCGACACCGTGACGGAAAAACCGACGGTGCCGACGCCGGAAGAACTCGAGGCCAGCCTCAAAGGCTACTGGGCGAAAGGCATGGACGAGAAGGGCGTGACCTGGGAAGGGAACGTCGTCGGCGTCGGCAAAAGCGACTCCGGCCTCTATCTCATTCTCGACGACGGGAGCCGGGTCTACCTCGACGTCATGGAGGAACTTCGGGCTTCCGAGGACGACGAAAAAGACCGGATGATCGGCAAGTGGGTCGAAGGCCCGGACATGGACGGCGAGGAAGCGAGCGGCGTGGTCACGAAAATGGTCGAGGTGAACGGTCATATCGGCTATGAACTGAGTAACGGGAAAATCCTTCTTGCGAACAGCATAAC
>JAJQFC010000172.1:0-1046 GCA_021201355.1 Planctomycetaceae bacterium | reverse complement strand
CCCCCCCTAACGGGGCGGGCCGGTTTTTTACTCCCTCCCCCGGCGCGGCCGCGGGCGGGCGGGGGGGCGGCCGCGAAGGGGTGCGGGACGGTGCGGGCCGAGATGCCGGGGAGTGGATTTTCCGTTCCCGGACGCGCTCCCTCCCCGACCGCAATGTACCGCTGTCCGCCCGGTTCGTCTTGAACGGGCGTCCAGTCAAAGAGCGTCACAGCGATTTTATCACCATGGTTTGTCCGTGTTTTTCACGTCCCACCTATCGCCAGCGAACGGTGCACCCGGCCGGCTGTTTGGTTCGGACAGACCAGCAACAGGAGAATTATCATGGCCCTCAGCCAGGCTCTTTCCACCGGCATCACCGGACTTATGACCCACCAGAAATGCATGGACAACATCGGTAACAACCTGGCGAACGTCAATACCGCCGGATTTAAAAAGGGCGTCTACCAGTTCAGCACCCTGCTTGAACAGTCGCTCCGGGGCGGCATGGCCGCCGACGCCACCAGCGGCCGCGGCGCCATCAACCCCATCGCCATGGGCATGGGCGTGCAAACCTCGTCCATCAATAAAGTTTTCACCCAGGGCAACCTGGAGAACACCGGGAACCCCACCGACATGGCCATCGACGGGAACGGCTTCTTCGTCCTCCGGAACGGGAACGGCTACGTCTATACCCGGGCCGGAGCGTTCTACAAAGGGGAGGACGGCACCCTCCTCGCGCCGGGCGGCCTCCAGGTCCAGGGAACGATGGCGGTGCGGAGTTCGAACGGCGCCTATGAAATCCCGCAGGACGCGAAGCTTCAGAATATCGTCATCCCCATCGGTTCCATCGGCGGCCATTCCCAGACCAGTCAGGCCGCCTTCACCGGCAACCTGAACGCCGCCCAGCCCGTCGCCAACGGCCTCCGCCTCTTCGGTGGCACCAGTTACCCGACCCAGGGGAACCGCCAGTCCTGGCTTTGGGACGACGACTTCAACGGCGGCACCGGCCCGAACGCCGACACCACCTGGAACTCCCTGGAACGCTCGACCTATTCCATCAGCAAGGC
>JAJQFC010000081.1 GCA_021201355.1 Planctomycetaceae bacterium | reverse complement strand
GTTCATGAGGATTCGCCGGGAGTCGGCGGTAAACCAGCCGACCAGGAACGACAACGCCACCTCCCGGATGGCCTGGTCGTCGGAGGAGAGGGCGTTCGCGAAAATGTTTATCGTGTCGAAAGCGGGCGGCGCCGCCATCACCCGCCACATCACGTCGGAGGCGATCGATTCCGAAAGGGTGTGAATGGTGCGGGCGCTGTCGCGGATCTCCTCCGCGTCCCAATTGCCGAAAGGAATGGCGGCGGCGGCCTCGGTCTCGAGCAGTTCCGGCGTCGGTTCGCCCCGGCGGACCGGTTCAGCCTCCTCGGCTGCGGCGGTCTGACACGAGACGAACAGCCATGCGGCGAGAAACGGAATGAACAGGGCAACAGGTCGAGTCATCACTTTCCCTCCGCCGTCGGCAGGTCAACCGTATAGACGTCCCTGGCGGCATCAAGGTAGAGGAGCATGGCGCCGGATCCGTCCTTTTTCGTCATCGTGGCGACGTTCCCGAGGACGCGGGCCGCGGTCGGAAGCGGCGTTTCCAACGGCGTCGGCGGCGCGCCCGCCACCAGCGCCAGGCCGGCGCGGAGCGTGGCGGCGTCGAGGACAACTATATCCGGTCCCGGAGCCGACGCTGAAAACTGCAGCGCCGCCAGGCCGGACAGCGCCGGCCAGGAACCGAACGGCTGATCCCGCACATCGACGGCCCGGCCGTCCGGCGTCGGGAAAAAACTGGTGACGGACAATGATTCGCCGTCCCGAAGAAGTATGTAGACCTTGCCGTCCGGACCGGCGGCGGCATCGATGATGGCGCCGGACCGGTCGAGTTGGACACGGACCGGGTCGTCATTGGCCGGATCGAGAAGATACACGCCGTTCCCGGCGGTGCCGCCGACGACGACGGGCAGCGGTTCCGGCAGCGCCTCGCTGGCGGACGGGATGACGACCTTCTGCCAGATCGGTTCGTTCGGAAGGGTCCAGTCGCCGAGCCGTTCCGTGTTTAATTGCCCTTCCTGCCTGAACGACACCGCCCGCATGACGTTTTCGGTGCGGCAGAGAACGGCGGCGAGAGAGGTTTCCGCGTCAAAACCGGCGAGGACCGGCCGTCCCGGCAGGTCGAAGGACAAGGCCATCTCGGCGATGTGGCCGGACCGGAAGGCGTAGAGGCGGAGTCGGGAGTTCCAGTAATCCGCCACCGCAATCCCGTATTCGCCGCCGGCCCGGATACCGCCGGCGCCGGCCGGACGGCCGGGGAAGGTGGTACTGGTGACGAGCTTGTAAAATCCGTCGCCGCCGTCCTGGTAGAGACTGATGACGCCGTCCCAGAACCGGCCGGTGACGGCGATGAATTCGGCGCTGCCGTTCCCTGACAGGTCGTGGGCGACGAGATGGGTCGTCTCTCCGGGTCGACGCGGCGGCAGGGTGGCGATGCCTTTAAACACCGGTCCGGGCGAGACGGTGACCCGGTTCACCTGGTCCATACTCTGCACCGTCGTGAAGACGCCGGTAAAGGTGATGACAAACGTTTTCCCGGCGTCGGCCGCCGCCGGCGTCCAGACGAATTCGCCCCGGGCGGCGTCGAGGCTGTGGGGACCGGCCGGAGGCGGGGTGATGACCGCCCGGTACTCGGCGTCCGGCCGGTCTTCCATGCCTTCGATGACCAGTTGGTGGCGAAGGGGAACGTCGACCACCGCCCGGGTCAGCGTCGGCGAATCGAAAAGCATGGTCGGAACGACGCGCGGCGGCTCCGGCCCGGACGGCCCGGCCGAAACCGGCGTGTCCGTGGCGATGGGCGACAGGAATGTCCAACCGGCGGGGAGGTACGGCCTGACGGTGCGGTAATGGTCCGGCGAGATGAATTGGAGCATGTAGACGCCGAACACGAGGAAGGCGAGGACGAACAGGCCGAAGACGACGCGGATGAGGATGTCCCCTTTTGTCAGGGGCGGGCGCAGCCGTTTCCGCCGTTTCGTTTCGCCCTTGACCGGTTCTTCGTCGTCGTCAAACTCGTCTTCGTCGACGATTTCCTCGGCCACCCCGCCTTCCGCGACGATTTTGGCGCAGTTCGTGCAGACGGTCTGGTCGCCGATGTCGACCATGGAATCGTACAGGGTCTGCTTGCCGCAGGCTGGACAGACGGTTTTTTCGCCCTGTAGATGGAGGAGAAGATCGCTCGCCCGCTTCCGGACCAGGGTGTCGGCCGTCGAGGTCCGGACGCGTTTCAGGTTGGAAATCGCTTCCCTGACGTCCCCGAGGCGGCTTTGGGTCAGGGCCATGTAATAGGTGACGTCGAAGTCGCGATCGTGTTCCGGAATGGCGTTCAGGATGGCGAGGGACTTGTTGTATTCTTTCCGGTTGATGAAGCAGCGGGCGATGATGAGTTTGGCCGGAATGAGATCCGGGTATTCCCATACCACTTCCTGGGCCAAGGTCAGGGCGTCCTCGATTTCGTTGTGCTGTAAATGGGACAGCGCCTGTTTCAGCTTTTCCGAATCCGTATCGGTGATGTCCTTCGGCAACTGATCGACGCGGATGATGGTGGTGGCCGCTTTGGCCCGGTAGGAGGTGTCGAAGGCGGTGATACCCATTTTCCTGGCTTCCGCCCGGCTGACCGGCTCGCCGCTGACTTCGATGGCATCGATATCGGCGGTTTCCTCGTTCGAGGCCAGGCCGTCAGGGTCGACGCCGAAGGAAAAGCCGGAATCCAAGTCTTTCACAACCGTCTCCGTTGCTGACGAAGCTTCATGCCTGGAAAAAAAGTTTACGTAAACACCATA
>JAJQFC010000087.1 GCA_021201355.1 Planctomycetaceae bacterium | reverse complement strand
CCAACGAACTGTACAGCAACTTCACCGCCTGGCACTCCCACCTCCAGGAGTTGTACGCCGAATCCGGGCTGGAACTGTCCGAACTGGATCGCGTCGACGCCATGGGCCTGCGGTTAAAGGGCCTGTGCGAAGGAATTTTCGAATAACATGGCCACTCCCGGCTTTTCGGAAGGAGCGCGTTTCTTCACCGCCGTCCTCGCCTCCGGCCCGGACGAACTCGCCGCCGCCGCCGCCGCCCTCGAGGACGCCTTTGGCCCCGCTTCCGGCGGCAGCCGCGTTTTTCCCTTCGAAAACACCGATTATTACCGGGATGAACTCGGCCCCGACCCGATCCGCGCCTTCCTCGCCTGGCCCGGCCACTTTTCCACCGACGAAATTGCCCGGCGGAAGCTTGTCACAAACAACCTTGAGCAGGTTCTCGCGGAACGCCTCGCCACCGGCCTCGGCCGTCCCGTCAACCTCGACCCGGGATATGTCACCCTGGCGAAGGTGGTGCTGGCGAGCGCGAAAAATTTCGCCCACCGCATCCACCTTCACGACAACATCTATGCGGAAATCACCCTGCAATACAAGGGCGGCGCCTTTCACAGCCTGCCGTGGACATTCCCCGACTACGCGTCCGGCCGCTACGACGGCTTTTTCCACGATATCCGGAAAACCATCCCGCCGACGCCCCGGCGGCGTCCCTGACGCTCCGCCTCTTCCGGCCGCGACCGGGCTCGGCCGACCTTCCCGCGGCCCTGTAATCCGTATTCGGGCAAAGTTTTGGAACAGCGGCCGGGCGGCTGATTTTACGGTTCCAGAACAGTCTCCGGATAGGTATACTGGTTCTATTGACAGCCTATGGCGGCGCAGGCCGTCGCCGCGCCGGGAGGAATCCGCACCATGCCGAGACACGACAACGTCAGCCCGAACGTCCCCGATGTCATGCCGGACTATGTCGACCTGCCCCGGTCAGCCAGCGCCACCGCCGTTCTTGAACCGCCGCCCGACCGGGAGGACCCCGTCCCGGCGGCGTCCGATGCCGTGACCGGTTCCGAAACCGGGTCCGCGAAAGCGAACGCCCACGCGAAGGCAACCACAACCGCCCAGGCATCCACCGAAGCCATTGACGAACCGGCCAGCCATGTCCATTCCCCGACCGGACCGGCGCCGGAGTCGTCCCCGTCCGCCGAGGCGCTGCCGGATTCGGCGGCGGCACCGTCTCGGGAAAACCGCCACCGCGACGGCGAATGCGTCCCGAACGTCCCCGACGTCGCTCCGGACCTCGTCAGCCAGGAAGAAACGGACCGCCTCGCCGCCGGCGCGGCAGCGTCGTCCCGCACCGTCCTTCCGGAACCGCCCCCGGCCGCGCCGGCCTGGCTCCGCTGGCAATTTCTCATCACCGCCCTCGCCATCGGCGTCTTCGGCGTCCTTGTTTTCAGCCAGGCCGTCTCCGCCCTCGCCCTCGCGGCCACATTGCCCGAGTGGGCGCGGTACCTTCTCCTTGTCCCGCTGGCCGGCTGCTGCCTCATCGTCCTCGGAGTCTGCGTCAGCCTCGCCGTCGCCTGGCTCCGGCTCCGCACCATGCGGCAGATCAACCTGTCCACCCTGGAAGAACTGCGGCGCCGGGCCGAGACCCGGGACGACGGCACCAAGCACCTGAAAGAGGCCCGGGACAGCCTCGAAACATACCTGAAACAGTATCCCCTGACCGACGCCGGACTGCCGCGCCTCCGCGCCGCCGGACTGCCGGACACGGAGGTCGAACGCGTCGCCAAGGCCCGCGACCGCCTGATCGGCCGGTCCACGGACAGCCGGTCGTGGATAGCCGATTTCCAGGACAATTTCCAGTCGCCCATCGACAGCGCCGCCGCCGGCCGCATCAACGCCTGGTCCCTGAAGGCGGCCGGCTGCGTCATCGCCTCGCCGCTGCCGCTCCTCGACGCCGTCCTCGTCCTCGGCATTTCCATGAAGATGCTTAAAGACCTCGCCACCCTCTACAATATCCGGACAAACCGCTCCGGCACCTTCGTTCTCCTGAACCGCGCCATCGTCGCCGCCTTCATAGCCGGCGTTGCCGACGACGCGGCGGAAGTGGCCGGCGGCATGGCGGCGGAGGAACTTGGCGGCTTCCTCGGCGAAAGCGCCATGGACAGCCTCGGCGCCCGGGTGGCCGGCGTTGTCGCGCCGAAGCTCGGCGAAGGCGTCATCAACGCGTTCTTTGTCCGCCGCCTCGGCAAGGCCGCCGTCCGCCTGCTGCAACCGGTGCGGCCGAAGTGACGGCTCGGCGATTCCGCCGGATTGGCGGCGCGGTCGCGGGTGACGCGAGCGGCGCGGGCGGCGTTGATTTCAAATCTGAAACGATCGAAGTCTTCCCCTCGTGGTGAGGCGATTTCCCCTAATGGAGCCAAATACATGACAACCCCCGAACTGCCTTTTTCCACCGACGACGCCCTCCACGGCTTTCGCGTTCTCCGGATCACGCCCGTCCACGCGATGAACATGACCGCCGCCGAATTCCGCCACGACGCCTCCGGCGCCCGGCTGTTCCACCTCGCCGCCGACGATCCGGAAAACCTCTTTTCCGTCGCCTTCCGGACGCCGCCGCCGGACGACACCGGCCTGCCGCATATTCTCGAACATACCGTCCTCTGCGGATCGCGCCGCTACCCGGTCAAGGATCCGTTTGTCGAGCTCCTGAAAACCAGCCTCGCCACCTTCCTGAACGCCTTCACCTACCCGGACCGCACCATCTATCCCTGTTCCAGCATGAACCCGAAAGATTTC
>JAJQFC010000137.1:8506-23667 GCA_021201355.1 Planctomycetaceae bacterium | reverse complement strand
TACCAGTAGGTTCTTTTCGTGCCACGAGGGCATGACACGATTGCAAATCGGAAAAATATACGGTGTCAAGCGGGTGACTGTCGTGGGCTGGGCCAAGAGAAACAAGTTGTCATGGTCGAAATTGAAATACTTCGTGGACAGTCAGGCGCTGAGCTGGGACTGGATGTTGGAGGGAAGAGGCGAAAAACATCACCCTTTGAAAAAACCGATTCGGAGAAGAAGTAAAAGCCGAAATTCCCAATAGACGAAATCAATAGCCGATTCCTGTCCTTATTCGAAGGCCAAAAACAGACAAGTATAGCGGCAAAACTTGGAGTCACATCAGCGGCCGTCAGCGAATGGAAGCACAATCTGGACAGGGTGCCGTGGGAGAAATTGAAATACGCCGTCGATACTTTCGGCGTCCGCTGGGACTGGCTCCTTGACGGCCTGGAGCCGATGTACCGCGATACGGAACATCATGACGGCGCTGATCCTGAACCATCCGAATCCTAACGCACAGTTGGACAAACATACTCTCACTCAACCCAGGCGAAATGTTTTATGCCGGAACCGAAACAGTCGGTATACTTACCGGTTTTGAATTTACAAAGGAGGAGCACCATTGCCTCATCTGCGGTCTTTACCATGACTGCATAATACCTGAAGCATTGTCCTCTGTCAAATATTTTTTAAGCAAATTCTTACGTCAGAAATGAGTTTCTTTAATGCTCGATAAATCGATGATTGCCGAACGTTTCTTCTCGTGCCATCAGGGGTTGACTCGCCCTCAAGTTGCCAAAATATACGGCGTGACGCGGCTTGCGGTCGTCGGCTGGGCCAGGAGAAATGAGATATCGTGGTCCAAGTTAAAGTACTTTTGTGATAGTCAGGCCGTCAATTGGGATTGGATTCTGGAAGGTGTTGGCGAGAAATTCAGTGCTGTCAAAAAACCCGTTTTTCGTCGAAGTAAAAGCCCGAAGTTCGATACGGCCGGAATAAACAAACGCTATCTTTCACTCTTCCAGAACCAAAAACAGTATGTCGTCGCGGACGAGCTTGGCGTCTCATCAGCCGCCATCAGTTCGTGGAAACGTACTATCACAAAAGTGCCTTGGGAAAAGATGGAATACGCGGTCAACAAATTCGGCGTCCGCTGGGACTGGCTCATCGATGGCCTCGAACCAAAATACCGCAATCAATCGACAACCGATTGACAACCGCCATTCCCGCGTGGTACAAGGGTACATGGGGGATTCAGTACGCGAATTTCGCGGAACCACGGGGGAATGATACAGGCATGAGACCAGTCAACCCGCAGGCGGAACCAGTCAAACCGTTGCCGTCGCCGGACAGGGAATCCCGCTTCGCCTTTGTCGGCCAGCTTCTTCGCGCGCTTGAACAAACCGGGGTCGGCCGCTGGCCCATGCAGGCCACCGCCCTCTCGTACTATTCCATCCTCGGCGTCGTCCCGTTCCTCGCCCTCGCCTTCTCCATCGCGAAAAGCTTCGGCCTCGAACAAGCCCTCACCACCGCCATACATGACTTTTTCACCACCTTCGACGGCCAGGAAGAGGCGCTGAACCGGGTCAGGGAATTCGCCGACAACCTGATTAGCAACTACTCCGGAAGCGTCATGGCCTTTGTCGCCATCGGCGTCATATTCTGGTCCGGCTTCCAGATTCTGCAACTCCTCGAAAACGCCCTCGGCACCATCTTCGGCTACCGGCCGCCCCGGCGCACCATCCACCGCGTCCTCGATTATTTCGCCGCCATGGTCATCCTGCCGATGGTGGTCGTCCTCACCGCCGCCATAAATATCTTCCTCACCGGCCTGACGAACAAGTCCTGGGCCGTCCCCTTCGGATTCAATCCGAACGGCGTCCTGTCGTTCCTCGTCGTGGCGTCGCCGTACTTCATGTGGTGGCTGGTCCTGTCCACCGCCTACGCCTATTTCAGCCGGGGCCTGGCCCGGCGCGGCGAATGCCTCCTTGGCGGCCTCATCACAAGCCTGATATTCCAGATTTTCCAGGGCGTATACATCTCCATCATGATAGCCCTAACGAGTTATAACGCCATTTACGGCTCCTTCGCCGCCATTCCCCTGTTCATGTTCTGGCTCTACGGATCGTGGCTCATCGTCCTCGCCGGCGGCGAACTGACCCGCCGCCTGGCCGACAACCGCGCGTCAAAGCGGAACATCCTGCAAATGCCGACCCTCGTCACCTGGAAGGACACGGTCGCGCTGGCCCAGGCGGTGATGGCCGAGGTGACGAAGAATTTCACCGATCCGAACCGAGGCAGCCCGACCACCTTCCGAAGCCTCGCCGCCACCACCGGCGCGTCAATGTCGCGGCTCGGGTCCGTCATCACCATGCTGATGGACGTGGACCTCCTCGTCAGCATCGACTCCTCGAACGGCGCGCCGACACCGTCCTACCTCCCGGCGACGGACCCCGGGCACATCGCGGACGACCTCGTCAGGGAAAAGCTCGAAGAGGCGCGGCTGAACGTCGTGTGACCGGTCTTACACCCACCTGCCGGACATTCGCAAAAAACATACGGGGAACGGCCCGCCGAACCGTTCCCCGTAGAGGTAATTCATTTCTACTCCGCCCGGCCCACCGCAGCTACGGGCGTTCGGCGGCGCCGCGCGCTGCGCCTGGCCGCGACATCCGGTCACGTTCAGGCGGTCGCGGCCATGCATTCCATGAGCATCTTGTTCAATTCGACAATCTGTTTCTCGACATGATCCCGGCCGGCGCGGCCCTTGGCCGGATCGTTTTCCATGATAGCCATGCGGTTGACGAGAATCTCCTTATAGAGGAAATAAAAAATGGCCTGGGTGCAGCCCTTGTCGCCGTCCTTCGCCGCCTTGACATATTGGAGGACATCGTCCATGGAAGGGGATTGTGAATTCATATCGATCCTTTCGTGACTCCCGGCTCCCCCTCGACCCACCGGGCACGGTCGGACTCATTATATTAACTGCAAGCGTATATTTCAAGACAGTTCCGTTAAAAATACAGCACTGACGCCGTTTATTTAGCCGGCCGGGAAAAAAATCGAATTTGTCCGCTTGCTCACGGCGGTTTATGTGATAGAATAAAGTGACTGGATAAAAACCGGCCTTGGCCGGGCGATATCCTTTTACCTCTTTTTATTCATCAACGGCGCGCCGGTGTCGTTGATTCGGCGGCAGACAAAGGCATTTTCTACCAGGAAGCATACGGGGCGGACCCCTTGGTCCGTCCCGTTTTTTTGGCCTATGGGTATTTGTTCAAAAAAGGTGACTCCCATGTACCAGGAAAGACCATCCCGACTGTTCTTGAAATACGCGATTCCCCAGATGATCGGACTTCTCCTTAATTCCGTCTACCTTATTGTCGACGGCGTGTTTATCGGGAACCGCCTCGGCCGCGACGCCATGGCCGCCGCCGCCGTCGCCGTGCCGGTGGTGGAGATCCTTATCGCCCTGGCCCTGGCCATCTCCGTCGGCGCCAGCATCATTATTTCATCGTCGTTCGGATCGGGCGACCGGGAACGGGCCAACCGCGCCTTCAACCTGTCCATCGTCATCGCCGTCGCCATGTCCATCGCGGTGGCGGTGTTCGGGAACATCTACCTCGGACAGCTCGCCATGGCCCTTGGGTCGACGCCGGACATCCAGGCCGAGGCCGTGACGTACCTGTGGTATATCGTCACCGGGTCGCCGTTCCTTATTCTCTCCTTCGCCTTCAGTTCCTATGCGAGGGCCGACAACCGGCCGAAGTTGGCGATGACCGCCCTCGTCGTCGGGTCGCTGTCGAACATTGTTCTCGACTACGTTTTCATGTATCCGCTCAACATGGGCATCGCCGGCGCCGCCCTGGCGACCGCCCTCGGGCCCATCTTCTCCGTCATGATCCTTCTGCCGCACTTTCTCCGGGGGAAGGGCCTGCTCCGCTTCGCCTGGCCCGCCCTGTCGCCGCGCCTGGCCTGGAATATCGTCTACCTTGGCGCGCTGGCCTTTATAATGGAATTCTCCATCGGCATCGTCACCCTGTTCTACAACATCGCCATCAATCTGAACGGGTTTGGAGAAATCGGCCTCGCCGCCTACCTCACTATCGGCTATATGGCGCTTATCATCCTCACCGTCTTCCTGGGGATAGCCCAAGGCATCCAGCCGCTCGTGAGCTACTTCCACGGCAAGCACGACCACGCCCGGAACCGGGAACTCATGGGCTTCCTCTTCAAGACGGTGGCGGGTCTCGGAGTCGTCATGTATGGCCTCGTCATCTTCCTGTCGAAGGGCTTTATCACCATGTTCACGCCCCGGGACGCCGAACTGATCGCCTTCACCCACGACAAGGCGACCATCTACTTCGCCGGATTTGTCTTTGCCGGGATATCGATCCTTATCATCACCTTTTTCCAGTCCATCCAGCGGGCGCTGCCGGCCTTCGTCCTGGCCCTGTTCCGGTCGGCGATATTTGTGCCGATCTTCCTCTTCGGCTTTCCCTCGCTGTGGGGCGCGGAATCCATCTAGCTGGCCTTGTCAGTAGCGGAACTCGTCACCATGATAATTGCGTCCGTCTGGTACGCGCGGGCGACAGCCGCGCCCGCCTCCCGGACAGCCGCCTCGGCGACGGAACCGGGACAGACTTCGGGATCGGCGCGGCTGGCCTGACGGTGTGAAATGGCCGACGCTCCGTTCTACCTTATATATGGACGAGAACAGCCACCGGCCCGCCCGCATTCGCGGGTTCGCGGAGGCGGTCTTGACAGAAACCGGTGAATGCGGTATGGGTGAAGCGAAGTTATTATCACCGCATCCTGCGGTAATTCACTCATCAACCATTCCCTTCTCCCCGCGAGAAGGGAATGGTTTTGTTACCGGTCTGTTTGCGCCGCGCCGCCGGCGCGACCCGTTTTGGAGAAGAGCGCCATGACCACCGCCTGGATCGTCCTTATCGTCTCCGGCCTGTTTGAAACCGGCTGGGCCATCGGTTTGAAGTATTCGGAAAATTTCACGAAACTGGTTCCGTCCATCCTCACCCTCGCTTCGATGGCGGTCTCCGTCTTCGGTTTGTCCTGGGCCTTGAAATACCTGCCCGTCGGCACCGGCTATGCGGTCTGGACCGGCATAGGCTCCCTTTTCACCGCCATCCTCGGCATCGTCCTTTTCGGCGAATCCATTGCTGTCGCCCGGCTGGTCTGTCTCGGCCTTATCGTCTCCGGCATCGTCGGCCTCAAGGTCGTTTCATGAACTGATCCCGTCCACCCTTTCCGGATTGCCAGTTCCTGAATCAAAGGGTATACTGACAGTCCTAAAAATACTGCACTCGTTCTCAACCCGGCCGGGAAGCGACTTCGGCCGGCTTTACCGTTTGACAAAGGGTACGACTCCATGACCACGCCATTCGCGCACCTGCACATTCACTCGCATTATTCCACCCTTGACGGTATCGTCCTCGTCGACAAGCTTCTCGGCCGGGCCAAGGAAATGGGCCAGACCGCCATGGCCATCACCGACCACGGCGTCATGTACGGCGCCGTCGACTTCTATACGACTGCCAAAAAGATGGAAATGAAACCGCTTGTCGGTTTCGAAGCCTATGTCGCACCCGGCGACCGCCGGGAAAAACCGGTCGGCGACCAGCATTCCTACAACCACCTCACCCTCATCGCCCGGAATTTCGAAGGCTACCAAAACCTTTCCCGCCTCTGTTCGGAAGGGTACCTGAACGGGTTTTACCGCTATCCCCGCATCGACAAGACCATCATGCAGGAGATGTCCGCCGGCATTGCCTGCCTCTCCGGCTGCCTCCGGGGCGAAATCCCCCAGCTCCTTCTCGCCGGCAAATTTGACGAAGCGGTGGAAACCGCCCTCTGGTACCAGGACGTCTACGGGAAGGGGAACTATTTCCTTGAAATCATGAATAACGGCCTTGCCGATCAGCAGAAAATCCTCCCGGCCTTCCGGGAACTGTCGGACAAGACCGGTATCCCCCTGGTCGCCACTGCCGACTCGCATTACCTGATGCCCGAACATATCGACATCCAGGACATCATGATCTGCATCAACACCGGCCGCCTCCTCGCCGACGAAAACCGGATGCACGCGGAAAAAGGCTGCCACCTCAAGTCGGCCGAGGAAATGCTCGCCGCCCTCCCGGGGTTCGAGGATGCGGTCGAGAACACCATGCGCGTCGTCGACATCTGCGATCTAGAACTGCCCCTCAAGGGCTTCCACCTTCCGACTCTGGAAATCCCGGACGGGATGACGTCGGTCGAGTACATGTCGAAAATCTGCATCGAAGGTTTGAAAAAACGCTACGGCGACCCGCTCCCGGACGCCGTCGTCGCCCGGTTCGAAAAGGAACGGGACGTCATCACCCAGATGGGGTTCCCGGACTACTTCCTCATCGTCTGGGACGTCGTCAATTTCGCCCACGAAAACGGCATCTCGGTCGGGCCCGGACGCGGTTCCGCCGCCGGCTCCATCGTCGCCTACGGCCTCGGCATCACGAACCTCGACCCGCTGAAATACGGTCTGTTCTTCGAACGGTTCCTCAACGAAGGCCGGAACGAAATGCCGGATATCGATCTCGACTTCGACAAGGAGCGCCGCCAGGAGGTCGTCGCCCACATTATTGACCGTCACGGCGCCGACCACTGCGCCAAAATCATCACCTTCGGCTGCCTCTCCCTCAAGTCCGGCATCCGCGACGTCGGCCGGGTCATGGGCGTCCCGCTCCAGCGGACCGACAAACTGGCGAAGATGATCCCGGACATGTTCAAGCCGGAAAAGGGCCTCGCCCCCCTCGCCTCGGCCCTGAAGACAATTCCCGAACTCAAGGCCGAATACGACGCCGACGACGAAACGCGGAAGCTCCTCGACGCCGTCGGCATGCTGGACGGTGTAATGCGGAACACCGGCGTCCACGCCGCCGGCGTCCTCGTCGCCGACCGGAAAATCACCGACTACGGCCCCCTCGCCGCCCGGGACGGCGAAGTCACCACCCAGTACGAAATGAAGGCGCTCGAGAAATTCGGCCTTTGTAAAATCGACGTCCTTGGTTTAGAAACGCTGTCCCTCATTAAGAACGCCGTCGACATCATCAAGAAAACCCGGAACATCGACGTCGACATGGAGACAATTCCCCTGGACGACCGGCCGGTCTACGACATGCTGTCCCGGGGCGATGCGAAAGGCGTTTTCCAGTTCGAATCGGAAGGCTTCCGCCAGCTACTCGCCCGCCTGAAGCCGGACGTCTTTGAGGACCTCATCGCCGCCGTCGCCATCTACCGGCCGGGCCCGCTCCAGTTCCTTGACTCCTTCATCAACCGGAAACATGGGCGGGAAGCCCTGTCCTACCTCCATCCGAAGATGGGGCCGATCCTGAAAGAGACGTACGGCCTCATTCTCTACCAGGAGCAGGTCCAGGCCCTGGCGCAGGATCTGGCGCACTTTTCCCTCTCCGAGGGCGACCTCATGCGCCGGGCCATGGGCAAGAAGGACGCCAAGATCATGGCGGCCTACCGGACGAAATTCATCGATCAGGCCGGGGCCGAACTCGGCCGGGACATCGCCGAAAAGGTATATGACCAAATCGAAGTGTTCGCCGGCTACGGCTTCAACAAGTCCCATTCGGCCTGCTACGCCCTCATCGCCTACCAGACCGCCTACCTGAAATGCCATTTCCCCAAGGAATACATGGCGGCCATCCTCACCATCAGCCGGGGGGATTCGGACGACATCGTCATGTATTCCCGCGACGCCGTCGCCATGGGCATCCCCGTCCTTCCGGTCGACGTCAACCATTCCGACGCCACCTTCTCCGTGGAAGGGGACGCCATCCGCTACGGCCTCTCCGCCGTCAAGGGGATCGGCGACAACGCCGCCCTCGCCATCGAACAGGAGCGCCGCGACCGGGGACCGTTCAAGGATCTCTACGATCTTGCCGCCCGGGTCGACTTCAAGTCCATCAATAAAGGCGCCATCGAGGCCCTCATTAAAGCGGGCGCCCTCGACTCCCTCGGCGGCCACCGGGCGCAACTGTCGGCCGCCCTCGAGTCGGCCATCGCCGCCGGCGTGTCCGAACAGAAGTCCAAGGCCACCGGCCAGAAGGGCCTGTTCGAGACCCTGTCCGGACCGGCGCCGACGCCGGTGCTGCCGCGGGTCCCGGAGTGGTCGGAGCAGCAGAAATTGCAATTTGAAAAGGCCGTTCTCGGGTTTTATTCCAGTTCGCACCCGCTGGCCGAGCACCAGGCCAGGCTGAACGCCTTCGCCTCGGCCAGCGTCCTCGACCTCCCGCATATCGAGGATCAGTCGAACGTCATGGTCGGCGGCCTCATCACCCGGGTCACGGCCAAGAACGACAAGAACGGCCGCCGCTTCGCCATGATCGAACTCGAGGACATGGGCGGCAAGGTCAGGGGCGTCGTGTTTTCCCGGCTCTACGAAGAGGTCAAGGACTACCTGGTGGAGGACGCCGTCGTCTTCGTCGACGCCCGCCTCGACAACAGCCGGGAAGAGCCGTCCCTCGTCATCAATTCCGTCACCCCCCTCGAACAGGCTGACGAAAAGCTGGCCGAACGGGCCGTCATCACCGTGCCGATGGAAGGGGCGGACGAGGAAAACCTGAAACAGCTCCGCGACCTCGTCAGGCAGAACCGGGGCGGCACCCAATTGTATTTCCGTCTGGAAGGCCTCGAAGGCCGGGTCGACATCCGGGCCGGCGAGAACTATTCGATCCGGCCGAGCCGGGAGGTTCTCGGCCGGATCAGTGAACTCTTCGGCGACGGCGCCATCAAGCTGGGCGGCCGGCGGAACGGCGCGGCGTCGTAGGTGCGCTTACATTCCGGGGCTGCGGCAGGAATTCCGCCGGCCCGTCGACGTCGGGAAGCGGGGCGCCAGCGGTACCACAGTGTCGGGGCGACGATTCAGGGAACGGAACCCGCCGCGATATGTGCAGAGCCAGGGAGTGGCTGCCATGAAGGTCCGATTCACCATTATCCGCCCGGACACCGGTCCCGACAGCATCGAATATGCCCGGGCCGCCGAGGTCACTGTCGGCCGGGCATTGGTGTCGGATATCGTCCTCGAAACAGACCGCCTCGCCAGCCGCCGCCACGCCGCCCTCCGCATCCATCCGCCCCGGGCCTTCATCCGCGACCTTGGGTCGAAAAACGGCATCTCCGTGAACGGCGTCCCCTACTGGGGCGACAGCGGCCGCGACCTCGGCGGCGAACTCGAACTGCGGAGCGGCGACGTCCTCGCCATCGGCACCACCACCTTCCAAATAAAGGTCGTCGACGATCGGGACGAAACCGTCGACAGCGGTTTTTACGCCGGCCTCGACCCCGACGCCGTGTCATTCCCCGATATCCCCGGCTACCGCCTCGAACGCCACATCGGATCCGGCGGCATGGGGTCGGTGTTCCACGCCCGGGAGATCGGCCGCGGCCGGGAGGTCGCCATCAAGGTCGCCCTCCCCTGCATCATCGGGGACAACCACATCAGGCAATCGTTTATCCGGGAGATCAAGGTCACCCGTTCTGTCAGCCATCCGAACATCGTCCGCTTCCTCGGGTCCGGGGTGGCGCCGAGCGGCATTGTCTACCTCGTCCTCGAATACATGAACGGCGGCTCCCTCGCCTCCTACCTGAACGCCCGACCGAACCGATCCATCCCGTTCAGATCCGCCGTCCCCATGATTCTCGACCTGACCCGGGCCATGGCCCATGTCCACAGCCTCGGCCTGGTCCACCGGAATCTGAAGCCCCATAACATCCTCTTCGCGGCCAAGGGAAACGCGCTTATTCCGAAAATCACCGACCTCGGCCTGGCCAAGGCGCCGAACGACGTCCTCCACGCCGGACCCGGCTATGCCCCGATGGGCGCCGGAACCATGTCCTACATGCCGCCGGAACAGCTTACCGGCTTTCAACGGGCCGGCCCGGCCTCGGACGTCTTCGCCCTCGCCGCAACGTTTTACGAAATGCTTACCGGGTTTGTTCCCTACAACTTCACCCACCGGGGCGACAACTACGACGTCATCGCCGCCTGCGACATCACCCCCCTCGCCACCCGCCTCCCCGGCGTCGATCCCGGCCTGGCGGCGGTGTTCGACCGCGCCCTCTTCGTCAACCCGGCCGACCGCTTCCGGAACTGCGGCGAACTCCTTGACGCCCTCCGCCGCGCCCTGGTGACGGCCGGGTAAACAGTCGGCGGAAACGCCCGTCCTCTTCACTGTGAGGATAACCGTGACCCCGGTAGCCTGACCGGGTCGCCGCACCGCCTGCGACCCGGTTCGACAAATCCGTAACCTCCGGTGACGCCTTGCTCTGGACAAGCCGTTTGGCTATACTGAGGTCGTCTGTGACGATTTGTGGGACTGTGAGCTGGAGGGCGGCATGGGTAATCGCAACGCGGCACGGCATCTTATCCTGGTTGCCAGCATCCTGATTTGCTTTTTCGCCTATATGGGCTACCGGTTCCTCGGACCCGGCAGCCGGGACAACGGCGACGACGCCACCGTCGCCGCCGCGCCGTCCGCCTCCCCCCTGCCGGGCCTGACCCCGCCCGGCGGCGGCGCCCTCGACGACAACGACATCGACAACTGGGTTCCGTCCCTGGCCGGCGACGACCTGCCGCTCGAGACCGGAAACGGACCCGTCGTCATGCCGCCGCCCCCCGGATCCGCAGCCGTCGGCGGCACCGCCTCGGCGTCGACGCCCCATTCCGGCGCCATAACCGGCCTCGTGCCGGGACCGCCGGCGGACTCCTCCGCGTCCCTCAGGCCGACAACGTCGTCCGCGCCCGTGAACCTCCCGATTCCGCCGACCGGAGCCACAGCCCAGTCCGGCGCCGCCTCGTCCCTGCCGCCGTCACTGACGCCGCCCGGATCGGGGTCGGCCGCTTCCGCCGCCGGTTCCGCACCCCGCTCGGGGAGCGGCTTTTCCACCGTGGACGACAGTCCCGATACCCTCCCGTCCGCCACTGACGGCTGGACCTCGCTGCCATTCGACGACGACACCGGCGATGACGACTTCACCTCGGGCAGCGCCTTCCCCGGCGCCGGGCCGGCGGCAGGGGAAACCAGCCTCGCCGCCGCCCCGGTGACAGCCCCGGGTACGACACGGCCGACCACCCCGCTCCGGCCGACAACCGCATCGGCCGGGACCGGCGCCGCACCTGTCTCAACCGGTCAGCCCGGCGTGTCCGCACCGGTACCGCCGATATCCCGTCCCGGGACCGGCGCCTCCGGCTCGGGCACGAGCCCCGTTCCGGCGCCGGCGACGGCCAGCCGTCCCGGCCTGTCCGGCCCGGCGGCGGCCGGGGCTGCCTCCCGTCCGGTGCCGCCGGTGTCGGGGTCGGCCCTGTACGACCCGGACGAGGACGACGACGAACTGAACCTGTCCGGTTCGGAGACGCTCCGGATCTACGTAGTACTCCCGGGCGACACCCTGACCAGTATCGCCGCCCGGGAACTCGGCGCGGCCTCCCTCGCCGACAATATCTTTCTCCTGAACCGGGACGTCATCCCCGACCCGAACCAGTTGATGGCGGGTTCGAAAATCCGCCTGCCTGTCCGGAACGCGCCCGGACGCGGGGCGGACGGCGATCCGTATCCGGTCCGGCGGCCGACCCAGGGTCTCGGCAATGTCCATATCGTCGCCAGGGGCGATACGCTGTCGTCCATCTCGCTCCAGTACTACGGCACCAGCACGGCCTGGCGGCAACTGCACGAAGCCAACCGGAACATCCTCCCGAACCCGAACCAACTGGTGGTCGGGATGGAACTGACGATTCCGCCGTTTGACGAACTGCCGCGATAGATGCGTGCAGGGAAGTTCGCGTAAAACCTGTCATCCGTCGCCGCCGGACGCGAAGTCACGCGGCTGCTCCACTGACAGTTTATAGTTGAAATAGAACGTCAATCTCGTCTCCGCCGCCACATTCTTAAGGGGTGTTTTCCCGGTTTGGTTCCGCCGTCCATGGGACGGGATCAAGCGCCGGTCGCGTGTGCCCGTAGACACGTTGCCGCTGTGAGGCATGGAAGTATGTAACGGTTTGGATTTGGAACCGCGTGTACCACCGCGATCCTGAACGCCAGAGGAGCGCCATGCGATACCTTCCCCACACTCCCGACGACATCGCCGACATGCTCCGGGCTATCGGCGTCCAGTCGGTCGACGATCTGTTCCGCTCCGTGCCGGAAAGCTGCCGCTTTGCCGACGACCCGGACCTGCCGCCGCCGCTGGACGAATGGTCGCTCCTGGACCGCCTCTCCGGCCTTGCCGCCGCCGCCGGCGGAGATTGGCGGGTCTTCCTTGGCGCCGGTTCCCAGGCCCACCGCATCCCGGCCGTGGTGCCGGCCCTCGCCAACCGGAGCGAGTTCCTCACCGCCTACACACCCTATCAGCCGGAAGTCAGCCAGGGAACGCTCCAGGCCATCTTCGAATACCAGACCCTCATGAGCCGCCTCACCGGCCTCGGCGTCACCAATGCCAGCATGTACGACGGCGCCACCGCCATGGCTGAAGCGGTCCTCATGGCCCTCCGCATCACCGGGCGGCGCACCGTCCTCGTCAGCCGCCTTGTCCACCCGCACTGGCGGGAAGTCCTCTCCACCTACCTGGCCCCGATGCCGGACGTCAACCTTATCCCTGTCCCGAGCGCTCCGGACGGCACCACCTACCTCGGCACCGTCCCGGAAACGCGGGAACCGGCGGTCCTCGTCATGGCCAGCCCCAACTTCATCGGCGTTATAGAAGACCTTTCGGCCGCCGCCGACGCCATCCACCGGGCCGGCGGTCTCCTCGCCTCGGGCTTTTCCGAACCGCTGGCCCTCGGCGTCATGAAGGTGCCGGGCCGGGAAGGGGCGGACATCGTCTTCGGGGAAGGCCAGAGCCTCGGACTTCCGCAGTCGTTCGGCGGTCCCGGCCTCGGCATCCTGTCGGCGGACAGAAAATTCATGCGGCAGATCCCCGGGCGGCTCGTCGGTGAGACGGTGGACGCAGCCGGGCGGCGCGGCTTCGTCCTCACCCTCTCGACCCGGGAACAGCACATCCGCCGGGGCCGGGCGGTGTCGAACATCTGTTCGAACGCCGGCCACGCCGCCCTCACCGCCGCCGTCTATATGGCCACCCTCGGCGGCAGCGGCTTCCGCTCCCTGGCGGGAATCAACCGGGATCTCGCCGAGTACTTCAAGGCCGGCCTTCGGAAGCGCGGTTTCAAGCCGCTGTCCGCCGCCGACACCTTCAACGAATTCGCCATAATACCGCCGGACCGCTTCCCGGAACGCCGCCAGGCCCTTCTCCAAAAGCGCATCCTCTGCGGCATGCCGCTGGACCGGTATTATCCGGAATACCGGAACGCCTGGCTGTTCGGCGTGACCGAAGTGGCGGGAAAAGACGGCATCGACCAGGTACTGGAGGAACTGTCATGACACACCCGGACGGCAACGCCACCATCCCGGCCGACCCTGACTCGCCCGGCATCGGCGCCGGCGGACTGGTTCTCGACGAACCGCTCCTCTGGGAACGGGGGCGCTACGGCCGCAGCGCCGTCGATCTGCCGCCGTCCGGCGTGCCCCACCGTCCCCTCACCGGACCGCGGGCCGGGGACGGCCCCGACTGGCCGGATCTGTCGGAACTGGAAGTTGTGCGCCATTATACCCGTTTGTCGACCTGGAACTTCGGCGTCGACACCGGCATGTATCCTCTTGGCAGTTGCACCATGAAATACAATCCGAAGATCAACGAAACCGTCGCGGCGCTGGCCGGTTTCGCCGCCGCCCACCCGCTCCTCCCGGACGACGCCTGCCAGGGGGCGCTGGCGGTGATTTACGAAACGGAAAAGCTCCTCGCCGCCGTCTCCGGCCTGGCGGCGGTCAGCCTCCAGCCGGCGGCCGGCGCCCACGGCGAACTGTGCGGCATGCTCATGATCGCCACCTATCACCGGCACCACAACACCGGGAAAACCGTCGTCCTCATTCCGGACACGGCCCACGGCACCAACCCGGCCACCGCCGCCATGTGCGGCTTTACCGAAGTCAAGGTTCCGGTCGGACCGGACGGGCGGATGGAACCGGAAACGGTCCGGCGCCTCCTCGACGACAGCGTCGCCGGCATCATGGTGACGAACCCGAACACGCTGGGGATTTTCGAATCGCACCTGCCGGAAATCAGCCGGATGATCCATGACGCCGGCGGCCTCGTCTATGCCGACGGCGCCAACCTAAACGCCGTCATGGGCCGGGTCGATATGGGGAAAATGGGCGTGGACGTCCTCCACTTCAACCTTCACAAATCCATGTCGACCCCCCACGGCGGCGGCGGGCCCGGTTCCGGGCCGGTGGCGGTGGCGGAGAGCCTGGTCCCGTACCTGCCGGGTCCAAGGATAGTCCACGAGGACGGCCGGTACCGGCGGGTGGACGGGTCGGCCCTGTCCATCGGCCGCCTCCATCCGTTCTACGGCCAGTTCGGCATCTTCCTCCGGGCATTCGCCTACCTCCTCAGCGTCGGCAACCGCCTCCGGGACGTGAGCGGCCTCGCCGTCCTGAACGCAAACTACCTCCGGGCCCGGCTCCGGGAGGCCTACGATCTTCCGTTCGACACCGACTGCATGCACGAGGTCGTGTTCACGGACGCCAAACAGCGCGGCTCCAAAGTGACGACCCTGGATATCGCCAAGCGCCTCATCGACCTCGGCTACCATCCGCCGACCATCTATTTCCCGCTGGTGGTCGGCGGCGCCCTCATGATTGAGCCGACCGAGACGGAATGCAAGGAGGAGCTGGACGGCTTTGTCGAAGCCATGCTCGCCATCGCCCGGGAGGCCGAGAGCGACCCGGACAGCCTCCACCGCGCGCCGGTCCTGACCAAGGTGGGACGGCTCGACGAGACGCTGGCGGCGCGGAAGCCGAAGCTGACCGGGGATTGACCCGTCCGCGCGGACCGGCAGCGTCCGCATACACCGGCGTAAGGGAGCTTGGCCCGGTATCCGCCTTATCAAGTAAAACCGCCACTCCGCGAAGGAAGTGGCGGTCATTTTTTTCTGTCGCAATGAATCGTGTCGGCAGCAGGGAAGCGGGGGGGGGGGGGGGGGCGGGGGCGGCGCGGGGGGGGGGGGGGGGGCGCCCCCCCCCCCCCCAGGGGATGGGGGCCGGGGGAGAGCGCCCGAGGGG
>JAJQFC010000137.1:0-8496 GCA_021201355.1 Planctomycetaceae bacterium | reverse complement strand
CGGCCCCACTCACCGGGGCGGCCCGCCGGCACGGGGCGGCTCCGCCGCCGCGTTCGAGGTTCCGCGAGAGGGGTGGGTCATACCCCCCGGAGGAACGGGTTATGCGCCAGTTCGTCGCCGACCGTCGTCGCCGGGCCGTGGCCGGGGTAGAGGACGGCCTCGGGCGGAAGGGCTTCGAGGAGTTTTCGCGCCCCGGCGACAAGCGCCTCGCCGTCGCCGCCCGGGAAGTCGCTCCGGCCAATAGACCCCTGGAAAATGGTGTCGCCGGTGAAGACGGTGTGGCCGTCCCCGAGAATATAGACGAGTTCGCCGGGATCGTGGCCGGGGATTTCCACGGCGCGCCAGCGCAGACCGGCGGCGGTGAATTCCTCGCCGTCCCGGAGTATCCGGCCGGCCGGCCGGGCGGTTATTTCCTGCCCCATATAGACGCTCAGGTTGAGGCGGGGGTCGCCGGCGCGGCGGGACGTTTCGGCCGAACACCATAGGGTCGCGTCCGGCCATTGATCGAGCAGGTCGTCCACCCCGCCGATGTGGTCGACGTGGGCGTGGGTGAGGAACACCGCGTCGACGCGGAACCCGAGCCGCTTCACCGCGGCGGAGATTTTCCGCGCCTCGTCGCCCGGGTCAATCACCACGCAGGGAACGGACGATTCGGCGACGTCGTCCGCCGCGACAATATAGGCGCAGACCCCCAACTGGCCGACTTCAAGCGCATGCACGGACATGGTTATTTCGCCTTTCGGCGCATGGACAGCCGGCTGTCCGTGATAAAATTCATGAGCATTTCCACGCAATTCTCCATATCCCGGAGGTTGGCCCGTTCGTGCGGGCCGTGGGCGCCGTACATGCCGCAGCCGATGACCACGGACTCGAGGCCGCGGCGATTGAAGATGTTGGCGTCGGAGCCGCCCTGGGCGGTGATTATCTGCGGCTCGAGGCCGGCCCGTTTGGCCGCGTTCCGGAGTTTTTCCACCAGCCGCGACTCCGGGTCGACCCGGTAGCCTTCGTAACTGACCTTGACGTCGACGTCGACCTGGGAGTAGCGGATCTTGATGCCGTCGCCTGTCCGGAGGGTGTCCGGGTCTTCGCCCATGCCGGTGCCGCCGGGCCCGCCCGAGCACACCCGGTTCTCCCTGACCACACCCTCGATGGTGCCGATGACGCGTTTCACGTGAAAGTCGAGGACGTCCTTCCGGTGGCTGCGGATTTCGTATTCGGCGTAGGCGGTGCCGGGAATGATGTTGATGGCGTCGCCGGACCGCATGATGCCGAGGTTGGCGGTGGTGAATTCGTCCAGCCGGCCCATCGGGAGCCGGGCCAGGGTCTGGGCCATGACGTAGGCCGCGTTGATTTTCCGTTCCGGGAAGGCGGCGTGGCCGGCAATGCCGTGAACGGTTATCCGGAAGGCGACCTTCGTCGGGGCGGCGACGACGATGTCCGAAGGACTGGTGTAGTCAAGGGCGATGCCGGCGTCGAGGCCGAGGTAGATTTCCAGATCGAGTTCGGACGCGCCGAGGCATTCGATTTCTTCGGCGACGGTAAAGGCGAAGACGAGGTCGCCGTGCTGCTTGTCCGTTTTTCTCAGGCGGGACAGGACTTCCAGAAGCACGGCGACGCCGGCCTTGTCGTCGGCGCCGATGATGCCGCCGTTTTCCCGGGACAGCCATTCGCCGTCCAGCACCGGCACCGCCGGTTCGCCGCCCGGCTTTTCCACCGTGTCTATATGGGCGGCAAGGAGGACGCGGGGGCCCTTCCCCGTTCCCGGCACCTTGACGACCAGGTTGCCGCAGTCGCCGCCGATGGCGGGGGCGGTGTCGTCCTCCAGCGGCTCGTAGCCGAGCTCCCGGATCTTCCGGGCCAAGACCTTGGCGACCTCGCGCTCCCGAAGGGACGGAGACGGCACGCGGCAGAGATCCTGCAGATTTTCCAACAGGGAATTCTTTTTGTTCGGCATGAGCGGAATCTTTCTCGTTGGCAGTTGTACGGACAGTGCAACCCATATCGGATTTTACCCATATCGGCGCGCGCCCGCAAGACCAGAAGCGCCTCCCCGCCACCGGTCTTGGGAAAAATTTCCTGCTCGCCGGAAATCACGTTTCCACTAGGCGCTGATTTTGGTGTATCATATAATGGGATTGGATATGCGCCGGGGGTATTGAAACCGAACGGTCGTTTGGCGTCGAACATTGACAAGTTTTCGCTCCACCGCACGACAAATGAGGGATGCATGAAGAAAAACGTCGATTTGCTTGGCATCATCAAGGCCACCCTGGGCACATTCGAACACCGGCAGTCGTTCACGCCCGGCATGTTCGAACCGCTGCGGCCGCTCCTGGCGGAGCTTGGCTATACCGCCGCCGCCATTTATATCACGGACGACTATCCGGACCGCATGCACCGGGTATTCGGCTACGGCGAGGCATCGCCGTTTCCCGGCCTCGTCGTCATGACCAAACGGAAGTCGCTCCATAAGGAACTGGAAAACCAGGTCCGGGACGTTCCCGGCGTCATGACGGCCCAGCTCTTCAGCCACGATCGGGAACTCGGGGCGGTGGCGGTGGTGCACCCGACGCCCCGGAGCGCCGCCAGCCGCGAAGCGTTTTCCGTTCTTGTCGAGAGCCTGTCCGTCATGGCCTATATCGAGCGCATCCGGAAAAACGACCGCCGGGAGCGGGAGGAGCGGGAAGTATTTTTCGCCCAATCCCTCACGAGCCGCCTCCTGGTCCGCGAAGTGCCGAAAATGAAGCACCTCCGCCTCGACTACAAGCATAAACGATCGTTGGAGGCGGGCGGGGATTTCTACGATTTCGTGCCGGAGAAGGACGGCGTGCTGTTCGGGTTTTTCGGCTGCTGCTCGGGAACCGGCCTCAGAACCGTCCTCGAGGTAACGAGCATCATGCGGCTCATTTTCAAAACCACCGCCGTCTCCGACAACCTCGCGGACATCCTCCGAAGCGTCAATCGCTACCTCGTCCGGGACAAGCGCCGCGCCTACCAGGCCAGCCTCGCCGCCTTCCGGGTCGACGTCAGGCGCCGCCGCCTTCGCCTCGCCAAGGCCGGACGCCTCGGCATGCTCGTCTGCGGCCCCGGCGTGGAGGTAATGAACCTCACGGCGCCCGGGTCGACGTTTCTCGGCATGATTGACAAGCCGGAAATCCACGAGGACGAATACCGGTTCGAGCCGGGCCAGGGCCTGTTCGCGGTGACGGAAGGGTTTTACACGTCGCGGAACTGCCAGAAAGCGCATGGCGACATGAACTGGTTTCTCCAGGCGGTCGAGGCGACGCTGGCGAAGAAACGGAAAATCGACCTCGCCAACGCCATCTTCAACGACCTGACGCCGTGCGCCGAATCGGAAACGCAACCGGCGCCGTCGATGCTGGCGTTGTCCGTGGAATATTTGCGGTAAGGGAACGGGGTTTAGGTTACGACCGGGATTGGGGCCGGCCTGGAGACGCCGCCGCCTCCGGCTGCCGACCATGAGCGGATTCTTCGGCGCTGCCGTGAGACCTCCCGAAGCATCCGGTAACCGTGACGTGACGCCTTCCTCGAAGTCACCGCACCCAAGCAGGTTCACACACCGGCAATAAACTCATTGACCTGCGAAAGGGCGGCGCCGACTGCCGAGGCTTCGGTCTTCCGGCGGCAGACCTTGACATAGTCGCCGCTTTCCTCAAACGTGTTCAGGACGGCGGCGCGGCGGCGCAATTCGTCTATTCGCTCCTCCATGCGGGCGCCGACGTAGCCGCCGATGACGACGTCGCAGTCGAAAATCATCCGGAGGGAATTCACCGCCGTCGCCAGGTTGTCGAGGTAGTCGTCCCACACCGTCCGGAAGGCCGGGTCGCCCGCGTCGAGCCGGTCGAAGAACGCGGACAGATCGCCGCCACTATGGGACGACAGGACCGAGGCGGCGCAGTAGACGTCGAGGCAGCCGCGTTTTCCGCAATAGCAGCGGCCGCCGTTCCGTTCCAGCGTCATATGGCCGATTTCGCCGCCGCGCTGGTGATCGCCCCGGATCGGCCGGCCCTCCCACATCAGGGCGCCGCCCACCGAATTCGTCAGTGACATATAAACAAAATGCCAGTCCGGGTCGGCTCCCCACATTTCGCCGACGCCGGCGGCGCTGGCGTCGTTCAGGTGGGTGCACGGCAGGCCGAGGCGGGCGTCCAGACGGTCGAATGAATAGTCCGTTATCCTGAGGACGTGCGATTGCCGGAGAACGGCGCCGTCGGCCGAAAGAATGCCGGGGATGGAGACGCCGGCGCCGATGAGGGACGACCGGTCGATGCGGTTTTCCCGGAGGAAGTCCTCGACCAGACCGCCGACCGCGTCGATGAAGTCGTCGTCGGCCCGGAACGGAAGCGGTTCATGTCGTATAGCCGCGACCGATCCGTCCAAGAGAACATGCGCCACCACCACCTGCTTCCGGGTGATGTCGAGGCCGAGGGCGGTTTTGGCGTCCCGGACGATAGACATGGCGACGGCCTTGCGGCCGCCGGTGGATTCGAGGTTGCCGCGCTCCCGGACAAGGCCGGCGGCGATGAGGGATTTTATGTTGACGAGAACGGTGGGGAGGCTTATCTGGAGGCGCTGGGCGATTTCCGGTTTGGAGACGCCGTCGTTCGCGTGGAGGAAGCGGTAGATGCGGTTCCGGTTGGCCCGGCGGACATCCATGTTGCTGACCGGCGCTGTCTTCATGACGTTTCCCCAAAAAATGCCCGGCCGGGCGAAAGCGGAATTTCCACACGCTTGTGAACCCGTCCGCATACGGAACGACGGCATACGCCGCGCGCATGCCGTCGGGATGTAATTTCTCATGACCGCCATACGAATCGACGACGGAATGGCGGCGTACAACGCCTCGCCACGGCCGCCTCACCCGTGTCCTGCTTCAGGACGGCGAATCCGGCATCGGTTGACGACAGCGAAGGGCCCACCGTCAAAACGACAGCGAAGTGGCTTAGACTGTCTATTCGCCCGGCTTGTGATAGATCCACTCGAGGCGGCAGTCCGAACACTTGATCGAGTTCAGGACGTTGTAGTAGCTGGTATAGCCGCTCGACGTGTCGGTCTTGGCGAGGGTCATGGCGTCGTGTATATGGGCGTGATCGTAGCAGACGCCGCGCCCGCAGGCGGCGCACGTTCCCCGCGCTTCATTGTCGCAGAACCAACATTTCATAGCCGTTCCCCTTTGGGATTCGATGGATTGCTTCCCTCTGTTTCGTCGACGCCGGAGCGGAATTCCTCCAGCGTTTTATGGACGAAACGGTAAAAACGCCATCGCGATTCCCAGGCTGGCCGTGTTCCCGCACCCCCGGTCCCTCAGTCCCGCTGTTCGTGAAGCATTCAATCGTAATTGGAGACAGCTCCGAACGGATCGTCCGGCATAACGAAACGCGACCGGCCACGCATCGTGGCCGGCTGCGGCTCCATTGGGAGTATTGGGCCGATTTACGCCTTGGCGGTCCGTTCGCCGCGGGCCTTCGAGGAGGCGGTGCGCGGTTTCCGCTTCTTGGCGGCGGTGCCGGCGGGTTTCTTCGCCGATTTTTTCTTGGCCGACGCCTTTCGGGCCGACGTCTTCTTGTCCTTGTCCGAAGCGGTGGCCGCTTTCTTGGCCCACTCGGACGAGGCAACGCCCTGTCCCTTCAGGATGGTCGCGACGGTCACGGACGGACGGGCGCCGACGGACAGCCAGTAGCGGGCGCGCTCGACATCGATGCGGACCGGCTCCTTGTCGGATTTCGGATCATAGAAGCCGAGTTGTTCGACCGGACGTCCATCGCGACGGGTGCGGCTGTTATAAACGCCAATGTGATAATAGGGAAGGTGCACGCGGCCCGCGCGCGACAAACGAATGACAACTGACACCTAGCGTCTCCTTTTCTTCTTCTTGTCCTTCTTCTTTTCTTTCTTCTTTTGCTGAGCCTTGGAGCCGGCTTTCTTCGATCCATACAGCGATCGGCCCGACGCCAGGGACGACAACGTCCCCGGAGACATCGATTCGAGAGCCTGCTGCCCCGCCCCGCCAAACAAACCCAACCGGCCCATGCGTCCGGTGATTTTCCGCATTTCGGTAAACTGTTTCAATAGATCGTTGACATCCTTCAGCGTCTTGCCGCTACCCCGGGCGATACGCTGGCGGCGCCTGGCGTCGATGATTTCCGGGTTCTGCCGCTCCTCCCGGGTCATGGACTGGATGACGGCCTCAATCCGCTTGAACTGGCTGTCGTCGATGTCGACGCCCTTCAACTGGCCGCCGAGGCCCGGAATCATCCCGAGGATGTCCTTGAGGGAGCCCATTTTCCGGATGGAGGCGAGCTGGTTCAGGAAGTCGTCGAGGTTGAACTGGTTTTTCGCCAGCTTGTCCTGGAGCGCCTTCGCCTCTTTTTCGTCGATGACCGACTGGGCCCGCTCCACCAGGCTGACGACGTCGCCCATGCCGAGGATGCGGCCGGCCATGCGGTCGGGGTAAAACTCCTCGAGGGCGTCAAGTTTTTCGCCGGTGGCGACGAACTTGATCGGCACGCCGGTGCTCTCCCGGAGGGACAGGGCGGCGCCGCCGCGGGCGTCCGAGTCCATCTTCGTCATGACGGCGCCCGTGAGGGGGAGGCGGCGGCGGAATTCGTTGGCCGTGTCCACCGCGCTTTGGCCGATCATGGCGTCGCAGACAAAGAGGATTTCCTGCGGCTTGGTCGCTTCCCGGATGGCGTCCAGTTCGTCCATCAGTTCCGCGTCGACGTGGAGCCGGCCGGCGGTGTCGAGGATGATGACGTCGGCGTTATGGAGCTTCGCGGCGTTTACCGAATTCCGGCAGATGGAGACGGGATTGGCCCCGGCCTGGGTAAAGACCGGCACCTCTATCTGGGCGCCAAGGACGCGGAGCTGTTCAATCGCGGCGGGACGCTGGACGTCGGCCGCGACGAGAAGCGGGTGCTTGCCTTCCGCCTTCCAGCGCCGGGCAATCTTTCCGGCGGTGGTCGTCTTGCCGGAACCCTGAAGGCCGCAGAGCATGACAATGGTCGGCCCGCGTTCGGCCCAGTCGATGCCGGCCGCTTCGCCGCCGAGAAGGCGGACCAGTTCGTCGTAGACAATCTTCACGAACTGCTGGCCCGGGTCGACGCCGGGGATGACCTCCATGCCGAGGGCCAGGTCCTTGACCCGGTCGACAAAGGCGGTGGTGACTTTGGTGTTGACATCCGCTTCCAAAAGGGCGAGGCGGACTTCCTTCATCGCCTCGGCGAGGTTGTCCTCGCTTAGCTTGGCCTTGCCAAGAACGGTGCGGACGGCTTTACTCAGGCTTTCGGTAATCGATTCGAACATTGCAACTTTTCAGGCCTATGGCGCCCGGCGCACCGGTACGGCGAATGCGCGGGACGCTCCGACTGGCGGTAAAATTTTTCGCAGCGCTGTTACGCTTTCAACACCTCTGTGGTGCAGAAGAAAATGCTTTCCACATCGAAGTCGTCCACCTCGACCTCGTGGACAATGAACGACACGAACTCATCCTTGAGGCGATGGACGGCGTTGTCCTTGACCATGCTGCGCCAGCGAATGGCGCGGCCCTCGCATTCGGCGAGGACGTAGTAGGCGTCGGCATCGGCCGAATCGCGCTGCACGAGACACAGTACCCGCGCCCGGGCACGGCCGGGGACGGCGAGAGTGATTATCTTGTGCGTTCCGTTGACACCGCCGGCAAAACTCATGTCCTGCTCCTGAATGGCGAAAACGAAAAACGTTCGGCCCGGTCCGGCGCGTTCGCGCCAGCCCCGACAACACAAAACTGTATCGATGACGAACACGGCACGTCGCCCGCTCCGGGCCCGGACCTCTGTCCTGACTATAACCGATACGGGCGGCACCGGGATAAGGAGCGTATACTATACCGACCCGACCGTCCCGCGCCAAAGGAAAAACTCTCCGGACGGCGAAACACGGGCGTTTCAACCACATTCGGAGGCGTTCTTTACCGCATTCGGGAGCGGCGGCGGACCGATCGTCAGTCAAGCCGCCGGCCTTTGACGATACGGTCGACCCCGCCGTAATCACGGACGGTGCCGATATCGCCGAAGCCGAACCGCTTCAGTAAATCCCCAACCGGACCGGCCTGTCCGGCGCCGACCTCGAACACGATCCAGCCGCCCGGCATCAGGTATTCGGCCGCGTCCGGCAGGATGCGGCGGTAGCAGTCGAGCCCGTCCCGGCCGGCGTAGAGGGCGGCGGCCGGGTCGTACCCGGACACTTCCGGCCAGATCTCCGGGTCGCCCTCGACCAGGTACGGCGGGTTCGAGAGAATAATGTCAAACCGTTCGCCAGGCTTGCAGGCGGCAAGCCAGTCGCCCTGACGGAAGGCAATCCGGGCGTCGACGCCGGCGGCGGCGGCGTTTTTCCGGGCGACGGCGATGGCCTTCAGCGACGCGTCCACCGCCAGCACCCGCGCGTTCGGAAGTTTGGCGGCGATTGACACGGCGATGCAGCCGCTGCCGGTGCCGAGAT
>JAJQFC010000303.1 GCA_021201355.1 Planctomycetaceae bacterium | reverse complement strand
CCGAAGCGTCCATGGATCTTCTCGCCACCCACATGGCGACGGAAATCGACATCCGGTTCAGGCAGATCGCCCAGATCGGGAACGCCCTCGCCACCCACGTCACCACCTCCGACTTCGCCGACGCCGACGCCGTCTACGCCGCCCTGGAATACGCCTACAACGCCAGTGACGCCATTTACGGCGGATCGGTCATCTACGACGAATACGGCTTCGACCCCGACCGCCGCCTGTTCGCGCCCTACATCATGCGGGACGCCAACAACAATTTCGACCGCACCCTTATCCAATACGACTATACGATTCGCGAAAACCGGACGGAATGGTTCACCACGCCACGGGAAACGGGACGGAGCAACTGGACCATGCCCTATTACGACGAAGGCGCCGGCAACACCTTCCTCGCCACCTATTCGGTGCCGTTCCACAAGAACAACCGTTTTGCCGGCGTCGTCGGCATCGACGTCGCCACCGGCTGGCTCGACTCCTTCATTGCCCGGATTCCCGGCGCCATGGCCCAGTACGGCTACTACACCATCGTCAACAAGGACGGCTACTACGTCGCCAGCCGGAACCGCGAACTGGTCGAGACGCGAGCCACCCTGTTCGATCCGAAAAATATTCCGACATCCGGCGACGCGGTCGAGGCCTGGCGCATCCTCCGGGCCGACCTGGCCGCCGGGAAGGCCGGTTCCCTCCGCATCCAGTCGCCGGCCATGGACGGTAACGAATGGATCCTCCTCTCCTACCGGCCGATGGAGACGACCGGCTGGTACGTCCTGACGGTTATGCGGGAAAAATTGTTCATGGCTCCCATATACCGGCACGCCGCCATCCAGCTTCTCATTCTCGTCCTGGCGGCGATGGTGTTTGTCGTGATCGCCGTCGCCGCGGCGCGGCGGCTGGCCCGGCCCATCCGGGCGGCGGCATCGTTCGCCCTGGCGGTGCGGGACGGCGAACTGGGCGTCCGGATGGACGAACCGGGACAGCACGAAACCGGCATCCTCGTCCGGGCCCTGAACGACATGGCCCACACCCTGGCGGTACGGGAGCGGGAAGCGGCGGAAAATTTCGAAACGCTCCGGCGGGTTTTCGATCAAATCGCCACCGCCGCCGACGAACTGGCGGACGTGTCCATCCAGGTCAGCGAATCCAGCTCCCGCCTTTCCGCCGTGTCCGAGGAACAAGGCACCGTCGTCGACAGCCTCGCCGCCAGCGCCGGCACCATCCACGACAAGGCCAAGACCAATGTCACCGTTGTCGAGAACGCCGCATACGCCCTGCGGGAAGCCCGTTCCGACGCCCTTACCGGCACCACCGACATGGCCCTTATGAAAGACGTCCTCGATGACATCAACCAATCGACCGAACAGATTACCACCGTCCTGAAAACCATTGACGGCATCGCCTTCCAAACGAATCTCCTCGCCCTCAACGCCGCCGTCGAGGCGGCCCGGGCCGGCCAGCACGGCAAGGGCTTCAGCGTGGTGGCGGAAGAGGTGCGCCGCCTGGCCCAACGCAGCGCCAGCCAGGCGACGGAAACGGGGAAAATGCTGGCCGCATCGCGGGAGAACGCCAGCCGCGGCGCGGAAATGGGCGCCCGGACCGGCGACGCCCTCGACGCCATAGCCACCGCCCTCGACCGCCTCACCGATCTGATGGAAGAGGTGAAGACGTCGTCCGGGGATCAGTTGGCCGCCCTCTCGGAAATGGTGTCCGGCCTGTCCCAGGTGCGGACCGTCGCCCTGGAAAACGCCGACCAGGCCAGTGAAAACGCCCGCTTCTCCGCCTCGCTCCAAAAAACGGCGGAACGGTTGTGGGACATTCTCCAGACCTACAAAAAAATCCACCGCCGTCAAAACCAGGCCGTCCGACCCGCTGGCCGAACGGCGGCGACAGTTGCCTTATGGACAGTAAGGAACCAATCTTTATGTAAAAAGCGTTAAGACCATACAAAACAGGCACGCCATCCGCATGGCGTGCCTGTCGTCTTTTACACCGTAAAAACGCGCCGCGTCATTCCTCCACGGGAGCGGGAAGGGCGAGGCGTTTTTTCCGGCCGAGAAGCCGCCGCCGGGGCCGCTTCGGCATTTCCGGCTTGGCGCCGATGATGTCGGACAAACCGCCGATGACCTTCTCCAGTTGGTGGGACTGTTCCGACAGTTCACCCGCCGACTGGGCGGCATCGCTCGAATTGTCCACCACCTCCCGGTTCGCGTCGTCCAGGCGGTTGACCGATTCACTGAGGTGTGCAATGCCCGCCGACTGTTCGGCCGAGGCGGCGCCGATCTGCCCGAGCATCTCCTTGACCTAGTTCATGGCGTCCAGGGTCGATTCGATGCTGGCGGCGGACGACGTGGCCATATGCGCGGCGTCCCGGGTCTGCTGCACCGACTGGCTGATAATCTCCGTACTGCTCCGGGCGGCGTCGGCGGCCCGTTGGGCAAGGTTCCGGACTTCGTCCGCGACGACGGCGAAACCCTTCCCGGCCTCGCCGGCCCGGGCCGCCTCGACGGCGGCGTTCAGGGCGAGGAGGTTTGTCTGGAAAGAAATGTCCTCGATGGTTTTAATGACGCCCGCGACCTGGTCCGAGGAGGCGCAGATAGCCTGCATGGACCGTTCCAGATCCTGCATCATATGGTTCGCCTCGCCGGCGGCGGTGTGGGTGGTGTCCATCAACCGCGAGGCGTTTTCCGTATTGTCGGCGTTCTGCTTGGCAAAGCCGGTCAATTCCTCAAGGGACGCCGCCGACCGGGACAGGTTCTCGGACTGATCGGCCGAAGCGCCGGCCAGGCGCTGGCAGGCGGACG
>JAJQFC010000209.1 GCA_021201355.1 Planctomycetaceae bacterium | reverse complement strand
TTGATGTTGACTCGGCACTTCAGGCTGGCGCCGGCCCGGACGCCCTGGCCGAAACCGCCGCCGCCGCCGAAAACGCCTTCAAAGATGGACCCGCCGCCGCCGCCGCCGAAGATGTCGGCGAAGTGGCTGAAGATGTCTTCAAATGACGAGAAGTTCGGCGCGCCCTGGCCGCCCATGCCGGACAGGCCTTCGTGGCCGTGCATGTCGTACCGCTTCCGCTTGTCCTCGTCGTGGAGGACTTCGTAGGCTTCGGCCGCTTCCTTGAACTTTTCTTCGGCCGCCTTGTCGCCCGGGTTCCGGTCGGGGTGATATTTCATCGCCAGTTTGCGGTAGGCTTTTTTGATTTCGTCCTGGCTGGCCGTTTTTTCAACGCCGAGGACTTGGTAATAATCGCGTTTTTTCGCCATGGTTGTATGCCTTGGAAATATAAAATTCGGCCGTAAAAGGGCCACTCGCCACGTTCACAAAAAGGTACAAACAGTTCCGAGCTAACCCGATTCCCGGCATTTCGCTGGTCTACGACACGCAGGTCGCAACCTGATTATACGCGTCGTATCCATTTGCATTACTGTCGTTTACACAAACGATACATGCGCCCAGGCGAGTGCGGAATCTGTCAGCCTGTCGCGTATTTTCCCGAACCCGTTCTTCACGCCGACAATGAACCCTATCCGGGCATAAGCAGTCAATCATAAAACATTTCCCCGGCCCCGGCAATCCGGGACCGGGGAAAGCGATAGCGTTTCAATTTCTCGTCCTCGCGCCGGGTCCGAACCCTTTCCGGAACGGCGCACGCGGTGCCGTCCCGTTCTAGGATACGGCGCCCATTTCCACGTTCTGCTTCTTGCCGTCCTTGATCTCCGTCACCATCGTTTCGATGGTCAGGAGGAGGGTGGCGATGGAGGACGCGTTCTGGAGGGCGAGACGGGTCACCTTGGCCGGATCGATGACCCCGGCCTTCAGCATGTCGCCGTATTCGCCGGTGAGGGCGTTGAAGCCGAAGGTGTCCGACTTGTTTTCCTCGACCTCGGCCGCGACGACGGAGCCGTCCAGGCCGGAGTTTTCCGCCAGGGTGGCGATGGGGGCGCGGATGGCCTTCAGGATAATGTCGACGCCGATTTTCTCGTCGCCCTTGGCTTTGCCGCGGACCGCTTCAACGGCGGCGGTGGACCGGAGAAGGGCAACGCCGCCGCCGGGGACGACGCCTTCCTCGGCCGCCGCGCGGCTGGCGTGCATGGCGTCTTCGACGCGGGCCTTCTTCTCCTTCATCTCCGCCTCGGTGGCGGCGCCGACGGAGACGACGGCCACGCCGCCGGAGAGCTTGGCCAGGCGTTCCTGGAGCTTTTCCCGGTCGTAGTCGGAGGTGGTCGTTTCGATGCGGTTCTTCAGGTGGTCGACCCGGGCCTTGATGTCCTGCTTGGAGCCGGCGCCTTCGACGATGGTGGTGTTGTCCTTGTCGACGGAGACGGACTTGCAGCGGCCGAGCTGGTCAAGCTTGACGTTTTCGAGCTTAATGCCGAGGTCTTCCGTAATGGCCTGGCCGCCGGTGAGGATGGCGATATCCTCGAGCATGGCCTTCCGCCGGTCGCCGAACCCGGGCGCCTTGACGGCGCAGACGTTCAGGGTGCCGCGGAGCCGGTTGATGACGAGGGCGGCGAGGCATTCCGTTTCCACTTCCTCGGAGATGATGAGGAGCGGTTTCCCGGTCGAGGCGGCCTGTTCGAGAATCGGCAGGAATTCCCGCAGGTTCGAAATCTTCTTTTCGTAGATAAGAATGTACGGGTCTTTCATCTCGCAGGTCATGTTGGCGGTGTTGGTGACGAAATACGGGCTCTGGTAGCCCTTGTCGAACCGCATGCCTTCGACGAGATCGACGGTGGTGTCGGTGGTCTTGCCTTCCTCGACCTGAACGACGCCGTCGGCGCCGACCTTGTCCATGGCTTTCGCGATGATATCGCCGATGGTCTTGTCGTTATTGGCCGAGATGGCGGCGACGTTGGCGATGTCCTCGACCTTCTTGCACGGCTTCGACATCTTGGCGAGGTTCTCGACGACGGCATCGACGGCCATGTCGACGCCCCTCTTAATGGCGGTGGCGTCGGCGCCGGAGGCGATGGCCTTGAGGCCGGCGGTGAAGACGGCTTCGGCGAGGATGGACGCCGTGGTGGTGCCGTCGCCGGAGACGTCGCCGGTTTTGTTGGCGACTTCCCGGATGAGCTGGGCGCCCATGTTTTCAAACGGGTCTTCCAGCTTGATTTCCTTGGCGACGGTGACGCCGTCCTTCGTTACCGACGGGGAGCCGAAGCCTTTTTCAAAAATAACGTTGTGGCCGGTCGGGCCCAGGGTGGACTTGACGGCCTTGACCAGCTTGTTGACGCCGGCGAGGATCTTCTGCCGCGCGTCCTGACCGTACATGAGCTGTTTGGCGGGCATGGATGGTTCTCCCTAATATATGATTCACAAATAACTTTTTAGAAAACTTTCCCTCACTGGCGGCCGGCCGCTCGCCGGAACGCCCCAAGCGCGTCGCGAAAACTTCCCGGGACGATTAGAGCTTGGCCAGGATGTCCGTTTCCCGCATGATGAGAAATTCGGTTCCGTCGACCTTCACTTCGGTGCCGGAATACTTGCCGAAGATGACGAGGTCGCCGGCGACGACGTCCGGGGTGGCGCGGGTGCCGGAGTCGAGGAGCTTCCCCGGGCCGGCCGCGACGACTTCGCCGCGCTGGGGCTTTTCCTTGGCGGCGTCCGGGAGGATAATGCCGCCGGCGGTCTTTTCTTCGGCGTCGAGGCGACGCACAACAATCCGGTCGTCAAGGG
>JAJQFC010000075.1 GCA_021201355.1 Planctomycetaceae bacterium | reverse complement strand
ACCTTCGCCTCGTCGGCGCTCTTCGCGGATTTCGCGTTTGTCATGATGTCTTCCTGAAAGCTGAAGCAGTGGCGGAATTTTTTGCAATGCTTCCGAGGCAGTCGCCGCCGGTCGCGGTTACAGGCGTCTTTTCCGTGGTTCCGGAAAACAACGCCGCGATCCGTGTGCGCTGGTGGAGCAGTCGGAAATTCCCCCAATACTCTGGAACCAAAATCTCACCGGTTTGACAGTGGTGCCATTTCTCACAATATGTCCGTGGTTGAACCGATTCGCGACCGCCGGAGATTACCAGGAATGCCGCGCGTCCTGGTGAATCCTAGTGATATGTCCTGCCCAAGGCCTCCGCCATGCGGGCGGGCAGTAAAAAAACCGGACCGCCGGTGCCGAGCTGGGCAAAACGCCGCCCGGTATCGTCGTACAGACGGCCAATCGCCAGAGTCAGGGCCAATGACGGATCGTCGCCGCCGTCCGCCGGTTCGGGCGAAGTATAAACTATGGCGATACGCTCCGGGCGGTCAAGCCCAAATTCGCCAATATCCCCATTCCCTTCCCCGACAAATCCGTCCGACCGTAGTTGAGACAGTTCGACGGTGAGCCTGACAAAGAGGTTGTTGCCGTCCATCAGCGGCTCCGGGTCGGGGTCGTGGCGCCACCACTGTTCGTTCGGATCGCCCTGTTTCCGGGTGTATACGCGGCGTTCCTCGCCTTGTATTAATTCGATGCGGTGCCAGTTCCGGTGTTCCTGGTCTATCACCTTGGCGCTCCGGTACCGGTACGGCGGCAGGCACAGGAGGTAACTTAATTCTCCGTATGTTTTCATGACCGCCGGCTGGTCGGACAGGCTGAAGGCAATGCCGACCCGGGCCGGCAGGCCGGGGAGTGACTCGAGTTCCGCCGGCTCCGCCTGGCCGTGGACAAACGGGTTTCCGGACGGGAGGTCGCCGTTGTCGTTCGCCGCGTACAACGTCAAAACCGTGTCCGGCGTCGGATCGCCCGGGTTCCGGTAGGAGATGCGCCAGGCCGGGAATCCGGTCCACTTGACCGTGTCCGGACCCGGCGGGACATCGGCCAGGAATGTCTTGACCCGGAGATTCGATAGCCCGGTGAAGAGGGCGGTGAGGGGTCGCATGGCGTTGTTCGCGTCCGGCGGGTCGAGGCGGAACCGTTCGACATGGTCGGGCCGGGTAAGGACGCCGGTCCAGGATGCGCCGCCCGCCTCCGCCGTACGGGTGATCTCAAGCTTTTCCGGGAACGGCAGGAGCCGCTCCACCGTCACCGCCTCCGGGATGGCGGCGCCGAGAAGATTAATGCCCCGGCGGCGGTAGAAGTTTGTCCACAGGGTGGCGTGCTGTTTGGCCACGTCCATGGAAATTTCCGCCAGTGTATCGCCGGGCACGGCAAAAACCGGGTTCCGGGTGGTATCCCGCGCATAGATGGCGCCGTTCCCGACCGGTTTCCCGAATTCGATGCGGCGGCGCACCGGACCGGTCGGACTGTCGTACCACAGGTCGACCCGGGGCGATTCTTCCGTAAAGCCGAACCAGGCGAGGTCGCCGGTCTGTTCCGCCTCGATGGACTCGCCCCGCAGGCGATCTATCCAGCGGAGGAGGAGGTCGAGGCGCGTTTCATCCACCGGCCAGTCGACGGGAACGGTCTGGCGCCAGCCGACCGGGGTGCGTTCGAGGGTAATGGCGAGGTCCGGCGCCGCCCCCGGAGTGAGGGTGATGCGGTCCGGTTTCGCGTTGTTCGGTCCGGTGGCGAGGTTCATGTTCCTGAACCGGGCGTCGGGCCAGTCGAGGAAGGCGAGGAGGTCCTGGTTGACCCCGTAGACGACGGAGTCGTCCCCGTCGACGGTGGCGGCCCGGAGGTTCTGCATGGCGTCGCCGAGGCGGATGACGACCTTCTGGCCGGAGGCGTTTCCGGCGCTGATGGTGATGGCGCGGTCAGGGTCCGGCGCGGACCGGTCCCGGAGCGGTTCACGCCAGGACATGGTGACGAGGGCCTCGAGGGCCTGGACTGCCGTGGGGTCGAGGCTGTCGGCGAGGCCGTCCCCCAGTTCCATCTGCCACTCGCCGCCCGTTGGCCGGCTGAAGGACAGGGCGTCCCGGCCGGGCCGGTCGATGACGACGGACGCGGCGTCCTGCCAGGGGAAGGGGAACAGGCGCCGGGACCGGTTGGCGCGCCAGTCCCGGGAGTCCCGGCGGGACAGGGCCAGTGACGTCACCGTCAGGGCGACGGCTATCAGAACGAGGATGGCAACATGGCGTCGTGGCATTGGTCAATCCAGAAGGTTAAAGGTAAACGCGTCAATCCCGCCGCAACCACCAGGCCGAGATGCCGGCGAGGAGCCAGGCGAGTGGCATGCCGACCACCGCCACCCAGAGGATGCCCCGGAGTTGCGCGCCGGTAAGGGACAGCCGCCGGTCTATCCAGGTGCGGGACGGCAGGTCGCGGGTCTCCTCCCGTCCGGCCAGCCACTGCACCATGGCGAGGGCGAGGGCTTCGTTCGCCCCCCGGCCGATGTCGGCGTCCGACAGCATCCGCCCGGACGACATGACGACGACCCGCGCCTCGCGGCCGGACGCCTCCATGGCGCTCCGGTAGACGAGGGTGAACGGCCCCGGCTTGGCCGCGCCGTCCATGATGCCGGTGGCGGTCGCTTCCGGGAAGGTCTCTATGAGCCGTTCGGTGGTCCAGCCGTTTTCGGCGGCGCGGGGGTTGTCCCGAACCGTCCTGGCGAAGGGGAAGAACAGCCCGACCCCGCCGCCGTCCCCGGACCCCCGGCCGCCCCCCTGCGGGATCCGGGCCTGGCCGGTGTCGTTAT
>JAJQFC010000119.1 GCA_021201355.1 Planctomycetaceae bacterium | reverse complement strand
GTGCCATGCCGGGCGCACATAATAAACCGCTTCCCGACCGGCGGCCGGAAAGCGGTTTTTACGGTGTAAACCGGGATCATTCCCGCGCCGCGCGCATGCCTCCGCCGCGTCCTCTGGTTACATCGTTTCCTTATCGAGGATGCGCTGGTCCGAGTAATTTTTCACAAACCGGCTGATCAACGCGCCGACAAAGGTCACGGCCAGGAGGATGGTGGACAGGGCGTTGATTTTCGTGGGCGAACCGTGCTTGATGGAACTGTAGATGTAAATCGGCAGCGTCTTCGAGCCGGTTCCGGAAACGAAAAAGGTGACGACGAAGTCGTCCATGGACAGGGTAAAGGCGAGGAGCCCCCCGGCCAGAATGCCGGGCATGAGAAGGGGAAGCATGACCTTCCGCGCCGCCTCGAACGAACTGGCGCCGAGGTCCCGGGCGGCGTCCATGAGGGTGAAGTCGAAATCCTGCAACCGGCCGAGGACGGTCATGGCGACGTAACTGAGGGAGAACGTCACATGGCCGACAAAGATGGTCCCCATGCCGAGGGTGACGGAATGGGCGACGAAGAAGAGAAGGAGGCTTATCCCCATGAGGATTTCCGGAACGACCAGGGGAATATACACCAGGGTATTGTGGAAAAACTGAAGCCGCGACCGGTAGCGGTGGAGGGCGAAGGCGGCGAGGGTGCCGAGGACCATGCACGCGGCCGTCGAGGCAAGGGCGATGACGATGGTGTTCTGGAGGCAGATCCAGATTTCCCGGTCGTTCAGGAGCTGCTGGTAGTATTTCCAGGTAAACCCGCGCCAGGCCCCGCCGAAGCGGGAATTGTTGAACGAGCCGACGACGACGAACGCCAGCGGCAGGTAGAAAAACACCATGCACGCGGCCAGGGTGGCGTAGGGAAAATAGCTCCGTCTCATGAGAAGATCCCTTCCTGCCCGGCGCTTTCCGGCGTGTCCCGGTCCACCGCCCGTTTCCGCCGCCAGAGGAGGAAAGCGAGAAGAAGCGCCACCACCACGACGGTCAGAATGGCTGAAAGCGCGCTGGCCCGGGGCAGGTTCCGCTCCGTATAGACGTATTGGGCAATTTTATTCCCGATCATCTCGGACGACGCTCCGCCGACCAGATCCGGAATGACATACGACCCGAGGCACGGCACCAGCACCATTATCCCGGCCGTCACCAGTCCCCGGCTGATCCCCGGGATGAAAATCCGGTACATGGCGCCGAGGGAGTTCGACCCGAGGTCGCGGGCCGCTTCAAGAAGGCTGAAGTCGAATTTCTCCGCCGCCGCGTAGAGGGGCAGTATGGCGAACGGCAGATGCGTGTACACCATCACGAGCAGGATGGCGCCGGAGGTATAGAGAAGCGGCTGATCCTCCCCGATCAGCCCGAGCCAGACCAGGGTCGACCGGAAGCTGCCGCCGGTGGCGAGGATGGATTTCCAGGCAAAAACGCGGATAAGGAAGTTGGTCCAGAACGGCACCACGACCAGGAGCATAATCCACTGCCGCCAGCGAGGGTTGATCCGGGCCAGGCAATAACCGACCGGCATCGAGATGGCGAGGCAGATCGCCGTCGCCACGACGGACAGCCAGATGGTCCGCCAGACAATGGCCGGATAGTTCGGATTCGCCATGTTGAAGAGCGTTTCCAGCGTCCAGCCCTGGCCGATGCCGCCGTACGGGTCGGCCGGCCGGAAGGCGATGGCGAACATCATGAGGGTCGGCACAAGAAGGAAGACGATAAGCCAGGCCAGGGACGGCAGTGACAACAGCCATTCCCGCAGGCGGGCGCGCTTACTGCCATTCATGCCCCGTCTCCCGCTCCGGCCCGGACCGGCGCATTAGGGTCGCCGCCGTCCCTGGCGGCCCCGCCGGTATCGGTTTGTTCGACGACGTCGTCGTCCTCGTCCGGTTCCGGATCGGGGTCCGGAAGGGAGAGAAGGGCCTCGTCGGCTTCGGAATAGCGTTCAAGCATATAGCCGTCGTCGCCGGACCATTCGAGCCAGACCTCGTCGTTCCACCGGATCGGTTTTTCATCGAGAAGGAAGCGCCGGTGCTGGCGCATGACCGCCACCCGGTACTCGCCGACCCGGACCCAGTACTTTGTCTGGGAGCCGAGATAGACCGCTTCCTCGACAATGCCCTTGAAAATGTTGTAGTGCTCACGGTCGGCCGGCCGGTTCGAATGGATAAGGAGTTTTTCCGGCCGCAGGCTCAGGTGAACCAGACCGCCGATGCGGACCTTTTTGTCGTTATAAACAGAAACCCGGCCGAAGCCGTCGATGTCGACGAGGGAGTAGTCGCCGGACACCTCGCGGACGGTGCCGTCGAAGAAATTCGTGTCGCCGATAAACGCCGCGACAAAGGACGAGCGCGGCGCTTCGTAAATTTCCACCGGGTTCCCGACCTGTTCCACCCGGCCCTGGTTCATGACGGCGATGGTGTCGGAGATGGACATGGCCTCGCCCTGGTCGTGGGTGACGTAGAGAAAGGTGATGCCGACCTCGTCATGGATGTTGTCGAGTTCGACCAGCATGCGCTGGCGGAGCTTGAGATCGAGGGCGGCCAGGGGTTCGTCGAGAAGGAGCACCTTCGGCTGATTGACGAGGGCGCGGGCGATGGCGACACGCTGTTTCTGGCCGCCGGAGATTTCGTTGACGCGTTTTTTGGCGTGTTCCGTCAGGTCGATAAGGTCGAGCATGCGGTCGACGGCGCGGCGGATTTCCCCGTCCGGCCGGCGGGCGATACGCAGGCCGAAGGCGATGTTGTCGTAGAAGTTGAGGTTGGTTAAAATGGCGTAGTTCTTGAAGACGTTGTATACTTTC
>JAJQFC010000187.1 GCA_021201355.1 Planctomycetaceae bacterium | reverse complement strand
CAAGGCCCTCGCCGACGCCGAGGAACAGGACGGTGAGGAGGACGTCAAACACGCCGAGGCCGCGCGCCCGCGCCACCCCGACCGTCCCGCCCTGCCCTGTCGACGCGCCGCTCGCCATCCGTGTCTTCCCCCGAAAAACCGTTCCAGTAACGCCAAACACCACTTCGTCATAAAGTGGACCCGATCAAGGTCGCCCTTGAAATACAGTAAAGATAGCACCGGTATCGCCTCTGCCCGCCATACGCCGCCGGCCCGTCCGCTAGGCGGTCGCGGAGCGACGGATCACCAACCGGTGATGCTGGCGACGTCGGTGTCTTCCTGATATTCCCGTTCCTTCCGGGCCAGGTCGTCCTCCTCCGTCATTCCGGGTCGGCGTTCGTGATTGACCCGTGACGTCGGGAGCACGCTCCCGAGGGCGACCAGGGGCATGCGCTGTTCGCGGATGATTTCGGCCAGGCGGACGGGCGAGCGGAGTTCCTGCTCCTTCGTATGCAGCCGGGCCAGGGTCCGTTTCATTTCCTCTTCCTGACGGGCGAGATCGGCCAGCTTGTACCTGGCCTCGGTCTGCTTGACCGATTCGTAAATCATGCACCACCCGACCAGGGCGAGAAGAATGACACCGAGGACGAATCCGCGAATTTTCATGGTTGTTCTGATCTCCGTTTGCCTGACGTCACGGACCGCCGCGAACCGGTCGACAAGGGCGCGGCAGCCACCACCGTAAGGGTTCAGCTCTTTTTAGAGTCAAATTCATTTCATAGCCGCTCGACGACCCGCAGTTTGGCGCTTCTGGCCCGGCGGTTGACGAGGCTTTCCTCGCGGCTCGCCGCCACCGCTCCTTTCGTCACCGCCGCGGCGACGCCGAGCTCCTGCCATTTCAGGAACGTCTTCTTGACCAGCCGGTCCTCGAGGGAATGGAAGGTCAGGACGCCGAGCCTCCCTTCCGTTTTGAGGAGGCGTCCGAGGACGGCCAGTCCCCGGAGAAGGGTGCCGAGTTCGTCGTTCACCTCCATCCGGAGCGCCTGAAAAATCCGCGTCGCCGGATGGATGCGTCCCCGGAAGGGAACGGCGGCCTCCACGAGCGCCGACAGTTCACCAGTACTTTCTATCGGCTTTTCGACCCGTTTTTCTACAATCGTTTTGGCGATGCGCCCGGAAAACCGTTCCTCGCCAAGGCGTTTAAAAAGATCCCGGAGTCGTTCCGCCGGCCAGGTGTTGACGATATCCCCGGCCGTGACGCCGACGGACTGGTTCATCCGCATGTCGAGGGGGCCGTCCTGGCGGAAAGAAAATCCCCGCTCCGGCTTGTCGAGCTGGAGGGACGAAACGCCAAGGTCGAGGAATATCCGGTCCGCCCCGGCGATGCCGAGGCCGGACAGCGCCCCGGCCATGCCTTCGAACGGCGAGTTGACAAAATCCACCCGACACGGCACGCCGGACAGGTTGTCCCGGGCGAGGCGAAGCGCTTCGGGATCGCGGTCGAGGCAGACGAGGCGCCCGTCCGGGCCAATCGCCTCCGCGAAAAGCCGGGAATGCCCGCCGAGTCCGACGGTGCCGTCCACCACCACCTGGCCGGGCTGCGGGGCGAGGTGGCGGAGCGTTTCCACGGGCATGACCGGAAGATGGGTGTAACGCGGTTTTACTTCGTCCATTCGAAAGACTCCCTGGCGGAGAGGCGGTCAGGCGAACTCCTCCGCCCGGCCGGCCAGCCAAAAGTCCCATTTCAACAGTATTCGGAAAACACCCTGGCAATCCAAGGGCCAAGCCGTTTTTCTTAAGGAGAAAAAGACGGCGACATCTTTTTCACTTCCCCTCTTGCGAAGGAAATGTGAATACTTATCATGAAAGAAGCGCCATGTGAGGGTTTAATTCAATAACAATGAACAACCCGCCTTTCTCGAAGAAAAGGAACCGTATCATGGCAGAAGAACGTTCGCAATGGGGCAGTTCCTTCGGATTCATCATGGCTTTGGCCGGATCCGCCGTCGGACTCGGCAATTTGTGGAAGTTCCCGTACCTGGCCGGACGAAACGGCGGCGGCGCCTTCCTCGTCGTTTACATCCTTTTCATCTTCATCGCCGGCCTGCCCCTCGTTATCGGCGAACTGGCCATCGGCCGCCACACCCGCCTCGAACCGGTCAGCGCCTTCGAACGTCTTGACAGACGGTTCCGCTTCGTCGGCGTCCTCGGCGTGCTCTCGGGCGTCCTTATACCGTGTTATTACATCGTTATCGGCGGCTGGGTGATGGCGTACATCTTCCGTTTCATCATCTATCTCTCCGAAGGTTTTCCCGCCGATATCGGCGCGTCGTTCGGCACCTTCATCGCCAACCCTTTCGAACCACTTATCTGGCAGACATTGTTCCTCGCGGCGTCCGCCTACATCATTTACCGGGGCGTCGAAAAGGGCATTGAGAAGTTTTCGAAGATCATGATGCCGCTCCTGCTCGTCCTCCTCGTCATCATGATCGGCCGGTCCCTGACCCTGCCGGGCGCCACCGAGGGCCTCCGCTTCCTCTTCAGGCCGGACTTCTCCAACCTGACCATGAGCGCGGTCATGGACGCCATGGGCCAGATGTTCTGGTCCCTTTCCCTCGGCATGGGCATCACCATCGTTTACGGCAGTTACATCCAGAAAAAAGCGAACATGCTGACAGGCGCCGTCGCCATCCCGATAATCGACACCCTCGCCGCCGTCCTCGCCGGCATGTGCATTCTCCCGGCCGTCTTCGCCTTCGGCATCGAACCGACCCAGGGCCCGACCCTGACTTTCGCCACCTTGCCGCAAGTGTTCGAGCAGATGCCCTTCGGCATCTTCTTCGGCGTGGTGT
>JAJQFC010000317.1 GCA_021201355.1 Planctomycetaceae bacterium | reverse complement strand
TCCTCGACCCGGTCTTCGCCATTCGATCCGCCATACGCCTCGAAGCGGGCGGCGTCGCCATTGTCGACCTCGTCACCGGCGTCGGCCAGGACGAGGCGGACGCGAACCGCATCATGGAAAAATACCAGGACCAGCGCTCCACCGAAAAGGCCCTCGACCTCGCCTGGACCCACGGCCAGCTTCTTCTCCGGCAGTTGAATATCACCGACGCCGAAGCGCTCCGCTTCACCCAGTTGGCCGGTTCCATCCTGTTCGCGAACCCGGCTTTCCGCGCCAGCCCGGCCATTATTATGAAAAACCGCCAGGGCCAGTCCGGCCTGTGGGGCTATGCCATTTCCGGCGATGTCCCGCTTGTCCTCCTGAAGGCGTCGGACCCGTCCCGTATTAAACTCGTCAATACCCTAATCCAGGCACATTCCTACTGGCGGCAGAAGGGTCTCAAGGTCGACCTTATGATCTGGAACGACGACGACTCCGGCTACCGCCAGGAACTCCACGACCAGATCGCCAGCCTCGCCGGCGCCGCCCTCGACGACGCCATTATGGAAAAGCCGGGCGGCATCTTCATCCGCTCCACCGAACGCATCGCCCCGGAAGACCGCGTCCTAATTGAAACCGTCGCCCGCGTGGTCATATCGGACAGCGCCGGCACCCTCGAGGAACAACTCCGCCGGGTGGCCAAAAACGATACGCCGTCCGACGCCTCCAGGCCGTTCTACTCGGACGAACTGGTCGACGAGGAAGAAGAGGACGAACCGGACGACAGCGTCCAGCCGGGCGAACTGGTTTTTGACAACGGCTACGGCGGCTTCAGGCCGGACGGCCGCGAATATGTCGTCGTCACGGACGGCGATTGCATGACCCCCCCTGCCATGGGTCAACGTCATGGCCAACCCGAAGTTCGGCACCATCGCCTCCGAAGCGGGCGCCTTCCACACCTGGAGCGAGAACGCCCACGAATTCCGCCTCACGCCGTGGCGGAACAATCCGGTCAGTGACCAGCCCGGCGAATGCCTTTATATCCGTGACGAGGAAACCGGGCGTTTCTGGTCGCCGACGCCCCTTTCCTGCCGGAGCGGCGGACGCTTCATTACCCGGCACGGCTTCGGCTACAGCGTCTACGAGCATTCGGAACAGGGCATTCACAGCGAACTGACCGTCCACGTCGACCGCCACGACGACATCAAATTCTTTACGCTTTCCCTGAAAAACGTCTCCGATCGTCAGCGAAACCTCAGCGTCACCGGCTATGTCGAATGGGTGCTCGGGGATATCAGGGAAAAAACCGGCATGCACGTCATTACCGGCATCGATTCCCACAGCGGCGCTCTTATCGCCCGGAACCACTACAACGGCGAATTCCGCGGCCGCACCGTTTTTCTCGACGTCAACGATCCCGGCCGCACCGTCACCGGCGACCGCCGCGAATTCCTCGGACGGAACCGGAGCCTCAGCGACCCGCGCGGCATGCGCCGGGACAGCCTGTCCGGCCGGGTCGGACCCGGCCTCGACCCGTGCGGCGGCGCCCAGGTCAAGTTTAACCTCGGCCCCGGCCAGCAGCGGGAAGTGGTGTTCCGCCTCGGCGTCGCCGACAACCTGGACGCCGCCCGCCGCCTCATCCGGGAAAGCCGCGGCGTCGACGACGCCCATGCCAGCCTCAAGGCGGTCAAGGACTACTGGCGGGAGGTTCTCGGCACGATCACGGTGGAAACGCCGGACCAGGCCTTCAATTTCATGGCGAACGGCTGGCTACTGTACCAGACTTTGTCCTGCCGCTTCTGGGGCCGGTCGGCAACGTATCAGTCCGGCGGCGCCATCGGCTTCCGCGATCAGCTTCAGGACTCGATGGCTCTGTTGTATGCGGAACCGGGACTGGTCCGGAGCCACATTCTCGAGTGCGCCGCCCACCAGTTCCCCGAAGGCGACGTCCTACACTGGTGGCATCCGCCGTCCGGCCGGGGCGTCAGAACGAAGTGTTCCGACGACTACCTCTGGCTCGCCTACTGCACCGAACGGTACATCCGCGTCACCGGCGACACCGGAATTCTGGACGAAAAGATCCGTTTCATCCAGGGCCGTCCGCTCCGGGACGACGAGGAGTCGTATTACGATCTCATGCAGAAATCGGATGAAACCGCCAGCCTCTACGAACACTGCCGCCGCTCGATTCAGCACGGCCTCCGCCTCGGCCGCCACGGCCTACCCCTGATGGGTTCCGGCGACTGGAACGACGGAATGGATCTGGTCGGCATCGACGGCGCCGGCGAGAGCGTCTGGCTCGCCTTCTTCCTCTATTCCGTTCTCATGAACTTCACCGCCGTGGCCGAACAGCGCGGCGACGGGGAGTACTCCGCCTTGTGCCGGAAAAACGCGGAAAAACTCGCCGAGTCCATCCGGAAGAACGCCTGGGACGGCGACTGGTACCGCCGCGCCTATTTTGACGACGGCACCCCCCTCGGTTCCAAGGACAGCCCGGAATGCAGCATCGATTCCATCGCCCAAAGCTGGTCTGTCCTCTCCGGCGCCGGCGATCCGGACCGGCTTAAACGGGCCATGCAGTCCCTGGACGAGCGTCTCATCGACGACGACAACCTCCTCGTCCGCCTCTTCACCCCGGCCTTCAATGTCTGGTCCAAAAACCCCAGTTACATTAAGGGCTACGTCCCCGGCGTCAGGGAAAACGGCGGACAGTACACCCACGCCGCCATCTGGGCGGCAATGGCCTTCGCCGCCGAAGGCGACCGGGAAAACGCCTGGCGCCTGCAAAAAATCCTCAACCCGATCAGCCATGGCAGCACGCCGGAATGGGCCGACAAATACATGGCCGAGCCCTACGTCATCGCCGCCGACATCTACACGA
>JAJQFC010000105.1 GCA_021201355.1 Planctomycetaceae bacterium | reverse complement strand
TTACGTTGAAAAGACGCTGGCCCTCCTCCAGGGGTACCCCGATGCCGCTGACGTGAACCAATTCACGAAGCCGGCGACTAACGGTTCTACCTGGCCGGCACCGGCACCTATCACCGGTCGACGTGCTCGTACGTCCCGGACGGCGGCGCCCTGTCCACAGTGGACGCTATCCGCGAAGCGCGTCCGGACGCGAAAGCGTGCTCTCGGTGCAATCCGCCGGCGTTACCGTAGAGGAGACGGCATGAGTGAGAGTGAATCACTGTTCCTTGTCAGGCGGGTCGAACGGCTGGAGTCCGACGTCGCCGAACTGCGGCGAGCCTTGGGGGAGACGCGGGAACGCATCGCCAAGAATTCCCAACGACTGAAAACAGCCGAGTCGGCGGTCGACCTGGCCCATTCCCGCATCAGCGGCGTCAAGCGCTGGGTCGTCGGCGGGCTTATCACCATTGCCAGCATGGCGATTAAATACGCCTGGTCACTCATCGAATCGGCCAACCGGTAGGAGAGAACGTGAAGGGTACAATAGAGCGTCGCCGTTACGGTTGCCATTCTGACCGGTGCCGCCTTTTTTCGCGGCGACCTTCCGTCGATTTTCTAAAACCGGAAGGTTCTCAAAAATCGTCGTGACGCATTCGTGACAGAATACAATTACATAGATGACGACATGGTCAGTGAAAAGAAGGGAACATCATGGCGAAGGCAATTGTGCCCGCGAAATCGCATGCCGGGTCGACAGGGACGGAGGATAAGGTTTTCGAGTATGGGTACTACGACACTATTTCCACCGGAAAAGGCGGCGTCGAAGTCAGCACCGCCGACATCTATGCCGCCACCCGTGCGGCCAGTGCCATCGGCAATCCGAATATTCTTATTAACACGGATTTCAGGAACATTATCAACCAGCGGGGATACGGCGGGGAGGAAGTAGGCGCCGGCGTCTTCACCTATGACCGGTGGAACACATGGTCCGGAAAACAAATCCATTCAATGGTCGATGGCGCTTTCCGCATGTTGTCGCCCTACGACGTTCCTTCAGGGTATGTATCGGTAATGCAAAACATCGAATCGAGAGGTTTGGTCGGCAGGGAAATTACTTTTTCCTGCAAAGTAAGATTGTCCGGTTTGGGTGGCATGATTGTTCTAACCGACGGCTCTCAATATTCTCAACACCCTCTCAAAAACCCCGGCGTGTGGGAGGAAGTGAAACTGACGAGGGTGGTTACTTCGGGAATTCGCCTTGCTTTTAGAATTGGGCAAATCGCCGCCGTTCGTGCCGGAGACTACCTCGAGTTTAAAGATGTGAAAATAGAAGAGGGAAACGTCGTCACTCCCTGGCGAGCCCCCGGTTATCGGGATGAATTCGACCGCTGCCGCAGATTCTTCATGGCCTATACAACCGGCAATTGGGACCGGACGATTATTGGCAGTGGCGTCGCCGCCACGACGACGCGGGCCGATATCCTGATTACCATCCCGATCATGAGAGCCACGCCGGCCTTCAGCAGCATCGGCAATTTTACGGCCGGAACCACCGTAACCAGCTTTAATTTTATTTCAGCAAGTTCTGGTGCGGGAAAAATTCAGGTCAACGCCAATGTGACAGGCCCATTGACTGTGAATACTCCCGTATTTCTCTACGGGCGAAAAAACTCGTCCTTGATGCTGGATGCGGAGATGCCCTTATGAACTTCCATCACCGGTCGACGCGCTCGTACGTCCCGGAGTGACAGGAACAGTTACATAAATGGAGGCAAGGATACGAACCCTTGCCTCCATTGATAGGACTGGTACACCCGGCGGGATTCGAACCCACGACCTTTGGTTTAGGAAACCAACGCTCTATCCAACTGAGCTACGGGCGCATCTATTACGATTGCATCTGTTTTGATCGACGAATACAGCCAGCGAGCCACCATATTCGTGAACTGTCATACTTTATGGAAAACGCCCACTTTTTCAAGAAGAAAGAGCCTGCCCGCCGGTGAGGCGACAGTCAATCGGTTGGCGGCACGGAGAGTGGGCGTGAATCCGCTCACCGGTAAAAGCCGCGTCTTGGAATCGGAACCGGTTCATGATATAACCGGATGGACGTCACGTTCCTCATTCTCAGCCACGGCCACGCCATGCCTGGGCGACCGTCCGACGTACCGTACGGCGGGACGGAATGTGGAGCGGAAACCGGCCTCGCGCCAGCGGCGACGTGACCGGAGCCATTTGCCATTCATCCACAGGGGAGGACGCACCGCCATGAACGACCAGATCCGTAACATTTCCAGCCGCATCCGTGAGCTTCGGGACATTGTCGGCCTCACCGACGCCCAGGTCGCGGAGAAAATCGGCATCCATCTCGCCGAGTACCAGGACTACGAAGCGGCCAAGGCCGACATCCCGATAAGCGTCCTCTACAACACCGCCGCCGTCCTCGGCGTCGACCCGACCGAACTGATGACCGGCGACATTCCGAAAATGGTCCGCTACTCCCTCTCCCGGCACGACCAGGACATCACTATCGAACGCCGCGAAAACTACGCCTTTTCCGTCCTTGCCCACAATTTCAAGGACCGGGACATGGACCCGATGGTCGTGTACCTCACCCACTCGGACGACGTCGAAGTCACCACCCACGCCGGCCAGGAGTTTAATTACGTCCTCGAAGGCGAGGTCGAGGTCAAGGTCGGGAACAAACGGTTCGTCCTCGCTCCCGGCGACAGCATCTACTTCGCCCCGAGCGTCCCCCACGGCCAGCGGGCGGTGACGGAAACAGCCAAATTCCTCACCGTCATCAACGAACGCCAGTCCATGGTCCGCTGAAACACTCCCGGAACAACACGCCGCGGGGCCCGGGGGGGGAGCTCCCGGCGCCGGGGCCTATTTGTTAA
>JAJQFC010000234.1 GCA_021201355.1 Planctomycetaceae bacterium | reverse complement strand
AGCTGTGTAAAAGAGCCAGGGCCGGCACCTCGTAGGTGGCGGGCGGTTCGGGACGGTTTTCGATAAAACGCCGCCGCGCCGCCGCCGTCCGGGGGGAGGGCGCCTCGGTGTCGACGACGGGCGCCGGCCGCACCGGACCCCGGGATTCCGGGAAGCATCCGGCCATGGAGAACGCCAGCCCCACCGCCGCCAGGACGGTCAGGACCGGGAGCCCGGGCAGGCCGGAACCAGATATTCGCGACAGTTTTCGCACCAGCGACGCCTCCTCGGGGCTGTGTGCCCGGCTGAAGGATGACAAATCGAGCTGTCCGTGGTCTGGCGTCGGATTACGCTGACCGTCACCACAGGCTCGGGCGCCTGTCCCCTCCGCCGACGGGACGGATCACGGGCGGGCAGGGAGACGCCAGTTGTGTTATCGACCATTATCGGTCGCTGGTGCAGCGAAAAAAAACCCGCCCTTATTCGGGCGGGAAAATTTTATCAATAAACTCCTGATCAAGCGGCGGCAGGTTGCGGCGCTTTCTGAACTTGTTGCAGATGATGACCACCTCGTCCGGCTCGTAATCACGGAGACGCTCCATGATTTCCCGGAGGAGATGGTTGTTCTGCGATCGCCGCCGTTTGCGTTCAGACATAGTTCACCAATACGTGGCTATTCCCAAAGAATTGGATCGAACCGGCGGAAGCACACGACGTAGCATTCCGCTCAAAGTAAAAGAATACCCGGACGGGCCGGAGTGTTTTCCGACAGTTCATGGCACTTCCGCGTTCGCCGGAGCCGGTCGCTCACGGACGCAATTTTCCACGTATTCATTCTGTACATACTGTCACCCGGGCCTCGATGGTTCTCGAAGTAAAACCAGATCTTCGATACGACTGAACCCCGGCCAACCGATTGCCATAACCGGGTGAACTCTTTCCTATTCGGAATGTGCAAGTTGTAAACTATGATTTTACATATTCCGCGCCCATAAGGACAAGGAAAAAATACAGGACCGGACCGGCCACGAGCAGGGAATCGGTTAAATCCAGCACGCCGCCGAAACCGGGCACGCCGGTGCCGGCGTCCTTGCGGCGGCTGTTTCGCTTGAACGCCGATTCAATCAGATCGCCCGCGAGGCTTCCGGCCGCCAGGAGAAGTGAAAGGACCACCATCCACCCGTGGCCGAGAACGTGCAGGGCCATCATGAGATTGGTTAACGCCATAAACTGCAACAGAAAAACGCTGAACAGGGTACCGCCAACCGCTCCTTCCCAGGTCTTGCCGGGGCTGAGGCGGGGAATAAGCTTGTGTTTGCCCCACTGACTGCCGGTGAGGAGGGCGCCGACGTCGCTGACCTTGCCGACGAAGATGCAGACAATGACAAATTCCACCCCGTCCATCGGCCAGCCGTATCGGGTCAGGGTCAGGTGGCGGACGTGGATAAGCACTCCCGGCAACACGACGCAGTAGAGAAAGCCGAGGATGGTGACGCCGACGTCGGAAAGGGCGTTGTCGGTGGACCGGCGGGTCAGTTGCAGGAGCATGGTTCCGACGATGGTGAAGAGGAGGACGACATTTGTCGGGCTCCAACTAATAAAGGCCAGGCTGTCCCCGGACAGTTCCCATTCTATGGCCAGAATGTACAGGGGACCGGTAATAAAGACGAGCCAGGAGAACGGGCGGAACTCGCTTTCCACGGCGAGGCGGAAAAATTCCCTGAGCATAAAGACGCTGCCGACGGCGGTGATGCCGGCCCAGGCCCAACCGCTCGCGTGCACCGTATCCCAGCGCATGCACAGGTAGAGGATGATGAGCACGCCGAGGGCGCTCATGCCGCGAAGAATCAGGTTGCGGGTGGATCGGTTTTTTTTGGGTACATCCGGTTCGGGCGTTGTCGACATGAATGACCTTTTATTCGGGTGAATCGGGTGTTCCCGCCCGGATGGACCGGTCGGCCGGGAACGGCGCCGCGCGGGCAGTGTATCAAAATGAGTGGACACGACCCATTTGGGCGCTTTTACGCTCGCATCGCCTGTGCTTCGTTCGTCTTTTAGGACACTATTCGGCCATATGGCCTTCAAAAGGCCGGACGCGGGGCGTCGAGGACGAAAAATCGTTCCAAGGCGCGCACGTCCACACACTCTAAACGTTACCGAATTTCCTCACCCGCCCGGCGTAATCGGCCAGGGCTTCCTCCAAATGGGTGTCGGAAAAGTCGGGCCATAACGTCTCGGTAAAAAAGAGTTCGGCGTAGGCGCTTTGCCAGACGAGGAAGTTCGACAGCCGCTTTTCGCCGGCGGTGCGGATGACCATGTCGGGATCGGGCATGGTGGCCGTGTCCAAATAGGCGGCGAACGAGGCGGCGTCGAGGCCGACCAGGCTGCCGTCGACATCGGTCGCCAGGGCTCGGGCCGCCTTCTGGACGGCGCGGACGATTTCGTCGCGGCCGCCGTAATTGACCGCCAGGCTGAGGACCATGTCGTTGCAGCGGTCCGTAGCCTTGCAGGTGACGGCTATCTGCTGCCGGAGTTTTACCGACAGCCGGTCCATGTCTCCGAGTATCCGCAATTTTACCCCGTTGTCCAACATGGTCGGAAGTTCGGACTGGAGGAACGAGAGGAGGAGCGCCATCAGGGCCTCCACCTCTTCGGCCGGCCGCGACCAGTTCTCGGTCGAGAAGGCGTACAACGTCAGGTAGGGAATGCCCCGTTGCCGCGCCGCCGTCACCACCCGGCGCACCGCTTCGGCGCCGGCCTGGTGGCCGAGAGCCCGGTCGAGGCCCCGGGCCGTGGCCCAGCGGCCGTTTCCGTCCATGATGATGGCCACGTGCCGGGGAAGGGGCGGGTCGTCCGGTCCGGCGGGAGCAGCCGCGGGGGAGGAGGCCGGTTTGCCACCGTTGG
>JAJQFC010000143.1 GCA_021201355.1 Planctomycetaceae bacterium | reverse complement strand
GGTGAGGGTGTGATCCGGACAGTGATCGCGGATGCGGGCGAGCGGTCCGTCATAGACGAAATACTCGTAGATGTCGTCGGCGATGGCGATGATATCGTGCTTTTTGACCAGTTCGGCGACGGCCCGGAGCTCGTCGTCCGAATAAACGGCGCCGGTCGGGTTCGACGGCGAACTGACGATAATCGCCTTCGTCTTTTCGCTGATGAGCGGTTCGATTTTCGCCGCATCCAGCTTCCACTCGGGATAGGTGTCGTACATGACCGGGACGGCGCCGAACATGAGGGCGAGCTGCTTGTACATGACGAAATAGGGGTCCGGGACGAGGATTTCGTCGCCCGGATTCAGAAGCGCCATATAACCGAGAAGGAGGCCGCCGGAGACGGCGCCGGTGATGAGGAGTTCCTCCGGCTTCCGGCCCTTGAAGGTGGTGGCGAGGAGTTTGTCCCGGAGTTCGCGGCCGCCCTGGGTCGGGGTGTAGGCGTTTTTCCCCTGGCGCATCGCTTCCATCGCCTCTTCCTTGAGGGGAGCCGGAACGTCGAAATCGGGCTGGCCGATGGAGAGGTCGACCGGGTTCGCGAGGTTGGCGGCGAGGTCAAAGATGCGCCGGATGCCGGACGCCTCGGTTTTGGCCACGCGTTCCGCAAGATGTTTCATGACTGCGCCTTTCCCAAAGGATGAAAGTCCGGACGCGGCGGCGGCGAAAAAGGACGAAACATACCACTTCCGATCGCCGCCGGCAACGCCGTACCAACCGACAACACAACACCAAAAGGCACGGATGAATCCGTGCCCGGGTGATCAAGCCGTTATGACAAGCGGTAAACGCCTACTTCTTGTCGTCGTCGTCGTCGGTTTTCTTCTTTTTCTTCTTCATGACAACCTTGATGGACCGGACCTTGGGCATGCCGAACAGGCCGTCCTCGGCCGGGTTCCACCGGTCGGCGGCTTCGAGCTTTTCCAGCCGTTCGAGGCGGGAAAGGACGTTGCGGTGCTTGACGGCGCTGCCGCTGGACCGGAATGACGAATGAATGCTCACGAAAAATCTCCTCTTACACTGCGTACAAAAAACACAAACAACTGGTTATATGTCACGGTACAATCGGGCACGCCGCAAGCGCAACCGGTTACTCCCCTTCCGCCGGCATCCGGATAATGACGCCGCCGTCCTTCTCCACCTTGAGCCGGTCCGCCACTTCGTCCTGCGACGCCTTCAGGATAAAGAACAGTTCCCGCTGCGGCGCCATGGTGCTGAAGTTCGTCGACCCTTTGACAATCACCACATCGACCTCGGCCAGGAGGCTCCGGAATTCGCTGCTGGCCCGTTCCTGCATCAGGCCGAACATGGCCGTCCCGGGATTGACGACCTCGATGTCGCCGGAAAAACCGGCGTTTGTCGCGTCCTTTTCCGTCGCCATAAGGAATATCGGCTTCGCTGAAACGACGACATAGACCTTCTTCCCGAGGGCGGCAATGGCCTCGGCCAAGGGTTTGTCGAGGACGATTTCCCCGGCCCGGTTCGCCACCAGCATAACGGTCTGCGCCCGGTCTATGGCCTTGACGAGTAGCTCGCTGTCGTCGTGGACGGGCGCGTCCTGGAGAAATTCGACAATCTTCTCCTGCATGTCGCCGCGGCCGAGGCCGCGGTAATCCAGCATCGCTCCGGCCAGGGAGGTCCGGATGGCGTTCCGGAGCGGATCTTGACAGCAGACCGGATTCTCCTCGAGGCTCCGGAGTATGCCGAGGGCAGCCTTGTCGCCCCGGGCTTTTTCATTTTCATACGGGTCTTTGACCCCGAGGGAGCGGCAGGCGATCTCCCAGGCGTCCAGGTAGACGTCGGCCGGATGGGTGCCGAGATCGCCCTCTTCCGCAATTTCCCCCATGACCTTGAGGAGCACCTTGCGGTGGATAAAGTCGTCGTCCGATACCGCTTTCGCGGTGGCGATAATGAGGGACAACGCGTCTGGAACGCAATCCGGAATCGGTTTCATGAGCTTTGCTGGTGACTCCTCGGTTGCCAAACCGGTGCCGTCGGGACGGGTTCGCTGCCCTGGTCAGACGGTTCCGGTTGCGGAAAAACGCCCGTGCGCGCACTTCCCGGCTAATACACCGCCGTTCCCAATTCCCGTATCGGCGCTATGCGGCAGCCGATATACGGCCGTGGCTGCCGGGAAAGGGCTATCCCTTCCATAACGTTATAAATCTGCAAGAGCCGGTTCAGCTCCTGATCGTTGACGCTTTGGCCAAGGCCGACCGCCAGAATGTAGTGCGGATCGTTCCCGCTGGTGCGGAAAATAAACCCGGGGATATCCCGTCCTATTTCCTGCCTGCCGCGCTGCAACGCCTCCGCCAGTTCCAGTTCAAGCCGTTCCGGCAGTTCGTCCGTGGCCGGTTCGATGCGGATGACCAGCGTGTAGTCCGTCTCGGGCGGACGGAACGCCGCGCGGGGCGGGGGAGACAGGGTTCGGATTCCCAATCGGCTCCCTTCCGCCGTTTCGATGTCGGACACTCCGGCCATGCCGGCCGGACGTTCCTCCTGGCCGCGCTTGTAGCCGAGAAAATACGAACAGCCAATCAGGGCCAGCACAACCGTAAAGCAAATCAGCGCCGTGTCAAGGGCAAACACCACCTCCCGGGGCGACCGGACCTTCGGTTCGGCCACCGCCACCGGTTCCGGCGCTTCGATAATGCGGGTTTTCCGTTCCTGGCGGCGTTCGGTCCGCTCGCGGCGTATTTCGCCGTAGGCCGGTTGTTCGGCCCGCTTCTGGTCCATCCGGAGAGGCGGCGGTTCGACCGGCGCCGTTGTCCGGGCCGACGGTTCGATAACCACTGTCGGCGGCGGTTCGGGAGCCGGTGTCTCTTCGGCCCGCGAGGCAAGAAATGCGCTGCCGTCGATGGCGTCGTCTATAATAAAAGTCTCTT
>JAJQFC010000364.1 GCA_021201355.1 Planctomycetaceae bacterium | reverse complement strand
GTTTGTCCTCGTCGAGACGGCCCGGCCCCTGACGCAGGAGCAGCAGGGACGCCTCGAAAGCGTTCTCGCGAACGCCCTCGGCGGCATCGTCAGGGTCCGGCAGCGGGTGGTGCCGGGGCTTCTCGCCGGCGCCCGCGTGCGGATTGGCGACAGGACCATCGACGGCTCGGTTCTCGGCCGCCTGGAAAGCCTCCGGGCGCGGCTCGTCTACGGGCCGTTCGACGAGGACAAACCGGTCCGGAACGACTGCGCCCCGTCCGGCGACGGCGGGCAGCGATAGACTGAAGCGCCGCGGGATCCGACGGTTTTCGATTCCATTCCTATAGCCCGCGCTTCAGGCAAGTGAATGACGCCGACCGACAACCAAACGAGTATGAAATAAAAAGGTCTTATTATGCAGAACAAACTGAACCCCGAGGAAATCTCCGCGCTTATCCGCCGGGAAATCGCCAACTACGGGAAGAACCTGGAATCGACCGACATCGGCCTCGTCCTCCAGAACGGCGACGGCATCGCCCGCGTCCACAGCCTCGACGACGCCCAGGCCGGCGAACTTCTCGAGTTCCCGGGAGGCGTCATCGGCATCGCCCTAAACCTGGACGAAGACAACATCGGCGCCGTCCTCCTCGGCGACGGCTCCCACATCAAGGAAGGCGATCCGGTCAAACGCACCGGCCGCATCTCGCAGGTCGGCGTCGGGGACGGCCTCCTCGGCCGCGTCGTCGACGCCCTCGGCCGGCCCCTGGACGGCCTCGGCGACATCGCCACCTCGGAAGACCGCCTCATCGAACGCATCGCCCCGGGAATCGTCCGCCGCCAACCCGTCACCGAACCGCTCCAGACCGGCCTCAAGGCTGTCGATTCCATCACCCCGGTCGGCCGCGGCCAGCGGGAACTCATCATCGGCGACCGTCAGACCGGCAAGACCGCCGTCGCCATCGACGCCATCTTGAACCAAAACCGCGACTGGGACGGCAATCCGGACCACCTCGACGTCATCTGCATTTACGTCGCCATCGGCCAGAAGCGGTCGACGGTGTCCCGCATTATCGAGACGCTGCGGCGGGAAAACGCCCTCGGGTACACCGTTATTGTCGCCGCGACGGCTTCCGATCCGGCGCCGCAGCAGTATCTCGCGCCGTACACCGGCGTCAGCATCGGCGAATACTTTATGGAACAGGGCCGCCACGTCCTCATCGTTTACGACGACCTGTCGAAACACGCCTGGGCCTACCGGGAAATGTCCCTCCTTCTCCGCCGCCCGCCCGGCCGCGAAGCCTATCCCGGGGACGTCTTCTACCTCCATTCGCGGCTTCTCGAGCGGGCGGTGAAGCTGGCCGAGGAATATGTCGCGGTGCCGAAAAGCTTCCCGGACGTGGTCGAACGGGACCGCGTCGCGGACCGGAAAACCCACCACGGCGTTCCCGGCATGTGGGCGGTGGACAAGGAAGTGGCGGACAATCCTGACCTGAAGCGGGCCGTCGTCAAGGGGACCGGCGGGTCCATAACGGCATTCCCGATTATCGAGACGCAGGCCGGAGACGTCTCCGCCTATATTCCGACAAACGTCATTTCGATTACGGACGGGCAGATTTTTCTTGAGTCCGACCTGTTCTACTCCGGCGTCAGGCCGGCGGTGAATGTCGGCATTTCCGTGTCCCGCGTCGGCGGAGCGGCCCAAATCAAGGCGATGAAGAAGGTGTCCGGCTCCCTCAAACTCGACCTCGCCCAGTACCGTGAACTGGCCGCCTTCGCCCAGTTCGGCTCCGACCTGGACGCGGTGACGAAGAACCAGTTGAACCGGGGCGAACGCCTGGTCGAACTGATGAAACAGCCGCAGTATTCCCCCATGACGGTGGCGGAACAGGTCGCCGTCATCTTCGCCGGAACCAGGGGCTACCTGGACGACATCCGGACGGAAGCGATTGTCGAGTGCGAAAAGTCGCTTCTCGATTACCTTCGCTCGTCCAAAGCCGACATCCTGGAAACTATCGAGAAGACGGGCGACCTGGACGAGTCCACCGAACACGCTCTCGGAAACGCCATTAAGGATTTCATCGACGGTTATTCCGGCGCGTTCAAGGTCGAAGGCGCCCGGTCGCACGGCGCGTCGGCCGACACAAACGTCGTCCGCCCGCCGAAGGGAACCGCCTGATGCAGACCCAGGATATCAAACGCCGCATCCGCTCGGTCAAGAGCACGCAGCAGATAACCCGGGCGATGAAGTTCGTCGCGGCGGCGAAGCTCCGCCGCGCCCAGGAACAGATGCTTGCCATGCGGCCCTACGCCGACGCCATCGACGGCCTCGTCGTCCACGTGGCGCAGGATCTGGTCGGAGACGAACACCCGCTCTTCACCCCGCACACGAACGTCCGGCGGGTGGCGTATGTTCTTATCGCCGGCGACCGGGGCCTCGCGGGCGGGTTCAACACGAACCTGTTCAAGGCTGTCGGCGAATATCTCAAAACCAAGCCGGACATCGAACCGGTGTTCGTGGCGGTCGGGAAGCAGACCATCGGCTACCTCAGAAAAACGCCGCACCGCATTCTCCTCACCTACCACGACGTGTTTGAAAAACTGTCCTACATCATGGCCGGCGACATCTGCGAACGGCTGGTCCGGCTCATGTCCGAACCGGAACCGGACCGCATCGACGAGGCCTACGTCGTCTACAATGAATTCGCTTCCATGCTGACCCAGCGGCCGGTCATCCGGAAGCTCCTGCCGATTCCGGTCGGCGATCTCCTGAAAAAGGAAAAGGCCGACGCCATCGGCCCGGACGCCGAGTCCGGGGTTCTCGAGGAAATCGTCCTCGAGGAAGCGCCCGACTCCATCTTCGACGCCGCCGATGCCGAAGAGGAACTTCTCGAGAAACAGGGCGAGATGGAGGCGGCGGCCAAGGAGGAGCCGGTCAGGCCGATTTACGAACTGTTGCCGGA
>JAJQFC010000153.1 GCA_021201355.1 Planctomycetaceae bacterium | reverse complement strand
GAGAGTCGGGCGGCTTAGGCGAATCCGGCGGATCGGGTGAGTCGGGCGAGTCCGGAGGTTCCGGTGAATCCGGCGGCTCAGGCGAATCCGGGTCAGGCGAGTCGGGCTCCGGGGAATCCGGCGGATCGACCGATCCGGTCGATCCCATTATACCACCTTCCAACCCCACACCGCCGCCGGGCAGCAACACTCCGGCCCCGCCAATGGTCCCACCCGGCGGCGGTGACACTTCCGGGGGAGACGATTCGGGCGGGGGAGGAACCGGCGGCTCCCCTTCCGGTGAAGCGGAGGCCGGCGGCGACGATTCCGGCTCCGGCGACGATTCGCGCGACAGCGGCGGCGACTACGATCTCGGCGGCGACCCGGACGGCGACACCGACGCCTCCGGGGACGACACGGGTGAAACCGGCGGCGACCCGGACGGCGGCGCGTCCGGCGAAACGACCGGCGGCGACGGCGGGTCCGGGGACGGTGGCCAGGCCGGCGACCAGGGCGGCGACGGGGACGGAAACGGCGGCCCCGGCGTCGGCGCCGCCGCCGACCCGCGCCACCGCGATACCGAAGAGGACGAGGAAGAAATCGCCAAACTCTACCCGGAAACGATGCAATCCGACGTCAAGGACGTGGTCAGTCTCGTCTCCCAGGCCGAGGCGGCGGACAAGGCCCTCCTCGTCACCGTCAACACCAGTATGGCCCAGCTCGGTGAAACGCTCGGGCTGTTCCGGGGCACTCTCGGACAAATGCTCGGCATCCTCTCAAGCCTGGCCGACCTCTCCGGGGAGGCGGAAATCGTCGACTGGATAGGAAACGCCGGGAGCGCCCACGAACGCCTCGTCGCGGTCAGCGGCGAACACGTCTCCATGCTCCTCGGCGCCGTCCGCGTCTTCCGGGCCTTGCCGCCGGATTTCCGCGATTCCATCGCCTACGACAGCGTCGCCGAACTCAATACCGCCATCGACGACGTCAACCGGGAACTCCGGGTCATCATCGCCGGCATGAAAAAGGTTATTGGCGAAACGGCGGATCTGCGCCGGTCCGGCGACGCCGCCGCCCTGGCGACGCGCCTTCCGGCCATACGCGGCTATATGGCCGAGGTCGAGGAAAACATCCGGGCCCTCCACGGCCGGCGTGATTCCCTCTTTTTCGATCTCCGCACCAACGCCACCGTCGCCGGAAGCGGCCGACGATGACGAACCGTTTTCACCGCGCCTGGTCGGCCCGGGCCGGACCGGCCGGTCCGCCGGCGCCGGAGGGAAAGGCGCACCCTTTTTCAATTGTGGCAGGACCGGTTTAGCCCGATAATTCGTACTTTTTCCGAAGTGGAAGCCGTCCCCGGCGCGGTGTTGCCGGCGTGACCGAAACGGCTTCCGGCGGGATTTTCCCGCCGCCGTTCCCGGGAAAGGTGCGCCGCCCTTGCTGAACCGGTCCGTCCTCGCCGCATTTATTCTTGTCCTGACCGTCCTCGCCGCCGGGTGCGTGAGAGACGGCCGCGATCCCGTGGCCGAACGGGTCGGCGTCCTCAAGGACGAACTGGCCGCCGCCGCCGTCGGCTTCCCGGACGAACCCCTCACCCTCGCCGCCGCCATCGACACCGCCCTCGTGAACAACCTGTCCATCCGCGCCGCCGAATTCGAATACGCCATCGCCCACGAGGTGGCGAGTTATTCCACCCTGAAAACCCTGCCGTCGCTCCAGGCCAACCTCGACCTGTCCACCCGGAACAAGTACAACGCCAGTTCGTCCCGCAGCCTCGAGACCGGGACGGAGTCGCTGGAGCCGTCCTTTTCGTCCGAAAAGTTCGGCCGGCCGTCCAACCTGACCGTGGCCTGGTCCCTCCTCGACCTCGGCCTCGGCGTCATCCGCTCACGCCAGGCCGGCGAACGCGAACGCATCGCCGGGGAAAACCTTCGCCGCCTCCGCCAGCAGATCGCCCTCGAAACGGCCGTCGCCTACGCCCGCCTCCGGGCGGCGGAGGAAATCCAGGAATGCGTCGCCTCCCTTGAAGAGGCAATAAAACTCCAGCTCCGTTTCAATTCCCAATCCGGCCAGGACGGCAGCATCGCCAAAGCGGAAGCGGCCCGCCGGGCCGGGCCGCTCCTGAACGGCCTAAAGATGCTCGCCGATCTCCGGAAAGACACCGAATCGGCCCGGGGCGCCCTCGCCAAGGCGATGGGCGTCACCCGCCCGGGACCGGTCCGCTTCGACCACTCCGGCGACTGGCTGGACGAAATCCCCGTCCCCGCCTCGCTTCCCCGGGAAGCGCTCCCGGACGCCCTCTATGAAACCGCCCTGGCGAACCGTCCGGAGATGTACAACGCCGACAGCGACGCCGCCGTCTCCCGGGACGAAGCCAAGGCCGCCCTTCTCCAGATGGCCCCGAACGTCCGCCTCCGGGGCGCCGTCTACAACAACCCGGACCGCTACCTCGTCTACCAGAACTGGGTGGAGGCGGCGGTGCAGGTATCGTGGGATCTTCTCCGTTTTCCCCTTCTCCACAAGGAAGCGAAAACCGCCAGGGCGCGGGCCGACCTGACCGCGCTCCGGCGTAACATGACCGCCGCCTCCATTCTCGTCCAGGTCAACCTGGCGCTGATGGATCTGGTCAGCGTCCGGGAACGCCTCGACCTCTGCCAACAAATCGAAGCCAACCGCCGCATCATCCTCGAAGGCGCCGAAGCCGGCGCCATCAGCGGCAAAGGGAACCGTACCGACGTCCTCGGCGAACGCCTCCGCCACGTGAGCGACTTCGCCGCCATGGCCTGGGCCCGCTCCGACTTTCTCGCCGCCCGGGCGCGTCTCCTTTCCGCCCTCGGCATCGATTTTTACGACATGGACTGGCACCTCCGCGTCGACGGGTCCGTCCCCCTGGAACGCCGCCGCGTCGTCCCGACCTATGACGCGGCCCGACCGGCCGCCGAGGTGCTCCAGGCCGCCGCGTCCGACAGGA
>JAJQFC010000277.1 GCA_021201355.1 Planctomycetaceae bacterium | reverse complement strand
TCTCGAAAACGCGGCCGAAAAGGAATTGCACCGAGTTCTCGATTTCTGCGCCAACCTCGGGCTTCCGGTCTGCCTGGAAGATATCGGCCTCGAGGACGTCAGCGACGACGATCTCATGAAAGTGGCGAAAATGGCCTGCGATCCGGAGGAAAGCATCCATTCGATGCCGCTCAAGGTGAACGAGGACATGGTCGTCGCCGCCATCAAGGCGGCGGACATTCTCGGGCGGTCGTTCAAGGCGGCCGTATCCGAAAGCGGTTGCAGCTGCGAATAACCTCTTCATGCCGTCAGGTTTAAACTGCTATGTGGATATTTTAACGCGAAAAATTGTGAATGAAAGCCAAGGCCAAAGTGGGGAATGGGTACATAAAAGGATAGATGGCAAAGGCCGGAGCCTTTGCATAGAGTACTCTAGAACGGAAGGACTACGATGAACCCCATCAAGTATTTGGCCGCCATGGCATTTGCCTTGATTCTCGGCTTTTCCACCCTCGCGCCCGCCGTGGACGCCGTCACGACCCCGCTGACCCCGGCCGAACGCGCCGCCGTCGCCGCCACGCCCGGCGCCGGCGTCACCACGACCACCACCGGCGTCACGACGCCCATCGCCGCCACCAACCAGGCGACCGACGTTGCCGCCACCACCGATCGTCTCGCCACCGGCTATACCGGCGACATGACGAACACCACCTACACCACGACCACCGCCAACTCGGTCGCCCGTTACCTCCCGTGGATCATCGGCATCGCCGTCGTCCTCGGCATCCTCTACTGGGCGTCCCGCCGGAGCCGCACCACCTACGTTCCGCCGGCCGACCGGACCACCAATCCGCGCACCGGCGCGCCCCACACCACCGGCAACTACAACAACCTGTAACGCGCCCTAAGAGGCATTCGCAGCATCCAAACAACCGGCCGATTCCCGTCCTTGCGGGAAGTCGGCCGGTGATTTTTTTAATCGTCCGGTACGGTATCGACGGCTCTGCCGGTGCCGTCCCCGCGTCCTTCCAGCAGCCATTCCCATGTCGTACCCATGGTCTCGACCGCTTCGTTAAGGCGGTCCCAGGGGACGCGCATGCGGTCGGCGTCGATGTAGTACACCGCCACCTGGGAAATGCCGCAGCGGCGGGCGATTTCGGCCCGGGACATGCCGTCGAACAGCGCCAGGTACCGTTTGTTTATCTCGTGCGGCACGAGCGGCCGCGCCTCGCCTTCGGCGGCGGGTCGCATTTTTTCACCCCTGCCGGTCAGCAACCAGTCCCAGGACAAGCCGAATTCGTCCACCGCCGCTTTGAGTCGGGGCCAGGGAATGGGCCGCTTTCCCGACTTCCATTCATAAACGGTCTGGCGTCTGAGTCCGAACAGAGTTGCCAAGGCGGCCGGCGTTTGGGGCGAATAGCAGGAGGCAAATCGGGCATAAATCTCTGTTCGCTCAAACATTTTAGCATTTTCAGGATAAAATTGAAAAATTCTGGTTGACAAATGACAGGCGATTACTTAAACTACCGACATGCGGGATTGCGGTGTTGTGCATGCTCCAGCCGGCCCCCGAAACAGTTGTTACCACACCCCATGATGTACGCATTCGGCACACTCGGCCTGGCAGGCGACCGATTGTGAAATGACACACGCGTCCTCCCCGGCTTTTCCTTTGAAAGGCCGAATCGACTATTATAAGCCGCCATTGAAAGACTGGCAAAGAAATCCAGCCATCATGCGCTGGCCGCATATGTAATCGGAAAGCAGCGATTTAAACGGTGTTACAAAGGTAAAGGCCGGATCCGGGTAACGACACCCTGTCCATTCTCCCCAACTCTTGGTACTCTCCCGCCCGGTGATTACCAATGTAAACGAAGGTTTCCACAGGCGGATTATGAGTGGATCAAGGTCGGTCCGGAGGCAATAATCGGCTTCACGGCGGGCGGTGGATAGTGCCGTCGGCATGGCTGGTGGCGGGTGACGAGGGCGGCGGCATCGAGGTATAAGGCGGCCTTACATGGATTCGGCGTCGATCAATATCCACCTGGCCGCCCGTTCCACGCCGCTCAAACTTCTCTGTCGGGGATTGGAAGCGGGCTGGCGGGTCGGGGACGGTGGCGCGGTCGTATACCTGGATCCCGACGACAGCGGGTATAACTGGATAACCGGTTCCCACCACGAGTTTGACCTGGCCACCTTTATTTCCCGTTTTTCCTCCAACCGCCAAAAAATCGGCCTCACCATACGCCTGCGGGAAAACCGTGGCGGCAAGGCCGTGTTTTATCCCGACCGGATGGCGTTCTTCCTGAACCTGAACCAGTTGCGGGGCGAAGACAGGATTGTCGACTTTACCTGGTACCTGCGGGAACTGCGGCCGTTTCTTGAACGGGTTGATGTCGAGACTATCGAATGCCGGCAATCGTTACGACTGGTACGCCCCACACCGGATTATGTGGTGACGGAGTAAACCGGACAAGCCCGCAGGCAGCCGGAACGGTATCCGGTCTACCGGTTCCCGGAATCGACCCGACCAAACCGTTCGACCCGGCCGCATCGGTCAACCGGATTGGCGGCTTTCCAAAAAGGTGGCGCGGTATTCGTTCGCGCGGACGTCCGAAAGGCAATTCCCCCCGCACGCTCCATAGGGCACGCTATGGAGAATGCAAAACTCCCTCCAATGGGGTCCGATGCTGCATCGGGACTCAAACCCTCACGAGATACGTGCCAGCCAGTATAGTGGAGCGCGCGCAGGGGATGTCTGCACGCGCTGTATTTATTGGATCACACGGCGCGGGTGCTTTGTAAGCCGTCGCCGAGATAAAGGACAGGTTTGACCGTGTCCGTTGACGGTAACGAAGTACTCTTGTCGGCGCGAACCGGTGGACTTTGATTTTACCGCGTCTCCCTCGACAACCCGACCAACACAACCTCACGTCACCCCACCCCTCCGGCATTTTTCGCGAAGGGAGTTGACGTTATCCTGAC
>JAJQFC010000360.1 GCA_021201355.1 Planctomycetaceae bacterium | reverse complement strand
GAAGCCGCCGGCGGCATGCCCGAGTTCCCGGAAGCGGTGGACGATACCCCGGACGAGCGCCCGGGAGTCGTTAAAGTCCGCCGGGTCCGGCGCCAGGTTTTTCAAGGATATGACAGAACCCGGGTAGCCGTCCGATTCGAGCCGGACCTCCTCTAGGCCGTTCGGCCTGGCGACGGCGATAATGTCCAGGTTGACGCTGCCGGCGAGGACGCAGCCGTTCTGGTGATCGGTGTGGTTGCCGCCGATTTCGGTGCGGCCTGGCGTTGAAAAGAGCGCCGCCGGCCCGGCCGGGCCGAAGCGTTTCGTAAAGTCTCCAATCAGCCGTTCCAGCCGTTCGCGGCCGGCGCCGACGCCGCCTGGGCAATCGCCGTAGAGCCGGTCGAGACGGGAATCGATCTTTCCGCCTGAGAGATCGGCGGCGAGGGCGGTGAGGTCGAGCATTGGAACGTTCCTTGCGTCAGGGGTCGGGACCGGACGGTCACGGCGGAAGGGGCCGGAAATGGCCCTGTTCCTTCCGATGTGTCAGGGCCGGACGGTCGCGTTGAAAGAGGCCGGATACGGCCGCGTTCCTTGCGACGGGCCAGGGCCGGACGGTCGCCCCGGGGAGATGCCGCGCCTCCGCCCGAAAAGGCGACGGCCTGCGGCGTTTCCCGGCTCCCGGCGCGGCGGAACGGTTATTTTTTCTGACCGTAATACGCGCCCGGACCGTGTTTCCGGTAATAATGTTTCTCAAGAATATACCCGGGAATGGGCTGGACCGACGGATTGATAAGCCTGGTCCAGATCGCCATCTCGGCCACGCTTTCTAGTATGAGGCCGTTGTCCGCCGCGTCAACCGGATTTTTCCCCCAGGTGAACGGCCCATGGTGCGACAGCACCGCCCCCGGGTATTCGTTCGGCTTCAGGCCGTGTTCGGCGTAGTAGCGGACGATGGAGCGGCCGGTGGCGCCTTCGTAGTCCCGGTCCACTTCCTCCCGCGTCAGGGCCGGGATGCACGGGATGTCCCCCGGGCAGAAGTCGGCGTGGGTGGTGCCGTAGCACGGCACCGGTTCCGTCGCCTGCGAAAAGGCGGTGGCGTAACGGGAATGACTGTGAACGACGCCGCCGATGTCCGGCCAGCTCTGGTACAGTTCAAGGTGGGTCGGCGTGTCGGAACTGGGCCGCAGGTTGCCTTTGACGACATTTCCGTCCAGGTCGACCACGACCAGGTCTTCCGGCCGCATGTCCTGGTACGACACGCCGGACGGCTTGATGACGACGAGTCCCCGCTCCCGGTCGATGCCGCTGGCATTTCCCCAGGTGAGGACGACGAGGCCGTTTTCGACCAGCATGGAATTGGCCCGAAACACGGCTTGGCGAAGTTTGGTGAGAGGCATGTTCCGTCTCCGGAAAAGAACCGTCGGTAATAACGCAGTGATGATGCGTCGTGGACCTCCTGCCGCAGGGCGTTTATACCCTGATCCGGCCCGGAGTCAAGCCTTGGCCCGCCGGTGAGCACGTGCCCACCGGGAAATCCACGAAGTCCCCCCAACGAATTTTGCAGTAACCACCGGCCGCCGCGGCCCGGCCGGCCTCCCCGACGGGGAAGTCCACCGGCCGCGCGGCCTGTTTCCTGTGCGTGTGAGAGTGGCACGGTGTGACGACGTGTACCGCCAGTTCCACAATTCCTGTGTACGGTGTAACGACGTGTCCAGCGTAAAAACCGCGTGTTCCTCATGTCCCTCGTGGTCCGCCCGGGCGTGAACGCCTCCCGGCATATTCCCCCTACCGCCGCTGTTTGTACCGGTCGAAGATAACGGCGAGAAGGAGAATGACGCCGCGGGCGACGTACTGGTAGAACGTCGGCACGTTCATCAGGTTCATCGAGTTCTGGACAATGCCCATGATGAGGACGCCCGCCAGGGCGAACCAGATGGAGGCGATGCCGCCGGCCATCGAAATGCCGCCGAGGACGCAGGCCGAAATGACGTCCAGTTCGAAGCCCTGCGACGTCATCGGCTGACCGGACGTCATGCGGCTGGCGAGGACGACGCCGGCGAAGCCGGCCATGATGCCGTGGATGACGAAGAGGAGGAGCTTGTGCTTCGACACCCGGATGCCCGAGAGGTTGGCCGCTTCCTCGTTGCCGCCGATGGCGAGGGTGTTCCGGCCGAAAGCGGTCTTTTCGAGGATGATTCCGAAGACGACGAAGCAGGCGGCGGTAATGTACACGGGAATCGGAATGTTGAACCAGCTCCCGGTCCCGAGGACGAAGAAGCCTTCCTGGACAATGCCGACGGCGCGGCCGTCGCCGATGATGTAACCCATGCCGCGGGTAATCTGCATGGTCGCCAGGGTGGTGATGAGGGCATTGATTTTCGCATAGGCGATGGTCATGCCGTTAATGAGGCCGACGATGAGGCCGACGATGAGCGCCATCAGAATGCCGACGGCGACGCTGGCGCCGCCGAGGGACGGCGACGTCTTGTTGATAACCACCGCCGCCACCACGCCGGAACAGGCGATGACGGCGCCGCATGACATGTCGAAATTGCCGGAGGCGAGGACGAGCATCATCGTGCACGCCACCATGCCGGTCATGGACACGGCCAGGGCGAGTGATTTCATATTGAAGCGGCTGGCGAAGCCGGGCACGAAAATGCTGCAGGCTATCGCCAGGATGATAAGAATGACAATAATGCCGTAATCAATCCAGATGGTCTTCGCAAAAGACGCATCCTTCTTTTCCGGCGTCGTGGGGGCAGCGCTCATGGTTGTTCCCTTCCCATTCTTGAAACCGGGGTTCGTTACCCATCCCCGGTTCTACCCAAATCTCACTGTGACAAAAAACACGCCCGCCCCGGCCGGACCGACAGTTGGCGGCGGCGGACCCGCTGTCCCGCCTTATTTGTGCGTTTCCTGCGGCAGCGCCATCGACAACACCTTTTCCGGCGTCGCCTCGCTTCGGGGTACTTCCCCGACGAGCGCGCCTTCGGAAAACACGAGGACGCGGTCGGATAT
>JAJQFC010000031.1 GCA_021201355.1 Planctomycetaceae bacterium | reverse complement strand
AATCAACGAGCGGACCGAGCAGATCAGCCAGATTATCAAGGCCATCGAAGACATCGCCTTCCAGACCAATCTCCTGGCCCTGAACGCGGCCGTTGAGGCGGCGCGGGCGGGCGAGGCCGGAAAGGGCTTCGCCGTCGTCGCGGACGAGGTGAGGAACCTGTCGCAGCGGTCGGCCCAGGCGGCCAAAGATACGGCCAACCTGATCCACGGCACCGTGGACAGCGTCAGGCGCGGCTCCGACGTCCTCGGCCGGTTGAGTGAAAGCTATTCCAGCATCGAGTCCAGTATCGCCGGCATCGGCGCCCTTATCCAGCAGATCGCCGACGCCGCCAACGAACAGTCCCAGGGCGTCGAACAGATTAACGCCGCCGTCTCCCAGATGGACCGGGTAACCCAGCAGAACGCCGCCGGAGCGTCCGAGAGCGCTTCCGCCGTCGGCAACCTCGAGAGTCAGATTTCCGACCTCCGGACAAACATCCAGACCCTCGAGTTCATCGTCTCCGGGAAGCGCCGCGCCCGTCGCGCCCGCCTCGCCTCCGGCGGCAACGGGAACGGCAACAGATCGCCCCAGCGGCTCCTGCCGGCGCCGCAGCAGACGGTCATGCGGCCGGATTATATTGAATAGAGCCGCGCGGACCGTATTCCAATCGAGCATTGTTACGGAAGGCTGGCCCCGGGCCGACCTTCCTTTTTTTACTGTTCGGAACGTCTTGGCAGGGTGGTTCGGAGGCAATACAATAACCGCCACGCCGACGTCTTGGATTCCGCGACTGGCGTCCCGTATAAAGCGTCGTGCGTTGGACAATTTGCGCATCGTTTACCTGGAGGAGTGTATGATAAAACTGTTCATCCTGTGCAGCCTCGCGGCTACCCTGTGCCTGACCGTCCCCCTCTTCGCGGCCGACGCCGATGCCGCCGCCGTCCGCGACCGGGTCTGGTCCCGCTACCTCAACGCCGACGAGAAGGCGGTGCTGACCCGGATGACGCCGCCGTCCGGCAATGAAGACCCGCTGGCCGGGCTGCCAGATGAAGAAAAGGTTACAACACTCCGGGAATTCGTCGTTCAATTTATTGCCGACGTGTCGCCGCCTCTCGCCATGCCGACCGAAGCGGTGAGCCGGGACGGCGTCCGGGGCGTCTGGTTCAACCCGGAGACGGCCGCCCGGGACAAGGTGGTTCTCTACTTTCACGGCGGCGGGTTTATCTACGGCGACGCCATGACCGCCCGGGGCATTGTCGGAAACCTGGCCGAGCGGGCCGGCATCCGCGGCTTTTCCCTCGACTATCCGCTGGCGCCGGAGTCGCGGTATCCGGCCGCCCACGACAACGCCGTTTCCGCCTATGAAATGCTCCTTCGGGACGGTTTCAAGCCGGAAAACATCGTCCTCGCCGGCGATTCGGCCGGCGGCAATCTCGTCCTCGGCACCCTTCTCCGCCTCCGCGACAGGCAATTGCCGATGCCGGCCGGCGCCTTGCTTCTTTCCCCGTGGATCCGTCTCGGCGGCGACCGGGAATCGGCCCGGGTGAAGCGGGAAGTCGACCCCGGCGTTACGGTGGAGGCCGTCACGTTCATGGCCTCTATGTACGCTCCGGACCATGACTGGACCGATCCGCTTTTTTCGCCGTACTACGCCGACCTGACCGGTTTGCCGCCGCTCCTGGTCCACGTCGGTTCCCATGAAATCCTCCTGGACGACGCCGTCGCCGTGGCGCGGAACGCCGCCATGGCCGACGTGCCGGTGACCCTCAAGGTCTGGCCGGGCTACGGCCATGTGTTCCAGTATCCCCATTCCGTCTCCGCCGGCGGTCGGAAGTCGCTGGAGGACGGCGCGCGGTTCTTCACGGAGGTCTTGTCCGGAACGCATCTTTTGGCGAAATAACGCCACTTTATGGACGCCTCCGTCCTCTACAGTGATGAGCGTTTGATACGCAAAAGCCGCCCGGGCGGGCGGCTTTTTCATGGGCGTATTCAGGCGACGGCGTTCCCCGGAAGATGTCTGATTCAAAGCAGCCTGTTTGTTCTGGCGATTTCTTCGCGGCAGAGAACGTTTTTGAACCACCGCGCCCATGGCCTGATCGCCACCGCCGCCGGCGACCGGAACGCCGGGCCGGAGGCCGAGGCTCCGCGCCGCCTCCTTTGTCACGACCGAGACGACGGTGGACTCGAACACCGGCGGCAGGATGTCCATGTCGAGGTCGAGCTTTTCCATAAGCGTTTTCGACCACCGGCGTTTGGCGACGTCGAAGAGGTGCCGGAAGCTTCGGTGACTTCGGAGGCGTATTCCCCGGTCAGGACGAGCCTGTGACGCAATTCTCCATGACATCGCATTAAAAAATGCGCCCTCCGTCAGTGGAGGGCGCACCGGTGCTGTGCCGCGAGAGAGGAGGGGGTTTTGTTCCCCGCGCTACCGTGATGACGCTCAGGGATTCGGCGTGTTCGGGTTCCGGATATCTGTCCGGATGTCGGTCCGGTTCGGGAACCGGGGATCGAGCCGGGACGCGGTGATGCCGGCTGTTTCCTGGACGACAATGTAATTGGTCGAATACCGGTTCCCCCAGTGACCGGCGAAGACGCAGACGACGGCGCCGAGGATAAGGGCGACGCCGGCGGCCAGGGCGGACTTGGCGGCGGTCGAGGCGAAACGGTCGGCCTTGATGCGGGCGCGGTCGGCGGCCTGCTGGATGCTGACGCGGGTTTCCTGGATCTGTTCCTGCACCCGGTCGAGGCCGCGCTTGGCCCGGTCGACGGTGCGGTTGAAGGCGAGGATGGCGGCGTTGACTTCTTCTTCGGCTTCCTGTCGCGAAATGTTCCGGTTCTGCATGAGGGCGTTGACGGCGGCGTTACGGTCGACGTTCTCCGTCAGGTCGTTGAAGCGGGCGCGCTGCCGGTCCATGAACTGGGCGACGACGTTGTCAAAGCTGTCCGGTTCTTCCGTGACCTGGTGGAAGGCGCTCCTGAGGTCGGCACGGACTTCCCTGACCTGGTTCCGTAGGTAATCGGGCTGGAGTTCTTCGACGCCGGTGTCCCGGAGGACGGCGGTGACCTGGTCGCCTAACTGGTCGGTATCGACATCGAGGTGCATGTTGGCGATGTGATCATAGGCGCTCGACGCCATGTCGGACACGCTGCCGCCGACCGCCGATCCGACGGTGGAGGCGACGGAGGCGGCGCCGGAACCGACGCCACGGACGACCGAGCCGACGGTGCGGACGGCGGAATCGACGGCGGCGCCGCTGAAGAGGGCGCCGACGATGAGGACGACGGCCCAGACCATGAAGCCGTGTTCCGCACCTTTGGTGATGGAAAACAAACCGGCCGCGAAGCCGCCGGCGGCGAGGCTCAACAGTATCGAAATGACGCCCCACACGCCGAAGGCGGTGCCGAGGCCGGACATCGGGTGCGATGTGGTCGGGCTGACGACGGTGAAACCGAGAGCGACGCCGAGCACGGCCATGACGATGGATATGGCCAGCGCGGTGATGGAACCGGCAATGATGCTTTGCTATGAAATGGTAAACCAGGACATTTCTATCTCCTTATATCTCCTGTAAAACGCCGCCGTTATGGAAGCGCGAAGTCCGGAAAATATGGTACCCCGACACCCCGGACCCCCGGATGCGCCCGCTTTCACGGGCGAGGAGGAGGCTCCAGTAATCTATGTGTTAAAATTAACGTGATCCGGCTAGAAAAATAACCGAAACCGTTTTTCCGGACGGATTGGACCGGGGAGGAGATTTATTCAACTTGTGCCGGCCTGGCGGCCGATAAGTATGATAAAGGCTTTTCGCGTCCGGCGTTCTTTTCAGTGTCGCAGTCAAATTGTTCGCCGGGCCGTGAAACTGTGTGTATTTACGGTATGGGAGGTTGAACCTGATATGGCTGACAAGGTCGTTTTACTCGGAATGGACAAGGATTGCGGAACGCGGCTGGTGCCGGTCATCGCCGCGGCCGGGCTGGAACCGGTGGCGCTGGACTGGCCGGATTTTTCGCCGCGCGGGTTCGGGCGGGAGCGGCCGAAATGCGTCCTCGTCGATGCGGACAACCCGTCGGCCCAGCCGATAGACCAGTTCAGCCTTGGCCTTCGGAAGGCCTGGGGCGAGTACTATCCCATCGTGGCGGTGGCGGCGTCCCGGCGTTTCCGGGATGTGTCCGCCCTTCTGGACGCCGGCGCCAGCGACTGCCTGGCCAAAACCGACCCGGCCAAACTGATTGAAAAGAAAATTCTCCGCGCCGTCGCCGGCGCGGTCAAACCGACGGCGGATGAACTGACGGACGAGTTGCCGAAGCCGCTTATCTGCCTTCTCGTCGGTAACGACCGCTGCGTCCGCCTCTGCGACATCGCCGGCGTTTATGCCGGGGTGACGCCGCGCCGGCCGAGCTACCGGCGGATGGCGCCGCCGGACGACAAGTGGCGCGGCGTCATCACGTCGGAGGCAGTGGACCGGTTTTTTGTCGGCCGTCCGGCCGGGTATCTATTATGGAGCCGTTTTCATCTGTTCCGGATGCCGCCGCCGGAAGAATACTCGGTGGCGGAAAAGGTGCTCCTGTCCCGGTCCGGACCGCCGCTCCGGGCGGCGGTGGACCGGTCGCGGACGCCGGCCGGGACCGACGTCTATTCCATCGTGCCGAAAGAGGATGTCGGCGCCGGGTATATCGCCTGCCTCCTGAACAGCCGGCTTCTCGATTTTTACTTCAACCGCTTCGGCGGCGCGTCGGACGGGCGCATCCGGGCCAAGGCGCTCCGGAATACGCCGGTACCCCGGCCGACGGCGGCCGCCACCGCCGAGATGGCCCGCTACGCCGCCCTTCTCGCCCACTTCGGGCCGAACCCGGAAAGCTGGATTGACCGCCAGGCCCGGGACGAAATACGGGAGCAGATGGACAACGCCGTTTTCCGCATGTACGGCGCCGGGGCGGAGGCGATGGCCGGTCTGGCGGCGCTCCACTTTTAAAACTGACTCATTGTACCGGCTGACGGGCCGGCCCGGCCGGCCCTTTCCCGCGCGTGCGTGACCACCACGGGTTCCGCACCGGCGCGACGTCGCGGCGCGGCCGACGCCGGCCGCCGATCGGACCATGGCCAGGCGGCGGCCGACCGGCGCGGCAACGGTGATTTTCATCACACCGTTTGTGTAAAACGTGCATCCGTCCCCGCTTTCATTTTTCCCCGAAAAAAAAGCTTGTGTTTTCCTCCGAATTTGATTTGATAGAACCTCTTTGCGAATGTGTGACTCCGCACGGATGCAGTCCGCGCCGGAGGCGAATACGTTTAGTGGCGGCGGCGCGCTTTCGGGCGCGTCCGTCATTTTTACACGAGTTTTTCAACAAGAAAAGGGTCAATCATGAGCATGAGCCGCGACGAAATCAAGGAAAAGGTCATCGACATCACCTGCGAACAGCTGCAAGTCAGCCGCGATCAAGTCAAGGACGATTCCGCCTTTGTCGAAGACCTTGGCGCCGACTCCCTTGACATCGCCGAACTGGTCATGGAATTCGAAGACGAATTCGATCTGGAAATTCCGGAAGACGAACAGGGCATCCGCACCATCAACGCCGCCGTCGACTTCATCGCCGGCAAAATCAACAAGTAAAATACATTATTATATCACCAGTGTGGCGCCGGGCGGCCCGGGATTTTTCCAAAAGCCCGCCCGGCGCGAACACCGTCACGCGTGCCTGTTTTTCCACCACAGCCGGATCGTCCTTTTCCCGGCCGGACCGCCCGAACAGACAGTTCCGGGCGCACCGGCCCGCCGTCGTCACGCGTGAATCACACTCCATTGGAAAGGAACGTCACCGATGCCCGACGCGCACAGGCGCCGTGTGGTTATTACCGGAATGGGCTGCGTTACGCCCATCGGCAACGAACTGGACACCACCTGGAAAAATCTTCTGGACGGCGTGTCCGGAGTCGGCGAAATAACCCTCCTCGATCATTCGAAATTCTCGGTCCATTTCGCCCACGAGGTCAAAGGGTACGACCCAACCCAGTGGATGGACCCAAAAGAGACGAAGCACACCGACCGCTTTGTCCACATGGCCATGGGCTCCGCCAAGATGGCGGTCGCGGACGCCAAACTCGACCCGGGCTCCTTCGACCCGGAACGGGCCGGCATCGTCTACGCCTCCGGCATCGGCGGCATCCGCTCCATCGAGGATCAGTACGAGCGGTACGTCGCCAAAGGGCCGCGGCGCATCAGCCCGTTTACGATTCCCCTTCTCATGATTAACGACGCTCCGGGGCAACTCGCCATCGACCTCAATTTCAAGGGGCCGAACTACTCCACCGTCACCGCCTGCGCCAGTTCCACCCACGCCATCGGCCTCGCCATGCGCCACATCCAGTGGGGCGAAGCGGACGTCATCCTCGCCGGCGGGTCGGAAGCGGGCATTTCCGTCCTCGGCCTCGGCGCCTTCATTAACATGGGCGCGCTGTCAAGCCGGAATGACGATCCGAAAACGGCCTCCCGGCCGTTCGACAAGGACCGCGACGGCTTCGTCATGGGAGAAGGTTCCGGCACCCTGGTTCTGGAAGAGCTGGAACACGCCAAAAACCGTGGCGCGAAAATCTATGCGGAAGTCCTCGGCTACGGCTTTACGGACGACGCCTACCACATCACCGCCCCGGAAACGAGCGGCAACGGCGCCGTCCGCAGCATCTCCATCGCCATCAAGGATTCCGGGCTGACCCCGGACGACATCGACTACATTAACACCCACGGCACCTCCACCCCCTTCAACGACCGGACCGAAGCCACCGCCATCAACCAGGTGTTCGGTTCCCGCACGAAGGACGTCTCCGTCAGTTCGACGAAGGGCCATACCGGCCATCTTCTCGGCGCCGCCGGGGCGGTCGAGGCGATTTTCACCGCCAAGGCCATCAGCGAGTCGGTCGTTCCGCCGACCATCAATTACCACACTCCGGACCCGGAGTGCGACATAGACGTGACGCCGAACCAGCCGAAAAAGCGCGAAATCCGCTATGCCCTGTCGAACAACCTCGGCTTCGGCGGCCATAACGCCACCCTTTGCCTGGGCCGGTTCGACGGCTAGACTTTTCTCGCCGGGACGGCAATGCCGCGCGCCGTCCACGCCCGAGTGACGACGCGAGGCCTTCCGCAAGGCCCATTTTCGGGGACGTCCGGCATTTCGGCTGTCGCGGCTTTTGCGACGCCATCGGCCGGACCATCCCCACCACAGGAGATTAGGAAATGCTCGAATATTTCTTCACCGAAGAACAGCAGATGATGATCGACACCGCCCGGGAAATCGGCGAAAAGAAGATTATCCCGGTCCGGGCCCAGTACGACGAGGAACAGGCCTTCCCGCACGACGTCTTCAAGGCCATCGCCGACGCCGACCTGACTGGCGTCTACATCCCGGACGAATACGGCGGATGCGCCGGCGACACCGGCATCATGAACATGTGCCTCGTCACCGAGGAATTGTCCAAGTACTGCGGCGGCATTTCCCTGTCCTTTGCCGGCACCGCCCTCGGCACCCTGCCGATTCTCATCTCCGGTGACGACGAGCAGAAGAAGCGCTGGCTCCCGCGCATCGCCTCCGGCACCCTGGCCGCCTTCGGCATCACCGAACCCGACGCCGGGTCCGACGCCGCCAGCATGCGCACCACCGCCGTCCGGGACGGCGACGACTACATCATCAACGGCACCAAGCTGTTCATCTCGAACGGCGGCGAGGCCGACATCTATTCCATCTTCGCGATGACGGACAAGGCCAAGGGCGCCCGCGGCTGCTCCTGCTTCGTCCTTGAAAAAGGCATGGACGGCTTCACCTTCGGGAAGAAGGAAGACAAGATGGGCATCCGCGCCTCCTGCACGCGGGAACTCATCTTCCAGGACCTCCGCGTTCCCGCCGCCAACCGCCTCGGCCGCGAAGGCACCGGCTTCATGACCGCCATGAAGACGTTCGACAATTCCCGCCCGGGCGTCGGCTCCCAGGCCCTCGGCATCGCCCAGGGCGCCCTCGACCTCGCCATCGACTACGCCCGCCAGCGGAAACAGTTCGGCCGGCCGATTATCGCCAACCAGGGCCTCCAGTGGATGCTCGCCGACATGGCCATGCAGGTCGAAGCGGCCCGCGCCCTCGTCTACGCCACCGCCCGCTGGATCGACGCCGGCGCCAAGCGTCCGACCGGCGCCAGTGCCATGTCGAAGTGCTTCGCCTCGGACGTGGCGATGAAGGTCACCATCGACGCCATCCAGGTCTTCGGCGGCGTCGGCTACACCAAGGAATACCCGATCGAAAAATACGCCCGCGACGCCAAGATCACCCAGATTTACGAAGGCACCAACCAGATTCAGCGCGACGAAATCGCCCTCGCGCTCATCAAGGAAGCGGCGCGGAAATAACGCGTTTGCCGTAACGCCGCAATTGCGTTCTTTTTGCGGGAAGTATATAATTGAATACTCACGTATGGGACGGCCGATCGGGCCGTCCCATACGCACTATCCGGCAAGGCAATAGATAAAACGGTATGGATATAAAAATCTCTTTTCTTCATTGAAGAACAGGGTTTCCCCACGGGGGAACCCGGCCACTCACAAGGAGTAGACAGTGAACATCGTAGTCTGTATCAAGCAGGTTCCGGACACCACCGACGTCCGCATCGACCCGGTGACGAACACGCTGGTCCGCCAGGGCGTCGAGTCCATCATCAATCCCTTCGACGCCTACGCCATCGAAGAAGGCGTCCGCATCAAGGAGCGCCTCGGCTCCGGCAAGGTCATCATCGTCACGATGGGCCCGCCGCAGGCGGAAAAGGCCCTCCGCGAAGCCATCAGCCTCGGCGCCGACGAGGCCGTCCTTCTGTGCAGCCGGGCCTTCGCCGGCGGCGACACCTGGGCCACCAGCCTGACCCTGTCGCAGGCGATGAAGAAAATCAACCCGGACGTCGTCCTCGCCGGCAAACAGGCCATCGACGGCGACACCGCCCAGGTCGGCCCCGGCATCAGTTGCCACCTCGATTGGCCGCAGGCCTGTTATGTCTCGAAAATCCGCGAAATCGAAAAGGGCCGGGCGGTTGTCGAATGTCTGATGGAGACCGGCAAAGAAGTTCTCGAAGTTGAACTCCCCGCCGTCCTCACCGTCGTCAAGGAAATCAACGAGCCGCGCCTGCCGTCCCTAAAGGGGAAGATGCGGGCGAAGAAAGCGGAAATCACCGTGTGGAGCGAAGCCGACATCGAGGCCGATCCGGAAAAGGTCGGATTGAAGGGATCGCCGACGGCGGTCAACCGCACCTTCTCGCCGCCGCGCCGGACGGGCGGGGAAATCATCCAGGCCGAGACCGCGGGCGAAGCCGGAAAGATTCTTGTCGGGAAGATCAAGGAACTGCAGATCGGGTAGGCGCCTCGGGAATTCGGCGACCCGGTTTTATTGCGCCGAAGTCTGGCGCGGACCGGTGCGGCCCTTCCCGCATGTTTCAACGCCAACGAACCCGTCCACCTCTTACACACGCGAAAACGCGACAGCACAAGGAATCGCACGATGTCGGAAAACGCTCTTATAATCAATGCTGAAAAATGCGTCGGCTGCCAGGCCTGCGTCAAGGTCTGTCCTTTCGGCGCCTTGTCCATGCAGGGCAGCCTGGCGGTCGTCAACGACGCCTGCACCTTCTGCGGCGCCTGCCCGGACAGTTGCAAATTCGGCGCCATCACCCTCCGCAAGGAAGAAAAAAAGGCCGCCGCCGACCTCTCCGCCTACAAGGGCGTCTGGGTCTTCGGCGAACAGATCGACGGCGTCATCCAGGGCGTCGTCCACGAACTGATCGGCAAGGGCCGTGAACTCGCCGACACCCTCGGCGTCCCCCTCACCGTCCTCGTCCTCGGCCACGACATGGACGCGGCCGTGAAGGAGCTCCTCGAATACCCGGTGGACGAAGTCATCCAGGTGGACGATCCGGCCCTCAAGCATTACGCGTCCGAACCGTATGCCCAGGTCGTCGCCGACCTCATCGACAAGAAAAAGCCGGAAATCTTCCTGGCCGGCGCCACCGCCATCGGCCGGAGCTTCCTGGCCCGGGTTGCCGTCCTCGTCCACACCGGCCTGACGGCCGATTGCACCGGCCTCGACATCACGCCGGAACGGCTCCTCCTCCAGACGCGGCCCGCCTTCGGCGGCAACATCATGGCGAGCATTCTCTGCGTCAACAACCGCCCGCAGATGGCCACCGTCCGCCACAAGGTCATGAAGGCGGCGGAAAAGGACGGCGGCCGGAACGGCAGCGTCGTCAAGATGAACGCGGAAGGGAAGCTTCTCCGTTCCCGCACGAAACGCCTCGACTGGCTGCCGGAAATCACCGACACGGTAAACCTCGTCGATGCCGACATCATCGTCTCCGGCGGTCGCGGCATGCAGAAGCCGGAGAACTTCGTCCTTATTGAAAAGCTGGCGAAGCTTCTCGGCGCCGCCGTCGGATCGTCCCGCGCCGCCGTCGACGCCGGTTGGATGCCCTATTCCCACCAGGTCGGCCAGACCGGGAAGACGGTGCAGCCGAAGCTGTACATCGCCTGCGGCATTTCCGGCGCGGTCCAGCACCTGGTCGGCATGTCGTCGGCCGACACTATCATAGCCATCAACAAGGACAAGGACGCGCCCATCTTCTCGGTCGCGACCTACGGCGTGGTCGGTGACTTGTTCGAGGTCGTCCCGGCGATGATCCGGGAGTTGGGCGGCGAGGCCTAACCACCGGGAAACGCTTCGATACCGAATACAGAAGGGAAAGGACAATCAGGTCCTTTCCCTTTTTTAGTGAGTTTTAATTTGAATGGTACTCTTCCGTCTGGAAGGAGGATGGTCCGGCCATATCCGTCTATCGCGAAAGTTTCGGAATTACTCTGGATGTGGTTTCGTGCGAATATTTTGCTTTCCGCGGAGGCGGTTTATCGACGTTTTGGCGCCCGAAACGACGTAGGCAGCCGCCGCTAAAACGACGTCCCGATTCCGGCCTGAAGGCCGTGATTCGAAGACGATCCGGAAAACTCGAAGGTGTACCCGACGTCCAGCGAAACGCGTCCGACCGTGCCCCGGACCCCGGCGGCCACGCGTCCGCGCGTTCTGGACGCGGCGGCGGCGGCGCGGAAGGCGCCCGCCGCCGAGGCGCCGGTGAAACGGGTGGTCGCCTCCGGACGATGATCGCCCAGTTCGGGAATCCAGGCCGCCTCGAACCACGGCGTCACACTGCCGCCGCGGCGGGAGAAGTGTTTTTCCATCCTGAGTGAGACCGGCAGTTCCACCGAGGTGTACCGCGCCTTGTCGAGACGGAACGCCGCCATCGTTCCCGATTCGGTAACGGCGCCGGACCGGACCGTCGCCGCGTCGAGGCTGATGGACGGGATCAGGCGAACGCCGCCGGGCAGCGCCGCACTATAGCCGACGCGGAGGCCGGCGGACCACATGGTCTGGGTGAAATCGGCGGTATAGGAGAACGGGCCAAGCGCGCCGTAGGGCGTCGACCGGTCAGCGTCGTTCCACGAGCGGCCGTATCCCGCCGTTCCTTCCAGGAAAACGTTGCCGAGGCGGACTCCGGCGAAGACCAGGGCGTGGAAGATGTCGGCGTCCACCCGCCCGTCCAGCCCGGACAGCGTCGTCCGTTGGCGGCTGTAGCCCGATGCCACGCCGATGGTGAAGGCGCCCCGGGTCAGGGCGGCGCCGACGGCGATGCCGCCGCCGCGTATATCGTACCCCGAATAGCCGTCCCGGGTTTTCTGCTCGAGCCAGTTGCCGAAGGGTGAGGCGAAAATTTCCACAGCGGAGCGGTTCGGCAGGCATGGCGAGGAAAGCGCCGCGTCGGCGGCAACCGTCGGCGCCTCCCCGTCTCCGGCGGCGTGCCGGTCCAGGAACGACGGCACGGCCTTCGCAAACGTTCGGGTCGCCTGGACGCCGCTCCTAAGGGCGGCGCTGTAGAGGGCGGCGTAGGGCCGGTTGAGGTAGGCGAGGGAGCGGGTCAGGACGTTCTGCCTGAGATTGGCGTAGTAGAACTGGTAGTCATAGCCATGGAACGAACCGCTTGGGAACGGCGGCGAAATGGGATCGACCGAATTCGGGTCGACGCCGGTATTCAGGGCGCCGGTGGCCGGATCGATCCAGGCGTCGGCGAAATTCGGCACCAGATGGTAGACGCCGTCCGCGTCAGGAAGGAAGGCGCCGAGGTTTTCCTCCTTTCCGGCGTAGGTGGCGTCGGTGGCCCAGTTGATCGGATTGATGACGTGGGCGCCCGGGAGCAGTACCGGGCTCCCGGTGGTTCCGGGCGCTTCCGTGTTCCACGAGACCACGACGCCGGTGTCGTCGGCGCCGGCGGCGAACGGCAAGCCGGTATCGGCGAGAAAGTCGTCGGTGACCGAATAGCCGATGAGGTACGACGCCACCATCCTGTCCCGCAATTCGGGATGTTTTGTAAAGTAGTCGGTCATGGCGACCATCATGACCTGGGTTCCCTGCGAATGGCCGGCCAGGATGAACGGCCGCCCGTTGTTGCAGTTTGCGAAGTAGTAATCCAGCGCCTCGGTGACGTCCAGGGCCGGCCCGGCGGCGATGGTTTCCTCCAGTTGGTCGTTCGGCATGCCGCTTCCGAGGGTTTTCGCGATATTCATCTGCTGGTAGAACGGGGCATAGACGTTTGCCACGGTTTCGTAGGCGGACGCCTGCGTCTCGTAAATCGCTTTCGCGCGGGCGACCATGTTCGGGTTGTCCACCTCGCAGTACATCGGGTCGCTGGCGGTGGCCTGCCAGGCGGTCGGGTAGAGGTAGATGACGTCCACCGGCAGTTCGGCGGACGGCCTCGATATCCAGCGGGCGGGATCGGAGTAATCCACCGCTCCGGCCATGTCGGCAATGAACGCGGCAGCGGCGAAGAAAAGGACCGTTACGGCGGCACGTATCGTCTTCATGGCGTCTCCATTGATGAAACCAGGGCGTCGCCGGGGCCGGTGCGGCCGGCGTACCGTAGTTTCCCGATCCGTCCCTGACGGTCAATGCGGCGGGCCTGTCAAGAATGCTGTAGATTCGGTAATTTGTGACAAAGGGCGCGGACGCCATGCGGACAGGTCAAAAATGACGTCTCTTCGATCAAAAATGCGGTACGACTTGCGCTTTTTTACACGGCGATATAATTGTTGTCGTCAAGACACGATTATTTTGCACTGGAATGGAACTGCCTATGCGGCGTGTGATCATTGCCCTGGTGGATGACGACGAATCCTTTCTCCGCGACACAATGGAGAAATGCACCGCCTGTTTGGAAACGCTGGGCGTTCGGCATGAAATCGCCCTGTTCAGCGATCCGGATCTGTTTCTCGAAGCGTTTCAGAAGCGCTGTTTCGACATCGTGTTTTTGGACATCTTTTTCCCGGCGCGAAACGGCATGGATGTGGCGAGGGCCATGAGGACGCGCAATGAAAAGTGCCAGATCGTCTTTCTCACCGTCTCCAGTGACTATGCCGTCCACGGTTACGGCGTCAATGCGGTGAATTATCTGGTCAAGCCGATCCGCCCGGAGACGCTCGGCGCGGTTTTGGAAACCTGCCTGTCGCGGCTGGAAAAAGAGGAAGTGCATTATGTGGCGGTGAAGAACGGGCCGGAAGTGTTGCAACTGAAGGCCGGCGACATCGTCTACGTCGAAATGAAGGGGCGGCATGTCCATGTCTGCGGCGACAACGGCCCGCTGGTGGTGCGGTTCGGCAAATACGGCGACATCATGCCGGTGACGCCGCCGTCCTTTGTACGGGTCCATCAATCCTATGTCGTCAACCTGGCCCGCGTCGCTTCAATGAAAAACTACCATATGTACATGGATACCGGCGTCGCCATCCCTGTCAGCCGGCCGTACCGGAACGAGGTTTCGCGTCTTTTCTTCGAGGCGGTGAGAAAGGGCGTGTAAGGCTTTCCGCCCGCCTCCGCGTCTTCATAACGAGCCCGGACGGGCGTGAGCATCACATCATTCCTGCCGATGAAAGCGGTACGACGTAATGAATATTATTACCGATTTTCCCTTCATCTTTTCCACGCTCCTGATCAACTCGACGCACGCCCTCTATTATCTCCATTTAAAAACCCGCAACCCCCTGCGGTTGTTCCTCATGTTCGTCCTAATGACGGCGTTGTGGCCGATCGCGTTCTGGATTCAATCCGGTTGGCCGCTCCTCGTGCCCGTCGTGATAACCGGGTATGTCGCGCTGTGCATGTGGTGCTACCGGGTGTTCGCGACGAACGACAGTTATTCCCGGATTTTCCTGTGCGGTTCGCTTATCCTCGCCTCCACCCAAACCACCCGGCTCACCCTTCTCTACCTGCTTATTCCCATTATCGGGTTGCCGGCGGAAGAGGCGGTCCGGATAATCGTCTGGCTCCATCCGGTCGTGTTCGTCGCCGCCACCCCGCTCCTCTTTCGCTACGTCAGGAGCAAGGTCATCCGCATGCTCGACCTGGCCGCGAACCAGAGCTGGTACCTCGTCGGACTGCCGCCCATCCTCCTCACCGTCATGGGCGGCCTCACCAATGCCGTTCTCGCCCACTCGCCCGAACTACCGCTCATCAAGGAACTGGCGGTCCTCATGCCGCTCAGCATCGTCGCCTATTTCGTATCCATGTACCTGTTCCTCGTCAACCATCATGACAAAACGGTCCTCGGCCAGCGCCTGGCGGCCTCGGAGCGGCTGGCGGAGACCTACGAGTTTTATGATCGGGAACTGGCCGAGAAGGAAGCCCGGCTCCAGCGCCTCCGCCACGATTTCCGCCACCTTATCGTCCACCTGGAGGAGCTGGCCCGAGAGCGCGATTACGACGGCATCCTGCGGGAACTCTCCGCCGTCTCCGCCGCCAGCGGCCAGACGGCGATCAAGCCGTTTTGCGAAAACCGCACCGTCAACGCGGTGGTGTCGTCCTATTTTTCCAGGCGGAAAAACACGGCGTCAACTGCGTGGCAAAGGCATTTGTTCCGGAAAAGATCGCCGTGTCCAAGGCCGATATTTCCCTGGTACTGGGGAACGCGCTGGAAAATTTGCTCAAGGCCGCGGCGCCGCTCGGCGATGGCGGGTTCATTGCCTTCGAGGCGAAACCGAGCAGGCAGTACATTGTCTTCGAAATTTCAAACAATTACGTCTCCGGCGCCTACAATAAAGGAAAAGGCGTCGGCCTCGCGAGCATACGGCAGGTCGTCGAACAGTATAACGGACGCGTCGAAATTACCGACAAGGACGGAACGTTCAGCCTTGCCGTGTCCATGTTGGCTCTATAATGCAATGTAAGAAATCCTGTGAAAGAGGATTTAGATCCGAGCTCGACCGGTAGCTGGGTTTCGCCCGGCGGTATGGGCGAAAGCTCACGTAAGGGCGATGGCGCAACGAATCCGTACTTTTACGAAGTTTCTTAATTCGCTATAGTCCGAACCTTGGCAATTACAGCCGTTTCATAAACGGCCCCGTCCGCCTACAGCATCGGCACAATCAGTTCTTCAGGCATGTTGTGCCAGTAGGTGTGCCACCCGAAATATTTGGTCACCGCTTCGTGGACGATGCGGGCGGTGCGCGTTCTGGATATGGCGACGTGGTGTTCGAAGCCGTTCGCGCACATGAAACGGAAAAGCTTCCGCATCTTTTCGACATGGCATACGGCTATGCCGCCGTCCATCTCGAACGGTTTGGCGATGAATTCGCCTTCGCCGACGTAGGCCTTGATGTAGCCGCCGGCGTCTTCGGTCGAGAGGCGGAAATAGGTCATGTCGCCCGGCTGCACCGTCCCCTTTACCGCGCCGAAGCAGATGTCGGGACCGATGCTTGTCGACAGAACGCCCATGACGCCAACCTTCGGTTTCACTCCCATAAAGTCCGCCGGATAGTTGCCGCAGTGGGTGCTGACGCAAATATCCGGTTCGTCGCCGTAGTTGTTGTTCCAGTCGAGAAGCGCCGCCGGTTGGGCCGAGGCCAGGGTCAGGGCCAGCATGGACACGGCGCCGGCGACGTCGCCCTCGCAGGCCGACGGCGTCAGGCGGTTCGACATCATGCTCTGCGTCAGGCAGGAACCGCAGCCGAAGTTGTTTTCAAGCGAATCCCAGCACTGGACGGCGGTGGCGTCGAGATCGTTGTCCCGGACAAAACGGTCGACAGCCACGGAGTATTTCACGATTCGTTCGAGAATCTCCGGCTTCGGATCCATGTCGGCATACGCGCGTATCTCGTCCAGCTTCCCCTTGTACTCGGCTTCCTCCGTCCCCACCTTTTGGGCGGCGGCGATGATGACGGACATGTCGACCGGAATGACCTTGATGCCGCTGGCCTGGAGCAGCTTTTCACTGCAGCGCACGGTCTGGAAGGCGGCCGGACGCGTTCCGAGGGCGCCGATTTTGGCCGAACGAAGGCCGCGCACGGTGCGGCACAGGGCGGCAAAATCGAGGACGTCCTGCCTGAAGGCGGGTCCGGCGACATCGCAGGTGTGGAGCGTGGTGTCGGTGAAGGGTATGCCGTACTGGCGAAGATTGTTGCATACTGACAATTTGCCGCAGAACGCGTCCCGGCGGCCGGAAAGATCGACCTTGTCCACCTCGTCGTTCGACGCCTGCACCAGGACGGGAACGCGCAGCCCGGATTCCCGGATCGTTTCCGCCACCGCCTGCTCGTCGCCGAAATTCGGCAGGAGGACGAGGATGCCGTCAATGTCGTCGCGGCGGGACTTGAACAGTTCGGCCAGCTTTTTCGCATCCTCGAGCGTTTCGATTGCTCCGGACGAGGTGGCTTCCGGCTCAAGGGTGACATAGTCGGAGCCGATTTCCTTCAAGAGCCCGTACAGGGCTTCGCGGTCGCCCACCGCTAATTTCGGATTGAAAAATCCCCGGACGCCGATGATGACGCCGAACACTGTCTTCTTCCTCAAAATGTCCACCGTTATTCTCCTTGTCTATGAATGCCAATCCGTAATTTCTACAATTTCGCCATGGCGGAGCGCCGCTGGATTTCGGCCTGAATCTGGTCGAGGATGACCGCCGCGATAATAACGACGCCCTTGATGACGGTTTGCCAGAATTCGGACACGCCCATCATCACCATGCCGTCGTTCAATACGCCGATGGTGCAGGCGCCGACCAGGGTGCCGCCAATGGTGCCGCGCCCGCCGGCGAGGGACGTCCCGCCCAGGACGGCGGCGGCGATGGCGTTCATTTCATACGAGGTGCCGGTGGCGGGGTGGGCCGCGACGAGTTCGGACGTGACGATGAGGCCGACCAGGGCGGCGGTCATCCCGGAAATCATATAGACCCAGATCGTCACCTTCCTGACGTTAATGCCGGACAGCCGCGAAGCGGTGACGTTGCCGCCGACGGCGTAGACATGCCGTCCGAACGGCGTTTTACGCGCCAGGTAGATGAAGAAAACGGCCAGCACCACGGTTATCCACACACTCAGGGGAATGCCGTAGAAGCGCGCCGCGCCGAGAATGGGGAACCCGGTCGTGTTGTGCGCCGCCGATCCTTGCAGGTTGGGGAAGGTCGCGCCGTTGGAACGGAGCAGGGCGAAGCCGCGGGCTATGTACATCATGCCGAGGGTGACGATGAACGGCGCGACGGAAAATTTGGTGATAACCCAGCCGTTCACCAGTCCAATCACCATGCCGAGTAAAATCGACACGACGATAATGGCGGGAACATTGAGGTAGAGGGTGACGCCGAACGTCCGTAGCGGCATTCCTTCGTAGATAAGCCCGCCGGCGATCATCCCGGCCAGGCCGACGACCGAGCCGATGGACAGGTCGATGCCGCCCGTCAGGAGAACGAAAACAAGACCCATGGCCAGTATCGCATTGACGGCGATATGTTTGGCCAGGATGGGAATATTCCCGTAGGTGAGGAAGTTCGGCGCCATCACGCTGAAGAACACGCAGAGAAGTATGAGAACCCCGAAAGTCCTCAATTGTATCAGGACATGGGTGGCGGAAATCTTGTGTTTTCCGGAATCGAGCGTGGTCGTGCTCATGATCGTCGATACCTTTCATGCGGCGGCGTGTAATCGGGGTTGTTCCAGTCCAGGTTTTATTTGGAATCCGATGCCATAAGGAGTTTGGCCTGGCTTAGTTCCTCCCTCTCGAATTCGCCGATCAAACGGCCTTTGTTCAAAACCAGGACACGGTCCGGAATGGTGAGCATTTCCTTCAGTTCCGACGAGACCATGATGATGCCAAGTCCCTCGTCGGTGAGTTTTCGGATGATGTCGAACATCTCTTTTTTGGCCCCGACGTCGATGCCCCGCGTCGGCTCGTCCATCAGTAAAACCTTCGGGTTGGTCAGGAGGTTTTTCCCGACGATGACCTTTTGCTGGTTGCCTCCGGAGAGCGAGGTGATCAGGTGTTTCTTGGAGCCGATTTTGATGGCCAGTTCCCGGATCATGTCGTCCACGACCTGGTTCTCCCGGGCGTTCGATATGGTGAAGCGCCGGGAGTACCGGGACAGGCTGGCAAGGGTCATGTTGTCGGCTATGGTAAAGGTCTGGACAATGCCCTGGTTTTTCCTGTCTTCGGGAATAAGGGAAAAACCTTCGGTGATCCGCTGGTCGATGCGGGAACTGGTAATCTTGCGATCATCCAGAATAATTTCCCCGGTTGCGTCCGGCTGCGCGCCGATGAGGCATTCCAGTATTTCCGTCCGCCCCGCTCCCATGAGACCGTAGATGCCGAGTATTTCCCCTTCTCGCAGGGTAAAGGAAACGTCGTTAACCTTGTAGCCGCCGGTGAGGTTGGGGAGACGCAAGTGGTTGACTTCCAGGAGCACCTTGCCGCAGCGTTTTTCGCGGGGCGGCGGCGGCTTTTCTTCCTCGCCCGTCATCTCCCGGACAATCCAGTGGATGTCGATGTCCTTCACCCTGGCGGTGGAGATAAGTTTTCCGTCCCGCAAAACCGTGATGTAGTCCCCGATTTCCATAATCTCTTCGAAGCGGTGCGAAATATAGATGATGGCGGTGCCGTGCGCCTTCAGATCGGCGATGATCTCAAACAGCACGGCGACTTCCTGCTCACTGAGGGCCGACGTCGGTTCGTCCATGATGAGGATGTCGACGTCGCCGTACAGGGCTTTTGCCAGCTCGACGATCTGCTGTTGCCCGATGCCGAGACTGGATACAAGGGTGGACGGCGGTAGGTTGAGCTGCAAACGGCGGAGCGACTTGGCGGCCTCCTCCTCCTGTCGTTTGTGATCGACGGAGAACCTGTTTTTCATAATCTCCCTGGCCATGAACATGTTTTCGGCAATGGACAGGTTGGGGACCAGATTCAACTCCTGAAAGACAATGCCGACGCCGTGGGCGCGCGCTTCGGAGGGCGAACCGTAGCGGATCTCCTCGCCTTTACGCAGTATCCGGCCCGCCGTCGCTTCCTCGACACCGGCGAGGATTTTCATCAACGTCGATTTGCCCGCCCCGTTCTCGCCCACCAGAACATTGACGGCGCGCTTATAGACGTCGAAATCCACGTTGTCCAGGGCGGTGGTGCCGGGATATTTTTTCGTCATTCCCCTGGCTTCCAGAACGATCTCTTCCATGCTTTACTCCGCTACCGGGCCGAGAACGACAGGCACAACCGTGAAGAGCGGTTTACCGGGTTCGTACGTTGTCGCGGCGATTATATCGAATTCCCGCCCCACTCCGCCGTCCCCGGGAAGACCGACAGGCGCTACGACCGTGTCGCGGACATGATTGTTCAGTTGCGAGGCGAGTTTGGCGAACTCGACCTGATTCTTGAAATCGTCGAAGGAGACGAAATTCAGCATGTCCCGTATCGCCGTCCCCCTGAAGATGGGACCGATCTGCATAATGATGTCGGCTTCCCCGTCGTACGGCTGGGCGTCGGCTTCGACTCTGCCGTTCTTCGACTTGACGTTGGCCGAAAGGATTTTCACCCTGCCCTTGACGGAGAAATTGTACGGGTTGTGTTCAGCCACCGCCCGGAAGCCATAGCGCTCTCCCGCCGCCGCCGGATCGGCAGTGAGGGCGTCGCGAAGCTGGACAATATCGACGGCCTTTTCCGTCATGTACGGAAGAACCCGCGACTCCCATATGCTGGCAACATACCCTTCGGCGTCGAACTGGTCGGCGGAGAAGTAGACTTCGATGCCGCCGTCGGTCCTGGCCGCCGGCGCCTGGTTCTCGACGACGGTGGTGGAAAGACCGAGAAAAACCGCGAGGACGGCGAGTGCAATGAGCAGGCGCATTTCTATAGCTCCCGGAATGGCTAAAAGTGGTTCGACACGACCGTCTTCCCGCCGGGGAAAGCGTCACACGTTCCCTCGGCGTATAATCGACAAAAACCGGTCGGAATACGCCAGCCGGGACTCTTGCCACTTTCCCGGCGACGGCCCGGAGCGTACCGTGTCAGTGAAGTATACATGGTGCCGGGATCGGCGGCCGGCCGGACGACCGGCCGCCGATTCACAGGGCGGACTAGGGTTGCATGGCGAAGTTGTCAAGCTTGGCGGCGTTGTCCTTGGTGATGAGGACGCAGTCCACGAGCTGTTTTTCATCCTGTCCGGTGGAACCGGTCCTGATGTACTGGTCCGCCTGCTCGACCGCCATGGCGGCGATGCGCGCGGCGGGCTGCAGGCCGGTGGCCTTGATGTCGCCGGCGATGATGGAATCGCGGACGTCGTTCGAGCCGTCGAAGCCGACGACGATGACATTGCCCTTGCCGGCCGCCTTAAGAGCGGCCATGGCGCCCATGGCCATAGTGTCGTTGCCGCTGATCACGCCCTTGATGTTCGGGTTGGCCTGGAGGATGGATTCCATCTTGCTGAACGCTTCGGGCTGGCTCCAGTTGGCGCTCTGCCGGGCCACCATTTTCATGTCCGGGTACTGGTCGATAACGTCGTGATAGCTGCGGGAACGGACGCCGGCGTTGGTGTCGGACTCGCGGCCGACGAGTTCGACGTATTCGCCTTCCTCACCCATCTGCTCGACGAAGAATTCCGCCACCAACTGCACGCCCTGGTAGTTGTTGGCGACGATTTGGGCGGCGGCCACGCCGGTGGCGTTGATTTCGCGGTCAATGAGGAAGGTGGGGATTCCCGCGTCCTTGGCCTTCTGGACGGCGGCGATGGTGACGTCGGCGCCGGCGTTGTCCAGAATGATGGCCGCCGCCTTGTTGGCGATGGCGGTGTCGAAGTAGTTGGACTGTTTGCTGGCGTCGTCGTCGTGGGAGTACGACTGGACGGCATAGCCGAGTTCCTTCGCCTTCGCCGCAGCCACATCGGCCTCGGTCTTGAAGAAGGGATTGGAATGGGACGGCGTGATGATGACAATCAGCTTTTCTCCCGCGAGCGTCACTCCCGTCAAGGCCACGAAAACGGCCAGGAACGCAACTGCCAAAATGTTTTTCTTCATTACCTGCTCCCTCGAAAAGTGAACGAAAAAAACCGCACAGCTACCGAATTGAGTATCAAACACTGCGCCACGGCAGTGAGGATCATCGAGGTTCCGCTATACTTCGACACCTTACGGACGACCCGATCCATCGTCCCACCCGCTTTCACCACCACGGGCCGCTCGTGTCAAGTAATGGGAAATCCTTTTATTCTGGCGCGAAAATGCCCGTTCAAGACAATACATTCCTCTACAGGCGGTGCAGTACCGCTGTACGGGCGCCACGACATTTTTTTGGGGCAATGCGTTTAACAACCGCTATTCGGCGGCAGTATTTTTCTTCACAAAACCGGGCAGTTTATTGGTTCGCATCGCCAGCGATCCCTCATGGACCAACGTTTCCATCTCCGGTTTCAATTTCCGTATCGCATGGTAGAAGGCTTCGACGATGGCGTATTCGGAAACGCGCCTGGCAACCAGTTCCATGTTCGGCGACAGATCCACCGTGGATGTGAACAGGTGGATGTCACTGACTTTGGTCAGGGCCGATTTGGCGTTTTTCGTTATGCAAATTGTCGTGGCGCCGTTTCGCTGGGCCAGTTCCGTGGCGGCGACCACATGGCGGGTTTGGCCGGTATGTGAAATGGCAATGGCAACGTCCCCCGGCCGTAAATTGGCCGCGCTCAACATCTGGATGTCGGGGTCGATGTTGGCCGTGCAGTCGTAGCCGATGCGCTTGAACATTATGTACGCGTATTGGCAGGGCATTGAGGCGTTGCCGATGGAGAAAAAGGCCAAATGCCGGGCCACGGCGATTGCTTTCAGGGCCTTGTCGTATTCTTCGGTGTAGAGTGCGAAGGTGTCCTGCAAACTCCGGACGTTGTAGCTGAACACCTCCTGAAGAATATCCGCCATATTGACGCCGATTCCATCGGCGCCGTTGTCGTTTTTGGGGAAAAGTTCGTGTTCCGAGACGGGAGTCTGCCGATTCAGTTCGGCCCGTAACTGTTTAAATCCGTCCAGGCCGATTTCTTTGCACATGCGTATAATCGCGGCCTGGCTGCAGCCGGACGCCTCCGCCAGTTCGTGCAGGTTGAGGTTGAACAAATCCTCATGGTTTCCAAGGATGTATTCAGCCGCCTTCTTTTCCGCCTTCGACAAAGCAGGCAGTTGCAAGCGCAACTTTGCGAAGAGCTGGTTCGGCGTGTTCCACGTCTTTTTCACTGGTTCTCCACGCACGGAATCTTCGTTGAGAATGCCCATCAACGCGTGTCCCATACTTGCCATAACCATAAAGAGAGTGGATGCGAGAGTTGTTATTCGAAGGAAAGTGGAGGCCATAGGCCTGCTAATTGTAACCAACGTGTAAGAATAATTTACCTCACAAAAATCGAATTGCAATATTAAATTCAATTTAATGTGGATTATTATGGAGAAATTGTCCGTGGAATAATGGAACTACGGATATAAATCAGTATAAAAAACGATTTGCATAGATTGCAAATTTCAAAGAACTACATATTTATTGAAACTTTAATTTATTAATTGTGTGGTGCGAGATATACGAGTTTTCGATGACCGGTATTTAATATTTCAATAATTCGCATAAAAAACAGGATTGTGGGTGGTTGGAAAATCATTACTCTCTACAACGAGTCACAGAGGTGAGGTAATGGGCCAGAAAAAAAATCGTAAAAGCTAGAAGGGAAACGATTGACATGGATAGTTAATTTGTATAATAAGCCAAAAAGCAAGAAAGGAATGATATGTCAAGCCAATCAAAAGCCAAGCTGCGTGAAAGCGCCGAAATTTTCAAGGCTCTCGCCCATCCGTCACGATTGACGATTATTGAGGCGTTATCCAGGGGAAAACACTGCGTCAATGAATTGACCGAACTGGTCGGTTCGGATATGTCCACCGTGTCCAGGCATCTTGCCCAACTCCGTAACGTCGGCCTTATCCGTGACGAAAAACAGGGCTTGCAGGTCTTCTATGAACTCCGCTGTCATTGCGTACTGAAGTTCCTTGATTGTGTGGAATCGGTAGCCGCCGAACGTGACGAGACAGCATGTGATTGCAGATAAAAAAAGGCTGGCGAGTCATGCAGTCTTTTTTTGTATAACTACTTTGCCTTTTTAGCCAAATAGCCAATTAGTAAGGATACTCACAATGGAACTGCGTAGGGAACTCAAGATATTTGCATGGATTGCCGCGATATTTGTGGCTTTTTACTTCCTGCCTCTGTCGGATACGCACCCGATAAAAGGGCTGGCGCGGTTCGATAACGCCGTCCTTGAGTCGCTTGCCCTGGTCAAATGGTATGCGCGGGAACATGTCCTGCTCTGCCTGGTCCCGGCATTCTTCATTGCCGGGGCGGTCGGTGTATTTGTCCGACAGGATTCGGTCATGCGCTATCTCGGTCCTAACGCAAATAAGACGCTGGCCTACGGCGTGGCTTCCGTCTCCGGCACTCTCCTGGCGGTCTGCTCCTGCACCATCCTCCCGCTGTTTGCGGGGATCTACATGATGGGTGCGGGGCTTGGCCCGGCGTCAACCTTCCTCTATTCAGGCCCCGCCATCAGCGTCTTGTCAATCGTGCTGACCGCCAACGTCCTCGGTTTGGAAATCGGTCTGGCGCGTGGGATTGGTGCGGTGTTGTTTAGCATCGTCATCGGTCTCTGTATGCACTTCATCTTCCGCAAAGAGGAAAAGGCAAAGGCGGCGGCGATGGCCGAACCGGACGAATCCGCGCCAGTCCGTCCTCTCTGGCAAACCGTCATATACTTCGCCTCGATGGTCGGTGTGTTGGTATTCGCAAACTGGGCACAGCCGGAAGCGGATGCGGGCATATGGTTCTTGCTTTGGTCAAATAAGTGGCGTATAGCGGCGGCATTGGCGATAGTGCACGGATTGGCGCTCATTTCGTGGTTCGGGGCTGCTCCGTGGCGGGTTGGTGTGGTAGCTATAGCGGTGGCGCTTATCTCGTTTCTTGGCGGTGTTATCCCCGCTTTCGTGGCCGGCTCCCTTGGCCTTGCCTGGCTCACGGCTTCGCAGGAGGGGGAATTACGGGACTGGTTCGAAGCGACCTGGGGCTTTGCCAAGCAAATTCTCCCGCTGCTGTTGTTCGGCGTTTTGATTGCGGGCCTGGTGCTTGGCCGCGCCGGCCATGAGGGTCTTATTCCTTCCGAGTGGGTGGCGCTTGCGCTTGGTGGAAATTCTCTCCGGGCCAATGCCTTTGCTTCGGTCGCCGGCGCGCTCATGTACTTCGCCACCCTGACCGAAGTGCCGATTATCCAAGGGCTGATGGGGGCGGGAATGGGTAAGGGACCGGCGTTATCGTTGCTCCTGGCTGGTCCTG
>JAJQFC010000060.1 GCA_021201355.1 Planctomycetaceae bacterium | reverse complement strand
CGTCGATGTCGTCGAGTTCTACGGTGTGGGCGGTTCGCACCAGCATGCCTGCTCCTTCAGGGACAATCACGGAAAAACGCCTATCGGCTTTTTGACGCTGTTTCAAAACTGGTATCGTCAGTCGGAGACGTGGAATCGGCAGGCTTATTTTTCACCCGTTGTTTCGGGCGAAAAATACGCCGAGAGCCGGATTGACGAAACATACGGCGACGAGACCGGTTATGAACAGGTTCCAGTGTCTCCATCACCGGCTATTCGACAGTGCCGAACAGGCCCTGCGATAAATATTTCTCTCCCGAATCCGGGAAAACGGTGACGACGAGGCGGTCGCGCCACTCCGCCTGTTCCGCCAGCCGCACAGCCGCCGCCAGATTGGCGCCGCCGGATACGCCGACGAGGAGCCCTTCCAGAGACCGGACCGCGCGGACGGCGGCGCGGGCGTCGTCGTCCGTTACCGTGACGATGTCGTCGACGACGGCGCGATCGAAGACGCCGGGAACGAAACCGGCGCCGATGCCCTGGATGCCGTGCGGACCGGGCGAACCGCCCGACAACACCGGACTGGCTGCCGGTTCCACCGCGACAATGTGGACGCCGGGACGCTTTTCCTTGAGAAAACGGCCGACCCCGGTGACAGTGCCGCCGGACCCGACGCCGGCGACAAAGGCGTCGACGCCGCCGTCGGTGTCGCGCCAGATTTCCGGACCGGTTCCGGCATAATGCGCCCGGGCGTTGGCCGGATTGTTGAACTGGTCGGGCATGAACGAATTCGCCGTCGCTTCGAGAAGTTCGCGCGCTTTCGCGATGGCGCCGGCCATCCCTTTCTTTCCGTCCGTGAGGACGAGTTCCGCGCCGTGGGCGGCGAGGAGCTGCCGCCGCTCCCGGGTCATGGTCTCCGGCATCGTGAGGATGACGCGGTAGCCCCTGGCGGCGCCGACGGCGGCGAGGCCGATCCCGGCGTTCCCCGAAGTCGGTTCGATAATGACCGATCCCGGCCGGAGCAGTCCGTCCGCCTCGGCCGCGAGAATCATGACGAGGGCAGCCCGGTCCTTGATGCTCCCGAACGGATTGGCCGCTTCCCGCTTGACCGCGATGCGGCCGGGGAGGTTATGCGCTTCGCGGTACCGGGTTAGTTCCACGAGAGGCGTGTTCCCGATAGATTCCACGATGGATGTATGCATTTCTTTTCCGTTCCTGATACACCGCCGACGGTGTGCGCCGATCGCGTCGGGCGGTTTTACGCCGCTGGTTTGCGGTTATCCGCATACTCATCCGGATAATCCGTTGTAACTTTTTCAGGGCGGGACATACCCGTTCGGTTACAAACGCGCCCTGACGAAGAACGACACCGTGTTTGGCTGTGCAGAACGAACGAGATCGAGCCGTTTGGAATCATTCCATGACACCCCGGGTAATTGATAAATTATAATAGACGTGGTCGGGAATGTCCACTGCCGATTACGTTTATGCTCAATTAAGCGGCGGACGACAGAGCCACAGCCGGGTTGCCGCAATCGCTACGTGTGGATTTGGATGAGGAAGGGAGGGAGTCGTCTGTCAAGGATTAGCGGAAAAAACCGGCGGTTTTCCGGTTAATTTGACGCGCGCGCGACTCCACCGCCCGGGGCTGAATACCCGCCCGGGCAAATGGGTTTTCCCGAAGGAAGCGCACGCTGTGAAAAATGGTCTTAACGTTACACGCCGGAATCAGTGGGTGCGGATGAGGGAAAGGAACGCTTCGGCCTTGGTGAACTCGTCGGCGAGGCCGCCGGTGAGCATTGGAAGCGTTTCCTTTGACAACGCCAGCGCCAGAGCGGCCGCCTTCGGCGGCTTCGGCGGATCGTCGAAATCGCCGGCCTGGCCGTAGTGTTTGAGGCGGCAGAGGTATTTTGCCAGCGAGATGACCGCCGCCATGGTCTTGACCTCATTTTCGGCTTCGTCGATCCGGTCCTGGTATTTGATCGGATCCTGCACGTCCTCGGACAGGTTCCAGCGTTTGACCAGCCAGTAGCCGATGGAGGTGTAACTGGTGTCGACGACCGCCTTCTCCGCTTCGCTGAAGGACAACTTTTCCGTCTTCGCCTTGTGGATTATCTGGGAAAAGTCGTCGTGGCAGTATTGCTCCAGAACCACCTTGCCGATGCCGCTCAACAGCCCGGTGACGAAACCGGTATCGGGGTGGAGCGATCCGCACCCGCTCAGCGGATCGTCCGAGAGGCTGAGGATGATATAGCGGCTGATGGTGCCGACGCCGAGGGAATTGGCCCAGAACTCCTGGTAGTTGAAGTCTTCGTCGTCGCCGTCGAACATGCCGATGATGCTGGCCGAGAGGACGATGGATTTGACGGTTTTGAAACCGAGGATGGATATGGCCTGGGACACCGACGTCACCCGCTTCGGGATGGCGTAGAAGGCGGAATTGACCAGTTTCAGCATCTTCGCGACCAGCGTCTGGTCTTTCCCCATAATGCTGTTGATGTCGCGGACCGAGGCATCGGGGTCGTCCAACATGGTTATGAGGGTGGTTATGACCTGCGGCAGGGTCGGCAGGTCGACAATGTTCTTAACCAGCATTTCCGTGTTGGTGCCCATTATTAGACCTTGCGCTCCTCTTCGTTCAGGATGCGGAGCATGGTTTTCAGCGCCTGCGTTTCGATTTGGCGGACGCGTTCCCGGGTTATCGGCGGACTGAACGTGTACCCGATGGCGTCCAGGGTCAGCGCCTCCTCCCGACCGATGCCGTAGCGCATCCGGATGACCACTTCCTCCCGGGGCTCGAGGCACGACATGAGGATTTCCAGCCTTGTTTCATCGTTGGCGGCGGACTGGTGATCCTTGGCATCGTAACGTTTTCCGGCCTGGGCAAGGAGTTCGTCCAGGTCCTCCTCGTCGTCCCGGCTCCGGCCAAGCGAAGTGAAGGAGGACGAATGCGAGGCGCCGATGGCTTTCTGCACCGCGCCGGCCCGTTCCTCGTTCAGGCTCATCTGATCGGCAATTTCTTCCGGGGTGGCGGCGCGCTGCAGCTC
>JAJQFC010000202.1 GCA_021201355.1 Planctomycetaceae bacterium | reverse complement strand
CCCTTGTCCAGCGCGCCGTCCCGGGGGGGGGGCCGGGCCGAAGGAGACGGCGCCGACGTCCCGGATGCGGAGGGCGGTGCCGTTCCGCACCGTGACGACGGCGTCGGCGAAGTCGTCCAGGGTGGTCGCGAACCCGGCGCCGCGGACGACGTATTCCATGCCGTTCCGCTCGATGGTGCGGGCGCCGACTTCCTCGTTGGCCGCCTTGGCGGCGGCGTTCAGTTCGTGCAGGCTGATTCCGGCCAGGCGGAGGGCGTCCGGGTCGGCGTCGATGTGGTATTCCCTGACGTAGCCGCCGATGCTGGCCACTTCGGCGACGCCGTCGGTGGCGGAGAGGAACCGCTTGACCTGCCAGTCCTGGATGGACCGGAGTTCCTCCAGGTTCCAGCCGCCAAGGGCTTCGCCGGTCCGGGGATCGCGCCCTTCCAGGGTGTACCAGTAAATTTGCCCGAGAGGGGTAGCGTCCGGGCCGAGGCGGGGCGTGACGCCGTCCGGCACGGTCCCGGCCGGGAGGCTCGAGAGCTTTTCCAGTATGCGGGTCCGGGTGGCGTAAAAGTCGGCGCCTTCGTCGAAGATAATGTATATGGACGAGTGGCCGAACATGGACGAACTGCGGATGGTCTTGACGTCGGGAATGCCGAGGAGGGCGACGGAAAAGGGATAGGTTATCTGGTCCTCGACATCGCGGGGACTACGGCCCATCCATTCCGTAAAGACGATCTGCTGATTCTCGCCGAGGTTCGGGATGGCGTCGACCGCTACCGGGTTCCGCTCTATTCCGGGGATTTCCCCCTTCATGGGCGCATGGTAGACGCCCCAGCCGACGGCAAAAAGGGTGACGAGAAACACGACAAGCGGATTCTCGAGGCAGAAGCGGACGATGTTTTTCAGGCTCATGGCTAAAATTTATCCGTGCGGCGGAAGGAATTTCCCTCGCGCCGGGCAAGTCGCTGGCACTTCGTTTCAGCATGGCAATGTTAGGCTGGTATTAAACGGCAACCCGCTTCAACCGTCACCGTATTATCACAACCATGCTTGGTAATTCAATAAAATAAACCAGGTCCGGGAAGAAAGACCCTTTCCGGATTCGGACGGTTGGTTTGCGTAATGATGTGTATGTCGTGCCGAGCGGAATTTACTGCGCAGGTTGGTGGGGCATCATGCCGGGGATGAAAAAGTCCTCCTCCCGTTTTTATCGTTGGCAGCGATTAATGGTGGGAACGGGAGGAGAACCGGTGAGAGTCGGCACATTTTTGGCAACAGTGCCGGCGCTTCTTTTATGCCTTGTCTAAAACTGGTCCGCGATCATTTTAAAAGGCCAAGGACAGTATACGCTATTATTCCATCCGAAACGTCTTCAACCGCTCCACCGCTTCCACCGTCTGGGCCGGATTGCCGAATCCGGTCAGGCGGAAATAGCCTTCTCCGCTCGGGCCGAATCCGGCGCCCGGCGTGCCGACGATTTCGGCGCGGTTCAGGAGGGCGTCAAAAAACGACCAGGAATCCATTCCGGCCGGCAACGTCACCCAGACATACGGCGCATCGACGCCGCCGGCGACGGTCAGGCCGAGGCCAAGGAAGGCGTCGCGAATTTTCGCGGCATTCTTCATGTACAGGTCGATGACGGCCCGGCACTGTTTCCGACCTTCCGGCGTGTGCACCGCTTCCGCCGCCCGCTGGACGATATACGGGCAGCCGTTGTATTTGGTCGTCTGCCGTCGGTTCCACATATCGCGGAGCGCCACCCGTTTCCTGTCCGGCCCGACGCCGCTGACGCCCGGAGGAACAACGGCGAAGCCGCAGCGAAGCCCGGTAAACCCGGCCGATTTCGAATAACTCCGGAATTCGACCGCCACATCCCGGGCGCCTTCAATTTCGTAAATGCTGTGCGGCACGTCGTCGCTCCGGATAAACGCCTCATAGGCGGCGTCGAAGAAAATGACGCTGTCGTTTTCCCTGGCATAGTCCACCCACACCGCCAATTGCGCCTTGGTGAGAACCGTCCCCGTCGGGTTATTCGGATAACACAGGTATATGATGTCCACCCGGTCCTTCGGCAGCTCCGGGACAAAGCCGTTCGCCGCCGTGCACGGCAGGTACACCATCCCCTTGAAACGCCCGTTTTCCCCGAGCGGCCCGGCCCGCCCGGCCATGACGTTCGAATCGGCATACACCGGGTATACCGGATCGGTTATCGCCACCGTCGCATCGCCGGCGAACAGTTCCTGAAAATTCCCGATATCGCATTTCGCCCCGTCACTGATGAAGATGTCGTCCGCGTCTATGCCGAGCCCGTCGTAACAGGCGAAGGCGACGGTTTCACGGAGAAACGCGTACCCCTGCTCCGGTCCGTAGCCCATAAAGGTGGCGGCGTCGGCCTGCTCCCGAACCGCCTTCTCTAGCGCGGCAATCACCGCCGGGACGAGCGGCTGGGTGACGTCGCCGATGCCGAGGCGGATCAGTTTGTTGTCCGGATGGCTGGCGCAGTATTCCTTGACGCGGCGGGCGATTTCGGCGAACAGGTAGTTGCCGGGCAGGTTGGAATAATATGGATTGACAGTGGCCATGTGATCTCCTCGGGAGGATTGCGTCGGCGCGGTTTCCGTTCTTGAAGAACGCGCCAGGTAAAAAGGCATCCGAAAAAAAACAGACCGTCCACCGGTCTGTCGTTTGTTCTAAAAATCGGGTACAAAATACTCGCCGGTGGCGACCAGTGTCGCCGGCCCGGTCATGAAGATGGTATCGTCCTCCGCCCATTCGATAAGGAGATCGCCGCCCAGAAGCCGCACGGTCGCCCGGCGGCCGGTGAGGGAATTAAGGGCGCAGGCGACAACCGTGGCGCAGGCGCCGGTGCCGCAGGCCATCGTCTCGCCGCTGCCGCGTTCCCAGACGCGCATCCGGACCCGGTCCGGCGCCTCGACCTGGACGAACTCCGTGTTCACCCGCTTCGGGAACAGCGGATGATTTTCAAACAGCGGCCCGATGCGTTCAAGATCGAGCCCAGCCCCGTCATCGACCGGCACCACGAGATGCGGATTCCCGACAGACACCGCCGTCCCCCGCC
>JAJQFC010000156.1 GCA_021201355.1 Planctomycetaceae bacterium | reverse complement strand
CGATAATCTGTTTGCCGTCCAGCCGGGATACGATGCCGTGGGCGAGGATGTATTCCGGTTTGGCGTGGCGTTCGCGGTGGAGGAGCTTTTCCTCGTCGGCCCGGCGGACGACGGCCCGTCCGACCGGATGGGGAAAATGCTCCTCGATGCAGGCGGCGGTGCGGAGGACGTCCTTCTGCGTCCAACCGTCGAATGCCACCACCCGCGCCACCGAAGGGCGGGAACAGGTAAGCGTGCCGGTTTTGTCCAGGACCAGGCTGTCGGCCCCGGCCAGCGTCTCGAGATGCTTGCCGCCCTTGATGAGGACGCCGTTCTTCACCCCTTCACTGATGGCGGTGAGGATGGTGAGCGGCGTCGCCATCCTGATGGCGCACGAATAGTCCACCATGAGAACGGCCGAGGCCCGGATGGGATTCCGCGTTACCGCCAATGCCGCCAGGGCGAGGCCGAGGCTGTAGGGGACAATGCCGTCCGCCATGCGTTCGGCCCGGGACTGGACGCCGGCCTTGAGCGCCTCCGATTCCTCGATAAAGCTGACAATGCTTTGCAGCCGCGTGTCGTCCGCCGCCTTTTCCGCCCTGACCACGAGGCTGCCTTCGTCCAGCACCGTCCCGGCGAAAACGCTCAGTCCGACACGCTTGTGCACGGCCAGGCTTTCACCGGTGAGGACGGACTGGTTCACCATCGCCTCGCCCTCGACGACGAGACCGTCCACCGGTATGACGCTGCCGGTGCGGATGATGACTTCGTCGCCCGGCACGACGCCGGCGATGGGCTTGGCCACTTCGCCCCCGGCGGTTCGTACCCAGACGGTGTCGATGCGGAGGGCAAGGCTTTCGGCGAGATCCCGGCGCGATTGCTCGCGGGTCCATTCCTCCAGGCTGTCGGCCGCCGAAAACATCCATAAAATCGTCCGGATCGCGCTGAAGTCGCGCCGCGCCGCCAGAACCGACAAGGCCGATGCGTCAAGGACGGCGATGTCGAGGCGGCCGTTACCGACCGATTTCGCCCCTTTCCACACCACCGGCAACGCTTCCAGGGCGGTCAGGGCATAGCGTACCGGTATCGGCAGGAAAAGAACCTTCAGAAAGTGCCAGAACATGGTGCAACTGACCCCGGCCAGGGCCATTTCGAAAAATGACGGCGGCTGCGGTCCGGCGGCCTCTTCAAATCCTTCCCAGTCCGCCGGCTCCAAAACGTCCAGCAGGGCCAGAACATGACGCCGTGGCGCAATGCGGGAATAGGTGACGACCAGGTTTCGCGTTCTGATGGAAAACACGGCCGAAAGAATTCCGTCCTGCGTCGACAGAACGGCGCCAATGGCGCGGGCGCTCTCCGCAGTAATGCCTTTTTCCAAACAATGGACACGGATTCGGCCGGGGAGTTCGTGAAGTATTGTATACCGCATGAGGAACAACCTGTTGACGAAGGAGAAGAAGCGTCGAAGTAAAGGTCAGCCGCTACACTAAATACGACGTCGCACCGCCCGCCTCGTACGGCGGCGGTGCGGGTCGGTCGTTTCGGGGGAAAATCAGGCGTCGGCTTCGGCCGCGGTTTCGTTGATATGCTTGGCCTCGGCAACAATATCTTCGGCATGCTCCTTGGTGCGGGCGGCGTATTCGGCGGCCTTGTCCTTGAGACGCATGCTCTTAGCCACCAGGTTGGCGGCCAGAGGTTTCATTTTATCCTTATGCTTCATGTATAACACCCCGCCCACGGCGCCAAGCGCCACGCAGCCGAGGCAGCACCCCCAACCCTTGCCAGTCATTGAAATCTCCTTGATGTGTGCGGATACGAGAAGTCCTTGTGCCTAGCCATAAGTACGCGGATAAACCGGTACAATACTACTGTATCATTATAACTGTTTGTAGTCAAATGAGTTGGATTTTTAAAACAACTCCCTTTATTGCTAAATACATCGAGCTATGACGTTAAGAATGACAAAAACTTTTCAGTAATCCATCTCCGGAGTCGGAGAAATACTTCTTTCAGTCCCGAACGTTTGACGATTTCCCTGCTATTTAGAACGAAAAATAGCCTTTCGCAACGGCCAATCCGCGTCAGGCTGTTTCACGTCGTCCGGTGTACCGTAAACGCCTGTGCGGAGTAGTGTCGAGACTGACGGGCGCCGGGGTAAGTCCGAACCCGACAACATTGGCGGAAAGCATGGCGAAACCAATCCGGAGTGCTATACGGAGTGGAAGCGAGGCACCGGCTACTCGGAGAACAAGCATTTTAACCGCTGAAAAAAGACAGCGGCCGAAGTTCCCGTCAAGGAAAGTTGAGGCAAGAACGGAAAATCTTCGCGTCGTTGCGCAGACGCTTTGTAGGCGACAAACTGGCGCGGGGAGAAAAGCCCCGGCCAGGGTTCGGGCCACTTCCCTAAACACCACACGGAAAAGGGTACCGGAAAAGGAAGGCGACGAACCGGTCTTTACCGGCGGTGCGATGACGATGTCTTCGGTCAGGCTGAAATCGTGAAGAAGGCCGAGGATTTTTTCATGACGACAGTCAGGCCTGTACAGCACCAGGAGGCTTCGCGTAGTGATGGAAAAGGTGGCGGAAATGATTTCGTCATGGTCGTCGACCCAGCGGTCCAGGACGACGCGAACGGCGGAAGCCAATGGCCGTCCGGCATAACGCACCCGGATTCTCCCCGGGATATCATGGAGTATGGTATAACGCATGGCCGCCCCGATGAACCGTAAAGTATGACACGCAAAACATTTGAGTTTTATACATCAAACAAACAGGCGTGTCAACAAAATTTCCGGTGGGTATTACGTAACGGGAGGATTTCAAGAAAGCATGCCTTCGGACAATGTGGCCGGCGATGCTGGAAGAATTCCCTGGAAACGCCGAATCGGCGGCCAGGATTTTTCAGGGCTGGACCTTCTTCCGACGCGATTAAACCGGTAAAAGGCTCATCACCCTCTTGACGCGGCCGTCCGATTTCGTAAACTTACCTGTTCACTACTCATAAGGTGGAGAGATGCCGGAGTGGTCGAACGGGCTGGTTTCGAAAACCAGTGAGGGGGCAACTCCTCCCAGGGTTCGAATCCCTGTCTCTCCGCCATTTT
>JAJQFC010000059.1 GCA_021201355.1 Planctomycetaceae bacterium | reverse complement strand
CGCCTCGACCGTATCGGCGCCGAAATGGACCGCCTCGGGGAGAGCTGGCCGGACAACGTCTACGGCTACTCCTACGCCTCCCTCGCGGACTGCCTGCCCGACCGGACCGGCCGGGTCTGGGGCGGCGCCTGGGGACGGCGGGAAGAGGCCGATTTCGAATACGGCATCGCCGGCTACCGCTATAAACCGAGCGGCGCCCTCTTTGGCTACGACAAGACGTTCGGCGGCATCTCGGTCGGCGGCGCCTTCGCCTATGGCCGGGGCGACTACGAGGATCGGGCGGCGGACAGTTCGTCGTCGAAGATTACCAGTTATTCCGGCGGCCTGTACGGGTCGTACCATGGCGAGACCGGCCTTACCCTGTCCGGCCACGCCGTCTATTCGCATCTCCAGAACGATCTCCGGGACATCCGGGGCGGCATGGAACGCCGGGCCGATCACAGCGCCTATTCCTGGTCGGTCGGCGGCCGGATTGGCTACGACATGTTTATTGGAGATGTCCTCACCGTTTCCCCGACCATCGGCCTCGCCAAGGTCCGCGCCGTTTCAAACGCCCACGACGAATCCCTCGACGGCATCGGCGTCATGCGGGTCGGCGATGTCCGCCGGGACGCCCTCCTCCTCCCCCTGGACCTGTCCTTCGGCTTCGACCTGAAGCGGAGCGCCGACCAGGTTCTCCGGCTGACCGGGAACATCGGCTACGCCTACGACTTCGACGGCGACGGGCTGTCCGGCACCCTCCAGTACAACGGCCTGACCGGCGCCGGCGGCATCGCCGTGCCGACCCGGGCGGACGGCCGGAACCGCTTTACCCTTGGCGGCGGGTTCATCTACACGAATGAAAAATTCGATCTCGGCGCCAGGTACGATTTTTTCCGCGCCGCCGGTCACACCAGCCATCAGGCCCAGGGAAGCCTCGGGATCAAGTTTTAAACCGCCCGTCCCCTCCCCTCTCAGCCTCCCGCCGTCGCCTGTCCCAGGAAACGAAGACCACGCCGCCAAACACGCCGGAACCGTCTTCCATTCACCCTGCTCTCCGCATCACTATGTCATCCGGGTCACTGGCCCATACGAGCGACCTGGTCATTCGAGCCACAAAGCCATATTTGCCACCGTACCATATGATCCACAATGCCACTATCGTCAACGCCAGATTACTTATAAACACATACGAAAAAAGGCTTTCGCCCGAACGGCGAAAACCTTTTTGAAAACCCATTGGCAAAAGTGTCAGGCCAGAAGATCCACTATATTCACCATCTGGAACAGGTGCTGGACCTTCGGCGAGGCGTTGACGATGCGGAGGCTTTTGTTGTCGCTTTTCAGTTCGCTGTATTCCTTGAAGATGGTGCCCATCGCCATGGAACTGATCATCCGGGTGCCGCCGAAGTCGAGCACCAGATGTTGGAAATCGCCCGCCCGCACCACGTTCCGCAGTTCGTTGGCGAACGCATCCGAGATCGGGCCGGTTATTTCCGGGTATTTTTTACCAACATCCAAAACAAATTCCATTGCGGTTCCTTTTGGCGTTTTTTAGCGGCGCGGCATTCGGGTCCGGTTTACCTATTACTGTCCGTATTCCCGCCTGACCTCTTCTAGTTCGGCCCGGACGGCGCGGTCGTCCATCTCCTGGTTGGTCTGTTCGTCCCGGACCACCATGTCCCGGGCATACGGCAGGAGGAATGTCTCGGCGGTGAAAGGCGGCAGGCCGCTCAGGTTTGTCTTGACGTTCCGGATAATGCGGGTCGTCTCCTCGACCTTGAAGCGGGGCGGCTCGCCCGGCTTCGGCGGCGGGAACTTGATTTCCTTCCGTTCGAACGACCGCACCTTCCACGGCAGCACCATGCCGGGCATCATCCACAGTTCCAGCGTTTCCCCGCCCCGCTTCGGCGTCAGGACGAAGTGGAGCGTCCGCTCGTTCCGGTTCGGGATAGGTTCGAGGAAGCAGGTGATGTCGAAGTCTTCCCTGATGCCGCTTGCCGACGTGACGTCCCGGCCCATGAGGAAGAGGCCGATGAAGACGGCCAGGCCCTGGGCCTGGGTGTTGTCCATGTTCGGGCGGAAGGCCCGGCGGCTCACCGCCCGGCGGTTGCTTCGCCGCGCTTCCACCTCCCAGATGTTCCGGCCGTCGACGATGATGAGGGTGGAATCCTCCACCGGCAGCGGTTCCGCGCTCGGGCCGCGGTTCACCAGCACCATGCGGTACGGCGTCTCGATGCGAAGAAATTCGTAGGCGGTGGCGCCGTCCCGCTGCATGCCGCCGGTTTTCTGGGTAATGAGGTCGGCTTCCATCCTGGTGACGCCCATGGCGCCATTGAAGACGTCGTTGATGGCCCGGTCGGTATCTTCCGGGGAAAGTTGCCGGCCGCGCGGTTCACTGGCGCAAGCGGCGGCCGTCGCCATCAACACTGTGGCGATGAGGACGGGAAGTATGCGGTTCTTCATTCTGGCCCTTTATGATTGGTCGTGCCGGACGCGGACGGCGGTTTTCGCGCCGGGCGCGTCGAATTCACCCTTTATATCCCGCCGGCACCGCGCCTTCGCGCCGGTTCCGGGCGATTTCGGTTATTGTCCACTTTACGGAGACCGTTGTCAAGGAATCGGGCGGCGGCGCTTAGCCAACGCTCTTTTCGCCCGCGCCCACCTCCTCCTCCGGCGTCGGTTCCCGTTTTCCCCACTTCAGGTACATTGCCGCCGGCACCACGAACAGGCTGGCGAACAACACCCAGCCAAGGGCGAAGATGGACAGTCGGCCCATCGAGGCGACGCCTTCGTAGCCGCTGATGGCGAGGGAACCGAAACCGGCGCAACTCGTGAGGGCGGTGACGATAAGGGCGCGGCCGGTGTCCGAGATGATGGTCCTGGCGCTGTGGCCGCTTTCGAAAAACCGTTCCGTCAGGTGGATGCCGTTGTCGATGCCGAGTCCGATAATAATCGGCACCACCAGGGTATTGACGAAATTGAAGTGGACGCCGCTCAAACTCATAAACGCCATGAGGTACAGGAGTCCCAACGACACCGGCGCCAGACTGCACAGGGTCCGGACCGGATGGCGGTGGAAGAAGACGAGAAGGACCAGGGTGCAGATCACGAACACCGCCGCCGACATCCGGCGGAAATCGGTTTTGACAATCCCGGCCAGTTCGTGGGCGAGGATCGGCATGCCGGTAAGGATGGTGCCGTCGCCGTTCTGGAGGCCGTCGTCGATGCCGAGGCGGTCCTTCATGACAGCCAGCCAGCCGTCGTCGACCAGGGGGTCGCCGGCGTTTGTGGCCGTATCCATGGGTGGAAAGACGCTTATCTTCACCGCCCAGCCGGACGGCTCCTGCACCACCACCCGCTTCACCTGGGTTTGAAACGTGAGGTCGGGGTGGTGGAACAGGGCAAGGAGTTCGTCCCGCTCCAGGCGGTCGCCGATGCTGGCCCGAATGGTCTCGGACCGGTCCGCCGCCGGAGCGGCGACGGTGACCGGGAACACCAGGTTGTCCGGAAGCGGCCGCCGGAGATCGATATTCTGCCGCCTCTGGGTGATGAAGCGGCGGATATACCGCCACATCGGCGTGTCCCGGAGGTCGGTCGGGAGGACCGGACGGTCTTCCCTGACCCGGTCTTCATGCTGTTCCAGCAGGGCGACGGTAAAGCCGAAATAGTCGGCGTCGAGGCCTTCTTCTTCCAAAGCGTCCAGGAACACCCGCCGCGCTTCGACAAGGTCCGCGTCCCGCAGCGCCGCCAGCATGAGCCGCTGTTCGGACGGCGGCGGAATGTACCGGAGGAACGATTCATGCCCCTCCAGGATGGGCCGGACCCGGCCGCGGCGGTCGGTGAGCGTTTCCTGTTCCAGTTCGTCGCACACCGCCTGAAGCCGGGACGCCTGCTCGACCGCCTGTTCCTCCGTTTCGCCGTAGGCGAGGAGCATGAGGGAGTTCGGGTTCCGATTGGAAAAGGCGCGGGCGATTTCCCCTGACAGCTCGAACACCCGTTCGGGCGGCCGCAGGCTCGACACCCGTTCGTCGAACAGCATCCGTTCCGGGAACAGGGTAAGAACCGCCGCCGACGCCGCCAGGCAGACGACGCCTATCATGGTGGCGGTGCCGGGCCGCCGTTCGACCCATTTGCCAAGGCCGTCCAGACCCATGCCGAGCGGCTTCAGGGTTGCCGCCCGTTCGCCTGACTCCCGGTAGCGCCAGGACAGGAGGGCCGGAAGGACGAACAGCATCACGGGGGCGGACAGGATAATGCCGATGCCGGCAAGAACGCCGAATTCGGCCAACTGGGTAAACCGGGTGAACCCGAGGGAGATAAAGGCGAGAGCCGTCGTCACCATGCCGATGATGACGCCCCAGCCGGTGTTTTCGAGAGAGACGGCGAAGGCCTCCTCGATGGTCTCGCCGAGGGCGCGCTCCCGGATATACCTGTTGTAGATATGGATCGCGTAGTCGATGCCGAGAGCGACGAGGACCGCCGCGAACGAGGCGGAGATGATATTCAACTGCCCGTACATGAGCCAGCCGACGCCGATGGTCCACGACACCACCATGACGAGGGGAATGCCGATGTAGAGAAGGACGCCCATCCGCTTGAAGACGAGGCCGAAGAGGGCGAGAACGCCGATGAGGGAAGTCCCCAGGGTCGACAGGAGATTGAAATTGACATGGCTGGTATAGCCGACCGCCGCTTCGTAGCCGCCGCCGAATTCCATCCGAATGGAGGCGCGGGCGCCCGGAGGGACAAGGCGATCGTATTCCTCGGCGGCGATCTGGCGGATATAGTCGGAGATTATTTTGGCAAAATCGATGGACTGGGCCGGGCGGTCCGGCTGGATGGCGGCGAGGAGCATGGTGTTGTTTTTGTCGACAAGGTACTCGGTCCGGTCGCCGTCGCCCTGCTGGACGCCGTAGCGGCTCATGGCCCGCTGGAACACGGAACCGAGGCCGATGGCGTCGAGGAGAAGGAGTTCGTCCATGTTGCCGGCCGAGCTGACGACCGAGTTCAGGCGGACCTTCAGGTTGGCGACGGAATTCCGAATCGCCTCGGGTTCAAGAAGCTGGCGGACGCGGGGGATCTCCTCCTCGTCCAGGAGAAGGAGGCCGAAGTCGGGAAGGGCTTCGTACAGGAGATAATCGCGGTCTTCCGGGCGGAACTTCCGGGCGAAGGCGCCGCGGATCTGTTCGTTCTCGGCGACGCGGTCGACAATGGCGTCGGCCACCCGGCCGGCGGTTTCGATATACTTGGCCCGGGCCAGGCGGCGTTCTTCCCGGGCGGCGTCGGAGGCGAGGCGCGAGTTCTGCCGGATCATCGCCTCGGTCGGCTCGCGTTCCTGGGCGTTCCCGAGATGAAACACGACCACCGCCTCGTCCACCGAATCGAAATCGACCACGGCGCGGGTGAAGTCGCGGGCGGCGCCGACATCCTGCGGCAGCATGGCGGCGATGTCGAACGGGGCGTGGAGGCCGCCCCGGAAGTAACTGATGATCGGCGGCAGCCAGGACAGGACGGTGAGAATGACCGCCGTCCACAATACCAACCCGTAACGGTGGCAGGCCAGCCCCGCGATTTTTCGGAGAATTCGTCTTTGCATGGGATACAAACGCCTTGGAATTGCTATGAACACCGGGAAAATCGCCCAACGGCGGGTCCGCCGCGACGAATTTTTCCCTGGTCCTCTGGAATCCGGAAGGTACCTTCCCCTCGGGAACCGTACGCCGGCGGTATGACGGACCGTTCAGACCGCGACCGCCAGCCGTTTTCCGAACCAAAAGAAAACCGGAAAACAGGCGGGGCCACCGGCGCCAGCGCAGCCTTGGGCACCGCGATACCGCTACAGCGGCGCCGCCGAAGTCGGTTCGCGCGGCCGGGCGGCGACGGGTTCGTCGCCGATGTCCATCTCCGCTTCCTGGAGCGGGCGGTACTGGGTGTCGGCGGAAGCGGCGATGTCGAAGTCTTCGTCATAGACCCGGGCGTTCGGGTCGATTTGCTTGAACTGCATCTCCATCGACCGCCGTTCACGCGGCCAACTGAACGCCATCAGGTACGGGAAGACCGATTCGCTTTCCGTCACGTTTTCGCCGCGGCGTCCCCGGGACAGCGACCGGTAATCGTCGAACCGCTTGACAAAGACCGGCTTCCCCTCGCGGTCGAGCTGGGCGATGGAGGTGATCATGCCGTGCCGCTTCGAGATGGCGACGCGGAGGCGCGGCCGGCCCTTCGCCACGTCCTCGTCCAGGACGACGACGTTTTTCGCGTTGACGTCGTCGGCATAACGCCAGCGCTTGGCCAGGAGATACGTCTCGGGCCGGAGCATCTGCTGAAGCACCTCTTCCGGATCGAAGCGGAAGGCGAAGTTCTGGAGTTCGTTGACTTTGCCGTGATATAAGGTTTTCTGGGTCGGGACGTAGAAACCGATGTCGTCTCCGAGCATGACGACGTCGAAGGCCTGGATGGCGCCGGCCAGCTTGTCCGCCTTGATGCGGAGGCGGGACGAATCGTCCGCCACCACGTCGGCGTTGACGGTGAGGCCGAACTTGGTCGGCTGATCGACAATGCGCATGACGCCCTTGCCGGCGAGGCTCGAGAGGGTGGTCCGGGTCTCGACCGCCTCCTGGACCAGGACGTTCGGGTTGGCTCCCTGGTCGACAGGGCTGCCACTGGCGGTCCGACTGCGGTCGCCGCAGCCGGAGAGGATAAACATCGCGACGGAGCACGCCGCCAGGAGTATGGTTTTTGACATAGTAAATCCTTGTCCTGCACCCTGTTACACTACCCAAAGAGCCGGGCCGACTGGAATGGGCGTCCCCTGCGGAATGCCCAGTGTACCGGCTTTCACCGTTTCCACAAGCATTTTCCCGGGATTTACTCCCCTTCCCCGGCCCACAGCCGGACCACCGTCCCGCCCGGTGTCGGGCAAATTAATCCTCGTACCGTTCCTCGTGTTCCGATGCCCTCACCGACGTGTCGCTCCTCGGGCTTGTACCCTTCCAGGCGACGTTTATAAGGAGGTCGCCGCCGTCGAGGCCGAAGTCCTTGTACTGGCGGGTCTCAAGGCTTTGGAAACCGGCCATCCGGGTGACGTCCTTCCAGTGGGTCCAGGTCCAATAGGCCGGACGGCGGAGGGTGGTCGATTCGAGGCGCGACTCGCCGTTTTCCTCGCTGACGTAGAGAAACCGTTCGTCGATGTAGTCAGCCGCCTTATAGCGGAGGTTGACGAGGGCGCAGGTCACCCGCCCTTCCCGGTTGAACCATTCAACGCTTTCGGCCGGTTTGATTTTCCATTCCTTTTCCACCCGCTCGGCCGGGCCGGAGGTGGGAGGTTCGTTTTCGGTGGCGCCGACGAACATGAGGAAACCGCCGGGCTGGAGGGCATGGTAAAGGCCGACGAGGGCGATGCCGAGGTGGTCCCAGGACGGTTCCAGGTTGAGGCCGGTGACGAGAATGCCGTCGAAGTGGTGCGGCATGTTTTTCGGAAGTTCGTTCCAGGAGGATCGGAAGAAGGTGACGGGCGAATTTTCATCGCGGGCGAGTTCGCGGGCATGGGTGATGGCGGTGCCGGAGATGTCTGATCCGAGGACGTTAAGCCCCTTCTCGGCCAGGAGTATGGCCCGGCGGCCGAGGCCGCACGAGGCGTCCAGGACCACCTTGGCATCGATGGAATTGGCCAGATCGCCGAAGGCCCGGGCCGGACCGCCGCCGGCGCCGCTGATATGGGCGCGGAAACCTTGGCGCCATTTTTCCCGCCGGAACCATTCCCAGCGGTGGATGAGATCCCAGTCGGTCATAGACCCGGGGTCGTCAGTTGACATGCCGTCTCCCTCCCTATCGTGGCCGCCTCACTGCGGTAAGGACATTATGGTACGGCATCGGGACGAGTTTTTCTATGGAAAACATTCGTCCCGGCCTCTTCGGCCCGATAACTCCCCGTCGTGTATATGTCCGGAAACCGGACAACGTCACGCGGCAAATCCGCGTGAACCGCTCCGGGTGCGTTGACGTAAACCGCGACTCCGACCTTTTTTTGGCAGTGGCGGCAATCGCCGACGGCGTCACGCCCCCGGTATCAGGGATGCATGCCGGGACCGTCTATGCCCATGGTCTCGGGGAGGCCGAGCATGCAGTTCAGATTCTGTGCTGCCGAACCGGCCTGGCCCTTGACCAGGTTGTCGATGTGACTGATGACCCGGAACAGTCCGGTCCGCTCGTCCGCCGCCACGGTGAGGAGGCAGCGGTTTGATCTGCGGACGTCGTTCGTCGACGCGGCCTGCGATCCGTCCTTCACCAGGACGAAGCGTTCGCCGGCGTAGGTTTCCCGGTAGCAGTCGAGCAGGTTTTTCTGGGTCGCGCCCGGGGCGAGGCGGCCGTAGAGGCAGCTCATGATGCCCCGGCACATCGGCACCACCTGCGGGGTAAAGGAGACGCGGATGTCCTGGCCGCCGGCGGCGAGGCCGAGCTCCCGTTCGATTTCCATAACGTGCTGGTGGCCGGTGAGGCGGTAGGCGCCCATGTTGTCGTAGCGTTCCGGATAATGATGCGCCTGGGTCGGTTTTTTCCCGGCGCCGGAGATGCCGGACTTGCAATCGCAGACCAGGCCGGCCGTCTCGACGAGGCCGTTCTTGACTGCCGGGTAGAGGCCGAGGGTGCAGGAGACGGCGAAGCACCCCGGATTCCCGACGAGGCGGGAGGAGGCTATTTCCTTCCGGTGCAGTTCCGGCAGGCCGTAGACGGCCTGCGGCAGGAGGTCCGGGGCCTTGTGGACCGGATCCTTTCCGATGCGGGTGGCGTATTCGGCGTACAATTCTTTCGTATTGAACCGGTAGTCGCCGGAATAATCGAGAAAACGGCCCCCGGCCTTGAGGACTTCCGGGGCCCGCAGTTGCCCGACGCCGTCCGGGGTCGCGCAGACGACGACGTCGGCCGGGGCGTCCCGGAATTCCGGCGAGTCGGCGTCGAGAATGGGGATGTCGCAGTAGCCTTCGAGATAGGGCCAGACCGCCGAAAGGGGCTTCCCGATATCCTGGGTGGCGGCGACCGCGCTCAGGGTCAGTTCCGGGTGGCGGAGGATGATTTCGATAAGGCCGAGGCCACCATAGCCGGTGGCGCCGATGATTTTAACCGTGGGCATGCCTGTCCTGTTCCTTTACCTTATACTCTCTTTACTGGATGGTTCCCGAAGGGTGATCGGCGTCCTGTTTCAGGAACGGTTCGCCTCTCCGCTTTCGGACATGTCCGGATCGTCGTCCGGATCCATGTCCGGCATGCGGTCCCCGTCGTCGTCCGCGTCTAAGTCCTGGTCGATTTCCTGGTCGTCGGTGTAGTCTTCGTCGTCGAAGTCGTCGTCGGGGTCTTCGTCGTCATAGTCGCTGTAGTCGACCGGTCCGGGCGGCGGGGCGTCCTTGACGCGGTCGCGCCATTCCACCGTCGGGGCGTCGCCCCACAGATCCTCCAGGCGGTAGAACTCGCGGGCTTCCCGTTCGAAAAGGTGGACGAGGACGTCGCCGAAATCGGCCAGCACCCAGACCGTCTCCCGGTCCGGCTGGTTGAGGCGTTTGCCGCCGCTCTTCGCCAGGACGCGTTCCACGTTCCGGGCGATGCCCCGGATGCGGCTCAGGCTCGAGGCCGAGGCGATGACGAAAAAGTCGGCGTAATCCACCAGCCGCCGGAGGTCGAGGATGACGATGTCCTCCCCGCGCTGCTCGTGGATGGCGACGGCGGCCTGGATGGCCAGTTCACGGTTCTTTTCTTCAATGTCCTTGTTCGTTTTCTTTTTCATGCCTGTTCCGTGTCAGGCCGTCTCCCGTTGGCCGGCCGAGGTCCGGCTACAGCGAGTACGGCGTAATCTCCCTCTGGATGAATTTTTGCTTGAGGAAATTCAGGGTCTTCAGATGGATCTGGCACACCCGGCTTTCCGACAGCCCGAGAACCTCGCCGATCTCCTTGAGGTTCAGGTTTTCGTAATAGTACAGGATGAGAACCTTTTTTTCATCATCGGAAAGGCCCTTCATCGCCACTTCCTTGATTTCCTGCCGGGTCAGTTCCGTCAGCGGGTCCGGCGCCCGGGTGTCCGGGAGCATTTCGATGGGGCCGATGTCGTTGTCGTCGTTCTCGTCCCACTTCCGGTCGAGGGAGACCATGGACTTTATCTGCACGTCCCGCATGAGGTCGGCGTAGGCCGGTTCGTCGAGGCCGAGGTGCTCGGCCAGCTCGTCGTCGTGGGCGGCGCGGCCGAGCTTGACCTCCAGCTCCTCGCGGGCCCGCTTGACCTGGTTGACCTTCTGCCGCAGTTGCCGGGACGGCCAGTCGAGGCGGCGGAGCTCGTCGAAGATGGCGCCGTTGATGCGGCGGTTGCAGTAGGTGGAGAACTTCACCCCTTCGGCCGGATTGAATTTCCGGATGGCGTCGAGGAGGCCGAGGTTTCCGTAACTGATGAGATCCTGGACGTCCAGGTAGGTCGGAAATTTCTTCAACATCCGGTGGGCGGCGTCAAACACCAGCGGGAGGTAGTTCTCGATAAGCCGCTCCCGGGCGTCGGAGTCCTCGGTCTCGGTGTACCGGGCCCACAAGGCCGCTTCCTCCTTGTCGGTCAACGGCGGCGGCGGGACAAAGTCGTCTACATAATCATTCATAACCCAAACCTCCCATGCAAGGCGCCCGAAGGGCGCGCGAAATCATCTGTGGTCCACGGCCCGGCGGAAAGGGCCTATCCCGCCGGCGCGGCGGGCGGCGCGGCCGCCTCCTCCCCCCGCACCGCGTCCGACACCGCCATGTCCATGTTGACGATGCGGTCGTAGGTGGTTTTGGCGCGGAACTTCCGCTCCATGTCGCGGCTCCGGCTCTCCGCCAGCACCTCCTGGACGAGGGCGATACCAAGGGTGGCGACGAACAGGCCGAGAAGGAAAAACGCCGCCGCCAGATAAATGCCGATTTCCCAGGCCTTCTCCGCCGTCATCGGCTGGATCTCGCCCCGGTCCGGAAGAAAACAGAAATAGAGCCAGTTGGCAAGGAACACCAACACGCCGAGGACGGAAAAGAAACCCGCCATCTTTTTCGCCATCATGTGACGCTACTCTCCCCATTGTCGTCGCCCTGCGGCTCGATGCGGCGGCGGCCGAGAACCAGTTCGGCCAATGACGCCGCCTCGGCCTGCTCGATGGGCCGGTTGTAGTCGGGGCCGGTCGTCAGGTAGCTGAAGCCGACGTCGAGGTCGGACCCGAGATTGACGATGGCGCCGAACGAGAAACATTCGTCCAGCTTCGACAGGAGTATCCGGTTAAAGCCGCTCGGCCGGTACCGCTCCACCGTGTCCCGAAGGAAATCCTCCGAACTGACCCCGGACAGGAGGAGGTGGATTTCGTCCGCCCCGGCCGCCTCGAGAATTCCCTGGAGGCGGCGGATGTCTGTGGCGTCACGGGGCGACCGGCCGCCGGTGTCTATAAGGACGACGTCGCGGCCTGACATCGACTTCACGACGTCCCGGATTTCCCCCGGTTCGGTGGCGGTCGAAACGCTGACCCCGAGCATGCGGCCGAGATTGTTTATCTGGCCGTCGGCGCCGGGCCGGCGCAGGTCTTCGTTTATGAGGCCAATCGACTTCCCCCGGTGCATGGCGAAGTGGATGGCCAGTTTGACTATGCTTGTCGACTTGCCGACGCCGGACGGACCGACGAGGGCGATGACGGTCGGCTTCCCCTCTTCGAGGAGGACCGGACCGGCGCAGGGCAGACGGCGCGCCACCGCGTCCCGGATAAGGCGCTCCAGTTCCGGGCCGTCCGGGACGCCGGGGCGGTCCCGTTCGATTTCCTCGACAATGTCCCGGCTCACCGCTTCGGCCACCCGCGCCTGGATAAGGCGGCGATGGTATTCGATCAGGGCCGGTGACGCCGCCGGCATGCCGCCCCGGGCCTGGAGGCTAAGGAAGTCGCTCATGCGGGCGAAGGCCTCGGCGTATTCGCGGCGCGTCGCCTGCAGTTCCTTCTGGAATTCGTCCAGCCGGCCGGCGATGCCGGCGGTGGTTTCGCCCACCGAAACGAACGGTTTTGCCGCCGCCGCCATCGCCGCCTTGGCGGACGGGGAATGCTTCTCCACGCCCTCGAGGGCCTTCGTGTACGACCGGAGCAGCGGATTTTCCCTGGCCGGTTCCGGGCGTTTTCCGGACGGCGGCTCGACGGGGCCGGGCGCCACTTCCAGTTCGACCGCCAGGGCGTCGCCGCCGAGCTTTCCGGTCATGAACTTACTGAACAGCGTCTTTTCCTTGATGTCCCTCCGGCTGACGATGGAGAAATCGGCGCCCAGCATCATCTTCGCCTTCGCCACGGCTTCCGTGTAGGTCGGGGCTTTGATGATTTGGGTTTTCGCGTGTTTCGCCATTGTTTCGCCGTCTTTTCAGTCGTGGTCCGTCGGGTTCTTTTCTCTTCGCCGTTCGTCATCCTGTTGCGTTTGCCGGGCGCTTGAACCGCCCCTAGTTCAGGTCCGCCTTCACCATGCCGACGGAGACCGGTTCGTAATCCTGCAGCACTTCGTTGAAGGACATCACCGTCAGCATCGGCAGCCGGGCCATCGTCAGCCGCTTGACGTGGAGGCGGATCTGCGGGCTGACGAGGAGGAGCGGGTTGTTGCCGCCCTGGACCTGGCGCTGGACCTCCTGGGAAATCGCCTCGACAAGCTTGGCCTGGGCCGGGCCGTGCAGGGTGATGAAGGATCCGGCCTCGGTGTGCTCGATGCGTTGCTGGAGCTGCTCCTCGAGGCGCGGGTCCATCGTGACGACGTTCAGCTTGTGCGTGCCGGGGACGGCGTATTCGTTGCAGAGCCAGCGTTTCAGGCCGTTCCGGGCGAATTCGGTGAGAATGTCCGGATCCTTCGTCCGGCGGCCGACGTCGCCGAGCACTTCGAGAATGCTGCCAAGATTCCGGATGGAGACCTTTTCCTGGAGGAGGTTCTGGAGAACCTTCTGGATTTCGCCGACCGAAAGGACGCCGGGGACGACCTCCTCCACCGTGCCGGGTGAGTATTCCTTGACGGCGTCCAGGAGCTTCCGGACTTCGTCCTTGGTGAGAAGTTCGGCGGCGCGGGAGCGGATCACTTCCGTCAGGTGGGTGGCGACGACCGTCTCCGCGTCGACGACGGTGTAGCCGACCCGTTCCGCGTACTCGCGGCTCGACGCGTAGATCCACACCGCCGGCATGCCGAAGGCCGGCTCCACCGTCTCCTCGCCGTCGAGGCGTTCCGTGGTGGCGCCCGAGTCGATGGCCATGAACTTGTCCGCCTCGGCCGTCCCCCGGGCGACCGGGGCGCCGTGGATCTTCACGAGGTATTCGTTGGCTTCCAGTTGGATATTGTCCCGGATGCGTATCGGCGGGACGATGATGCCGAGTTCGAGAGCGAGCTGCTGCCGGATCATCTGGACCCGGGCGAGGAGGCCGCCGCCGGACTGCTGGGTGTCGACGAGGGGGACGACGCCGTAGCCGACTTCCAGTTCCATGGCGTCGACCTTGAGAAGGTTCTCGACCTTGTCCGCCGCCGGCGCCTGGGCCTGCGCTTCCTCTTCGGCCTTCTTCTGTTCCTCGGCCCGTTCCCGCGCTTCCACCACCGCCGCCGACATCGTCCGACGGGCGACGAACCACATGGCGCCGGCGATGACGGCGACGGTGAGAATCGGCAACGGCGGGAACGGGGTGAGGCCGAGAAGGCCGGATACGCCCAGCATGAAGAGAAGGACGGAGGCGGCGGCGATGGCCTTTTCCTGGCCGAAGAACTGGCCGAGAAGCTCGGTGCCGAATTCGGTGCGGCCGGCCGAGCGGGTGACGAGCAGGCCGGACCCGACGGAAATCATCAGGGCCGGAATCTGGGAGACGAGGCCGTCCCCAATCGTCAGGACGGTGAAGACCTGGGCGGCATTGACAAATTCCATGCCATTGATAAATACGCCGATGATGAAGCCGATGACGATGTTGATGCCGGTGATGATGATGCCGGCCATGGTGTCGCCCTGGACGAACTTGGACGCGCCGTCCATGGCGCCGTAGAAGTCGGCGAGCTGCTGGACTTCGGCGCGGCGGCGTTTGGCTTCCTGTTCGTCGATGAGGCCGGAGTTGAGGTCGGCGTCGATGGCCATCTGTTTGCCGGGCATGGCGTCCAACGTGAAGCGGGCCGCCACTTCGGCGATACGGGTGGCGCCCTTCGTGATGACCATGACCTGGATAATCATGAGGATGACGAAGATGGTGAAGCCGACGGCGAGGGAACTCAGGCTGTTGATGCCGTCGACGCTGCCGCCGCCGCCGACGAAGGCGCCGAAGGTGGCGATGAGGTGGCCGGCGGCGTTGATGCCTTCCTGGCCGCGGCCGAGAATGAGCCGGGTGGAGGAGATGTTCAGGCCGAGGCGGTAGAGGGTGAGCATAAGCAACAGCGACGGAAACGTGCTGAAATGGAGCGGCTGGTCGACGAAAATCGTCACCATGAGAAGGATGAGGGCGAAAAGGATGTTCATGGCCAGGGCCACGTCCATGATGAACGGGGGCATGGGCACCAGCATGCAGGCGAGCGCCGCCAGCACGAAGATGGACAAGAGGATGTTCTTGTTCCCCTTGGCCAGGAGGATGTCCTGAGCCTTGGTAACCCATTTCATCATCGGTTTGCCCTGCGATGCCACTGCGCTCATTCACGCTCCCACTGCGTTTTCCGGTTGTTTCACACCGTTTGCCAAATTGCCGTCGTATTTCCGCCCGGCCGCTGTCGGGCGGTTTTTTTCATCCCTACGCCGCCGACGGGTCGAGAGGCGCGTCCTGGATGTACATGTTCTTCTGTTTCGCCCGGTAGACCTGGGCGAGGATTTCCGCCACCGCCGCGTAGAGTTCGGGCGGGATGGCGTCGCCGATTTCCACCTTGGCGTAGAGTTCCCGGGCGAGGGGCGGATTTTCAATAAGCATGACGCCGGACTCCCGCGCCAGTTCGATAATCCGGAACGCCATGTGATCCTTCCCCTTCGCCACCACCTCCGGCGCCTCCATGTCCGGCTTGTAGCGGATGGCGACGGCGTAGTGGGTCGGGTTCCTGACGACGACCTCGGCCTGCGGCACTTCCGACATCATGCGCTGCTGGGCCATTTCCTGGGCCTTCTGGCGGCGCTTCTGCTTGACCATCGGGTCGCCTTCCATCTGTTTGAACTCTTCCTTGATCTCCTGCTTGGTCATCTTGATGTCTTTGTTGTGCTTCCACTTCTGGTAGCTGAAATCGGCAAAGCCAAGGACCATGAGGAGAATCGCCAGGGTCTGGCCGAGGCCGAGAACCTTGTCCGTCATGTTGATGAACATGCCGCCGATGTCCATGTCTATCATGGTCATGACGTTTTCCGCCTCGACGAGGGTCGCCCACCAGGCGACGCCCATGATGACGGCCAGCTTCAACACGTTCATGACCAGCATGACCAGGTTCTTGACGGAGAACATCCGCTTCAGGCCGGACACCGGGTTCAGTTTGTTCGGGTCGAACTTCAACGGCTCCGTCGTGATAATCCAGCCAACCTGGTAATAATGCACGAAATAGGCGGCAATAAACATTATCAGGAGGAACGGCCCGAGAAAGAGAAGGAGCCAGAGCATCCAGTCGATGGCGTAGGGGATAATCTCCTTCTTCTCCGGAATCTCCAGGACCGGCAGATCCAGGAGAATCATCTTCTCGAAAAAAATCACCATGTGGTGCGCCAGGTACGGCCCGAGGTATTTCAGGATGGTCACGGCGGCCAGGAACAGCATCGCCGCCGCCAGATCCTTCGACTTCGGGATATTGCCTTTTTTCCGGGCGTCCCGTTTCTTTTTCTCGGTAGGTTCCTCGGTCTTTTCTTCGCCGCCGGAAGCCATCCGTTATCTCCCGGCCGCGTCGTTTCCGGCCTCGCCCATGAACCGCACCATCTCGGACAAATCCTGCAACATGTTCCCGACCGCGCCCTCCGGCATCACCTCGAGGTTGAACGACCAGTCGACCGGCACCACGGCGGCGCAAATCGCCGGGTAGATGAACACCAGCATGCAGAGCCCGAGAATGACCCGGAGCGGCATGCCGAGAACCTGGATGTTCATCTGCGGCATCGTTTTCGTGACAAACCCCTCGACGACGGAATTCATCAGCATGATCATCATGATAGGCAGCGCCATCCGGGCGCCGAGGGCAATCAATTCCGTCGCCTGGTGGGTGCCCATCATGAGGACCGGATGGTTGAAGTTCACGTCCGGTATCATCGCCCCGATGCCGACCCACTCGTAACTTTTCGCCAGAATGTAAATCAGTATCAGGTGCAGGTTCGTCGTGATAAACAGCATCAGAGCCATGTACATGTTGATGAACCCGAGCATCGGCACTTCAATCCCGGACTGCGGGTCGACGACGTTCGCCATCGAAAACCCGATCTGCTGACCGGCCAGTTCACCGGCCATTTGCACGCCGGCGAAAATAAGGGACGACAGGTAACATATCGCCAGCCCGAGGGAAAACTCCTGTCCGGCCAACAGGGCCAGCTGCACCATGTCCATATACTCGGGGACCACCGCCGTCCGGGACGCCGTTCCGACGAGGAGGAGCGGGAACAGGGCGGCCAGGTAAATCCGGGACTGGGTGAAAAACACCTCCGAACTGAAAAACGGCGAAAACAGGACGAGACAGCCGCAGCGAAGGAGGACGAGAATGTACGTGAGAAATGCCGAGAGCATTTCGTTCGTCATGTACATGTCTTCGCTCATTGCCGCCTTTCCCCGTTACCCCTAATTCATTCTCCCGCCGTCCACTCCGTCCCGTCCCGTTGGCGGCGTCAGTAATAACTTGAAAACATCGCCATGCATTCCTCGTAGTAGGCGGTCATGAATTCGATCAGCCACGGCATGGCGAGGCAGACGACGCCGACAACGGCGATAAGCTTCGGCACGAAGGTCAGGGTCATCTCCTGAATACTGGTGACGGTCTGGATGAGGGAGATCGCCACGCCCACCACCAGCGCCGTCAACAGGGTCGGCATCGACAAGACGAGGCAGGCCCAGAACAACTGCTGGCCGACGTCGATTATGTCCTGCGTTGTCGGTATCATTGGCTGTCCTTAATGCACGGTCACTTATTGCGGTCACTTATTAAATCAGGCCCATGTTCGTCCCCGTCGCCACCGGGACGATGAGGCTTTCCAGCAATGTCGGCGGAAAACTGGTAATCAACCCCTCGAACAACAGGCGCCAGCCGTCGACGATGACGAAGACGATTATTTTGAACGGCAATGATATCATCACCGGCGGCAGCATTATCATGCCCATGGACATGAGAATGGACGAAATCACCACGTCCAGCACCAGAAACGGCAGATAGAGGAGAAAGCCCATCCAGAACGCCCGTTTCAATTCGGAACACATGAATGCCGGTATCAGGGCCGTCGTCGGCACGTCGGCGGGCATCAACTGCCCCTGGTAGTCGAGGGCGGCGGCGTCCCGGAGGCCGGCGGCGCCCATGAAGAAATACAGTTCTTCCTTGCCGTCGTTGGCGGACAGGCATTCGAACATGAACTTCCGGATCGGCGCCATCGTCCGCTCAAGCGCTTCCTTCTGCCGCAGGCGGCGGACTTCCCCGGGGGCGATCTCCACCCGCTCGCCGGCGAAGTACGGCGCCATTCCCGTATCCCACGCCTCCTTCCATGTCGGCCACATGATGAAAAAGGTAAGGAACAGGGACAGACCCATCATCACCTGGTCCGGCGGCAGCGACTGCGTGCCCATGGCCCGGCGGACAAACCCCATGACGACGGATATCCGGAGAAAACTCGTCATCATGATGAGGATCCCGGGCGACAGGGTCAGGATCGTCAGGATGATGGCGATCTGGAGGGCGGACGTCATCTGTTCCGCCTTCTCCATCGGCACCAGGCTGCCGTTCTCGATGGTCGGAAGCGGCAGGTAGAGGAGGCCGTCCTCGTACGGGTCGCCCCTGGGGATGGCCGGGGTCCAGCCCTTTTCGTCCGGTCGGAGAATTTCCAGGGGATCCGGCTGCTCCCGGGGAGCGACGCCGAGATCGACGGCGGCGGCGCCGGTTCCAAAGAAAACCAACGCCAGGCATGTGAGAAGCGGCCGTATCCACAGTCTACCCGTCATTCGCACCATCCCCGTTTCACCCGATTGAAAAAGCGCCAACTATTCAAATAAGACAAAACCGGCCCGGACGCCCTGTCCGGCCGGAAGAAGCAACGTCACCCCAGCGTATCGACGTGCGCGGCCCTGGCCGCCGCTTTGGCGGAGGTCCGCCGGGCGGCGGCGCCGGTCCCGGTCTTTTTAATCCGTTCGACCTGCTCCCGCAGCTTCGCCATCTGCTCGGTCAACTGATCAGCCTCGGCGTCGGCGAGGGCGCGGGTCTCTTCGGCCTCGGCCTTGACCATGTTCTTTTGGAACAGGCGCTGGAAAATGGACAGTCCGGCTTCGGTCTTCGGCCGGGCGATTTCGAGAATGCCGGTGACTTCGGCCTCCTCGGTAATTTCCGTGAGGGAGCGGATTTCATCCGGCGAGACGCCGACGACGACGATGCGCTTGCCGACCCGGAGCAACGACACGTACCGGCGCTGATCAAGATGCGTCCGGCCAAGGACTTCGATGGCCGGATGGTTGAACAGTTGCTTGTGTCCGGGGACGTATTTCTTCACGAGCCAGAGGGCGGTACAGAAAAAGCCGCAGACCACCGCCACCGCGAACAGCATCGGCCAGATGGACGGCATCGAATAGCCGCGCCGCTCCTGGTCCGGGCGGGACGGCCGCCTGGTATCGGACGGAAAGGCGAGGGGCTGGTTTTCGAAAACGGTATCGGTCGGCACCACCGTTGTCTGGACGGCGCCGGAGGCCGGCGCCTGGCCGGTGTCGGACAAGTTCAGCGGTGTCGGGGCGGTCGTCCCGGCGGCGGGCCGGACAACCGTGGTTGAAATGGTGGATTTGGGCGGAATGGCGGCGGCGCCGACCGGGAAGCCCTTGCCGGCAATCATGTCGCCGGCCAGAAGGCCGGAGCCCTGGAGGACGATCAGGAAAAAGGTGATTATGCCGAAACGTTGTAAACCCATGCCGCAAGCATCCCCCCTGCCAGTGCGGGCCAGCCCGGTAACAGGGCCAAGAACCTAATAAATGTCCTACCCCAGTTTTTTGGAAACGTCCGGCGCCGCGCCAGGCGCGACGACGAGACTTTCCCCCTATCCTTCAACTATCCCGATCCGTCGGGCCGGGATCAAGCATAATATCCGAAAAAAGTTGCCACGCAAACCGGGGGAAAACGACCGATCGGTCGGGAGGGATCGACAGGAGACGGCGGTGAGGTGTGCCCTGGGTTCGACAGGGTGCGTCGGCGCGGTGTAGCGGCGTCCGGCCAGAGGCGGCGGGACGGTGTACGAGGGTCCGATGGACGGTACCGGGTACGGTGCGGCGGGGATGGTTTATGGTTGGTAAGCGGCTTGGCGCCGGCCGACGCGGCGTCGGCGTCAGGATTGCCTGGCGTCGATGGCGTTCAGGATGGCCATGGCATCGTCGTAGTCGTCGTTGGCGAAGCCGCGCAGGTTTTTCTCGCGGGTAATTTCGAAACCAATTTTCTGGTATATCTTTATTGCCTTATGGGACCAGGTTTGGGTATGCAGGTAGACGTCGCGATCACCTTCTATCTCGACCTCCAGCGAGAGGACACGGGCGGCGATGGCCTTGCCAAGGCCGAGGCCCTGGCATTCCGGCCTGACCCCCTATCCAGTCGAGCCACGGATCGCGGCGGGTGCCGGTGTAGCCGAACCAGGCGCTGCCGGTGCCGACCTTGGTGCCGTCCGGCGCGACGACGAACAGGGTTCGGCGACCAAGTTCATGGGGGTAGGAACGGAAGTCGTCCTGGAAATAAAGGAGTGCGTCGACGCTGTGGGGGAATTCGAGGACCGACGTCTCGATAAGCGCCCAGTCCCGCTCGTCGCCGGGTTGATAGAAGGCGAAGGAATACCCGTCCGGCAGCGACCAGGACGGCAGGGGATGACCGGCGGGCCGGCGCATAAGGACGTGTTTGTACGGAACGCTTTTATCGAGCACGGGAGGCTCCAGGAAGGATAAGGGGATATCGGCGGAAGGATGAACTATCAGGTACGGACAAGGACCGTACCCGATGCCTTTCGTCTTCAGGTAAAGGCAATCCAGAACAGGACGAAAACACCCATGCCGACCAGGACGCCGATGGCGAAGGCGCCAAAGCCCTGAAGCGCCATCGTCGTCAGGGAGACGTCGAGGCGCCAGGTGCGGCTGCGGTTTTTCGCCTGCCGCTTCTGGATGTTCTTGATCTGCTTGAGCGCCGCTTCCATTTCCAGGCGGCGCCGGTTTTCATCCGTCATGCCACTCCTCTACAATCGGGCGGCGGAACCCGCCCCTCCACCCGGCCGCACCGTCCTTAATAATGCCGTTCCGTCGCGACCTGTCAACCGGGAAAGCGTGTCCGGCGGGTTGACGTCCACGCCGGCAATGAATAAGGTCCGGTCCGGACCCGACGGATTTCTGGCCTTTTCGGCACAGGCGGAACGGAATTTTCCATTGCCGGACCGGCTGTCCGTCACTACCATCCGTCTGTGGTCGTTTGGCTATATAACCTCCTCAAAGGATGCCCGAATGGAAATTGTCGTACTCGATGGCTACTCCCTGAGTCCCGGGGATATCGACTGGGAACCGTTGTCCCGGCACGGCTCCTTTACCTTATATGATATGACGCCGCCGGAGTTGGTCCGGGAGCGGGCGCGGAAGGCTGAAGCCCTGTTCGTCAACGCCCTGGCGCTGACGGCGGACGACATCGCCGCCTGCCCGAACCTGAAATACATCGGCATTCTCGCCACCGGCACCGACCGTATAGCCCTCGACGCCGCGCGGGAACGGGGCATCGTCGTCACGAATGCGCCCGGCTACGGCACCATGGCGGTGGCGCAGCAGGCCATGGCCCTCCTCCTCGAAATCACCAACCGGGTCGGCCATTTCGACGCGGCTGTCCGCCGGGGCCGCTGGACCGAACTCGGCGACGGCGCGTTGTGGGACTACCCGATCCTCGAACTGGACGGCCTGACCTGCGGCGTCATCGGCTACGGGAAAATCGGCGCCGCCTTCGCCCGGATGGCCCGGGCGACGGGCATGCGCGTTCTCGCGAACCGCCGCCGGACCGGCGAGCCGCCGGCGGACGGCGTCGTCTATGCGAGCCGGGAGGAGATTTTCCGCCAGGCCGACATTATCAGCCTGAACGTCCCGGCCACGGCCGAAACGGTGGGAATGATAAACCGGGACAGCATCGCCGCCATGAAGGACGGCGTCATCCTTGTCAATGCCAGCCGGGGAAAACTGGTGGTCGACGACGATCTCGCCGCCGCCCTCGCCCGGGGCAAAGTCTATGCCTACGGCACCGACACCCTGTCCGTTGAACCGGCGCGCCTCGACAACCCGCTTCTTCAGGCCCCGAACGTGTACGTCACGCCGCACATGGGCTGGGTGCCGCGGGCGGCGCGGCTCAGGCTCCTCCGCATCGTCGTCGAGAATTTCGAGGCGTTTCTCCGGGGCGAACGGCTGAACGCGGTGGCGTGACGGCGACCCGGTTACTCGTTATGGTGTACATGGCGTGGTCAGGCATTGCCGCCCGACGGGAAATCGTTTCTTGCCAGCATGTCCGGCATCGGGGATACTGGGTGGCGGAACCACGGCGTTGGGGATTGGGTGGGAGGTGGCGGCACTTCACTTCTTTTGAGAGGAGAGCGAACCATGACCCGGGAACCTGTCAACCTCGAACAGTTCGCCTGGCTGAACGCGCCGGACGACGTCCTCGTCACCGGCGACGCGGTGGAGTTCATCACCCGGCCGGAAACGGATTTCTGGCAGCGCACCCATTACGGCTTCCGCCGGGCCAACGACCACGCCCTCCTCACCCGCCTTTGGGACGATTTCTCCTTCACCGTTCAGGTCGAGTTCTTTTACGAAACGCTGTACGATCAGGGCGGCATCATGCTCTATCAGGACGACGACAACTGGGCCAAGGCGTCCCTGGAATACGGCGGCGGCACCGTCCCGAGCATGCTCGGAAGCGTCGTCACCACGGACGGCTGGTCGGACTGGGCCTCGACGCCCCTTGTCCCGGACGTCAACCGGCTCTATTTCCGCCTCAGCCGAAAAGGGAACGATTTCCGGATAGATTCGTCCCGCGACGGCGACCATTTCCACCAGATGCGCATCTTCCACATGCGGCACGACATCGCCGACACCAAGGTCGGCATCTATGCCTGCAGCCCCGGCCAGTCGTCCTTCAAGGTCAGGTTCGATGAAATGCTGGTCGGCCCGTCCCAATGGCGGGATCACTGACCGGTTGGCCGCACCGGCGTCCGCCGGCGACTTTGTGCAGGTTTTCTCGTGCGTGGTCTTCCAGACATTCCGTGATCTCCAGACAGGGCCCCATCCCCCCGGTCCAAGAATAATCCGAATGCCCTTGAAACTGTACCGGCCATCCGGTACAGTTTATGTGTGGTCCGGGACGCCACGCGGCGTCGACACGGACAACGCGGCGCTGCGCGCTGCGACCGGTTGATTTTCAGACCGTACGTACGGGAGCGAGGGACTGCGGCAACAGGCTGTCACCGGAGTGAAACGATAGGGAGCCATGGGAAGAAAGAGTTCGAAAGACGCCATTCTCGACGCCACCGAGCGCGTCATCCGCCGACAGGGCATGGCCGGCACCACCCTCGAGGCGGTGGCGGCGGAAGCCGGGCTGTCCAAGAGGGCGTTGTTCTACCATTTCAAAAACAAAAAGGATATGCTTCTTCAGCTTCTCGAGCGGTACGGCGCCCAGTTTACCGGCCTTCGCCAGGAAATATACGACTCACTCCCGGACGGGCCGCACCGCCTTCTGAAGGCCACCGTTTTGGCCGCCGTCCGCCATCCGGTGAAAAAAAATTCCAGCGTCGCCAACGCCCTCACCCTCCTGGACGACATCGAGCTCCGGGCCAAGGTTCTCGAAATACGGAAACGCACCTTTGACGAATTGTCGGAGAATTCCGACCACCCGGAACGCGTCGGCATCGTCCTCGCCGCCGTGGACGGGTTGTGGATAATGGACCTATTCGGCGACCGGTCGGTGACGCCGGCTCTGCAAAAGCGGATTGTCGAGGAACTGCTCAACCTCATTGACCAGCACGCGTAAATAATGCCGTCACAACATTCGCCTTTCCCGGCGGAATACGGCTCTCCTCCCATAAAAAAACGCCCTCTGTCCGGAGGGCGTTTTCCTTCATATAGCGTGATGACGGCCGGTACCTCACTCCTCGAGGAGGACCGGTTCATCGGGTCTGACCGTCGATGCGGCGTCTTCCTCGTCCGCCTCGGCCTCGACCTTGGCCACCGTCTCCGCTTCCGGCTTTGGCATGAGACTGGCCGGATCGACGCCTTCGAGGAAGCGGCCGAAACGGCGGAATTTCTCGTAGCGGTTTTTCACCAATTCGTCAGGAGGCGTTCCGACGAGGTCTTCGAGGTTCCGGAGAATCGCCGCCCGAAGCATGTCCCCCATCTTCCGGAGATCCCGGTGGGCGCCGCCCATCGGTTCCGGAACCACCTCGTCGATCAATTGGAAGTCGTACAGATCCTTACTGGTGAGGCGGAGCTGTTCCGCCGCCTTTTCCTTCATGTTGCCATCCCGCCAGAGAATCGAGGCGCAGCCTTCCGGACTGATGACGGAATAGTACGAGTAGCGGAGCATGAGGATGCGGTCGCCGACGCCGAGGCCGAGGGCGCCGCCGCTGCCGCCTTCACCGATAACCACGCACACCACCGGCACCCGGAGCCGGCTCATTTCCATCATGTTCTCGGCGATGGCGATGGCGACGCCGCGTTCTTCCGCGCCGATACCCGGGTAGGCGCCCTTGGTGTCAATAAACGTTACTACGGGGAGGCCGAACTTTTCCGCCAATTTCATCTTCCGGAGCGCCTTCCGGTAGCCTTCCGGATGGACGCAGCCGGCGTTCGACAGGTGCCGTTCGTTGACGTCGCGGCCGCGGTGCTGGCCGATAAGCATGACCCGGTGGCCGCCGATGACGCCGAGGCCGGAGACGATGGCGAGGTCGTCTCCGTACATGCGGTCGCCGTGAAGTTCTTCGAACGAGTCGAAAATGAGGGACGTGTAGTCCCGGGTCTGCGGCCGGCCGGGATGGCGGGCGACCAGGACTATCTGCCAGGCCTTGAGGTTTTCGTACAACTGCCGTTCGATCTGGGCGTACTGCGCCTTCATCGGTTCCAGAAGGATGCTGAGATCCGGAGAGTCCTTGGCGTTCAGCGCCATTTCGTCGATGCGCCGCTTGAGTTCGTTGAGTGGCGCCTCGAAGGGGAGGAGCGTTTTGTCGTCGTCTGCCATGAATCGTTAACCCTTTTTAAAATAATCGACCGCCCGCCTGAACAGGCGGAGGCCGTCGCCTTCCTGATCGGCCCGGTTTTCCCGGGTCCAGCGCGGGTGCTGGTAGCCGACCACGTACCGTTCCGGATGCGGCATCAGGCCAAGCACCCGGCCGGATCGGTCGGAAATCCCGGCGATGTTGTCGACAGACCCGTTCGGGTCGTCCGGGTAGACCGGCACGCCGCCGGACGGGCTGGCGTAGCGGAACACCACCTGGCCGTTCTCGACCAGATCCTTGATGACCTGGGGGTCGCGGGGAACCAGCTTCCCTTCGCCGTGAGCCACCGGCAGTTCCAACGCTTCGTCCGGCTCGGCGAAGATGGACGTCACCTGATGCGGCGTCCGGAGCCGTACCCACCGCGCCTCGAACTTCCCGGAGTCGTTGTGGGTCAGGGTCAGGCTCCGGTCGGCGGCGGGCTGGATGCGGGCGTCGGGGAGAAGACCGGTTTTTACCAGCACCTGGAAGCCGTTACAGATGCCGATGATGACGCCGCCGCCGAAGATGAAATCCTGGAGGTGGCGGCGCATCGAGTGCATGAG
>JAJQFC010000052.1 GCA_021201355.1 Planctomycetaceae bacterium | reverse complement strand
CCCACCGTATCCCTGAATCCTGAGCGTTCCGCCGTCGAAAACCAGCCCGCCCATTGTCAGGTCGCTATCGAGAGTGGCTGTGGTGGAATTGGCCTGGCGGGATGTCAGGCGGAGGGTGGCGCCCGCCAGTGTGGCGGCGGTGTTTGGGGTATTCAGGGAGACGGTCCCCGGTTCAACTGGATAACGCCGGCGAATCCGCTGCCGACGGCCGGCGAAAAGTTCAGGTGGTTGCCGCCCGCGCCGAGGTCGAAGGCAATCGTCCCGTCCGCGCCGCGAGTGAGGACGTTCGCGAACTCGTAGTCGATGGCGGGATTCAGTTGCAGAACGCCTTCATCGACGTGATAGCCGCCGGTAAACAGGAGGGCGTTACCGGAAAGAATCTGGGTTCCACTGCCGGTTTTACTGATTTTCCTGCCCGGTGCGGTTGTCGTCAATGCGCCCGAGTATTCGTAGGGCGAGCCGTCCGCGTCCGTGTCGAAGTCAATGGTCAAATTACCGCCGTCAAAGCTGACAAACCCGGCATTCGCCTCCGTACTGACAAGGCCGCCGATGGTCTGGTCAGAAAGCAGCAGGAGCGATCCGCTGCCGGTCATTTCGTGGACACTGGCGGCGCTGAGAGAGTTTGCCGTGGAGCCCCGGAGGGAGCCGCCACGGATGACGGTTTTTCCGGAATAGGTGTTGGCGCCATCTAGTATGAAGACGCCGGTGCCGTCCTTGACAAGTCCGCCGACGCAGCCGTCGGCCTCCGATATGTCGCCGTTAAACTCGTAGATTCCCGCGTTGTTGACGACCAGCGAATTGTTGCCGAGGACGACCGCGCCATGGCCGAGCAATCCCGAGACGGCGACATCGCCCGTTTTCTCTGAAATGTCGAAGGTAGCGTTTCCATTAATAGTCATGGCCGCCCGGCTGGATAGCGTGCCGTTTTCCCCGAGCGCCAGGATGCCGCCCGCCACGGTGGTGAGGCCGGTGTAGGTGTTGGCGCCAGTCAGGGTCAGGGTGCCGTTGCCGTCCTTCGTCAGGCCGCCGGTACCGGAAATAACGCCGCCGTACACTTCGTTTCCGCTTTGGTTGATGGTCAGTCTGGCGGTACCGAGGCGCACGCGTGAACTCCCCCCACCGGCGAGTCCGCCTATCGTCTGGTCATGGTCATCGAGGTTGAGGCTGCCGCCGTTCGACAGGTTGTGCACGCTGGCGGCGCTGAAGGCATTCTCGGCGCCGGCCCGGAGTGTGCCACTTTCGATAACGGTGTCGCCGCTATAGGTTTTATTTTCCCCGGTGAAGACGACGGCCCGGCTCCCCTCTATTCGTACCGAGCCGCTTCCGGACACCGCGTTGACGAAGTCGCCGGAATAGTCGACGACCACCGTGCCGGCGTTTTCGATGGCGGCCGGTCCGGACGATCCCTGGCTTTTCAGGATAAGGCTGCTCCGGTCCCCGACGGCGATGCCGTTCTCGAAATGGTTGTCCCCGTTCAGGGTGACGCTGGTGCCGGACCCGGAAATATTCAGTTTATGGTTAAGCGCTTCCGGCGGCCCATTCGTCCCGAACCAACTGTCAACGACCGCGATGTTCCCGTCAAAAGTCCAGTCCCCGGCGGTGACATCCATCTGCGAAGCGGTGACGCCGTGACTGGCGACTTCGATTGACCTGGTCTCGTTACTAACAAACACCACCCAATCGCCGGCGAGAAATTTACCAATTGGTAAACCACTCAGGGCAATCCAATTGCTTTTTTCCATGTCCCAAACGTTGTTTGAAGGACTGGTCCATCTCATTTTCTCACTTTGCGCCGCGAAAGTTGCTGTCACTTCGAGGGATGTCCCGGTGTTATAAACATCGGGAGAATTCACTGAAACTCTCCCGCTAAGGGAGGTTATTTCCACGCCATTCAGGGTGTAGGAAAAAAAGTTCAATGAAAGACTGGAAGCGGAGAGGATCTCGGCCGAGCTAAGGTTCATCAGTTTACCAAAATCGATGACGGTAGTACTTTGAAGGTCTGCAGTACCCGCTACCACAATCCGATCCTCAGGCGAGTCAATCCGTATGGTCGCGCCATTTTGCATGGTTACGTTAGTATTTTCCGTTGTCGTACCAATGGACAACGTCCCGCCCTGCCCGAACCGGTCGCCGGCCGAAAGCGTGCCGGTTGCGTTAACTATGACGGTATTTGGAGAGCCGCCATTTGCGATCACCGTCCCCGTCCCGGCCAGTAGACCACGGCCGTTGCTGCCTACGGTGATATTATCAACGCTCTTTAGCAACGACCCGTCACCGCTCACGATCGCCGTGCCGCTTGAACCCGAAATGAATCCCAGCATAACACCTTGTCCAGAAACCATGCCGCCATCGCTGATGGTCAGCATGCCTGAGCCGATGTTACCGACAGTGAGTACACCTGCATCATCCCACCTCGAGCCGGCTCCGTTTACCGTCACCGTGCCGCTGCTACCATCGCCCAGACCTATCGAAGCTCCAGAAGTGGACACCTCGCCGCCACCGCTAATACTCATCATGCCGGTGCCGTGATAGCCAACATAAAAACCATTACGGGATTCCAGCCTGGACCCGGTTCCGTTCACCGTCAGCACACCGATGGAACCGGGCCCATAACCCAGTTGCGTATCTTCCGACTCCACCTTGCCGCCGTTATCGACGCGTAGCGCGCCATCACCGCTATTGCCAATAATCAAATAGCTGTCGGACACCAAAGCGGCACCACTTCCCCTTACCGCGTTCAGGAGGGAATCCGCGTTGATGCTTTTCCAGTTGGCGATTCTCAGAACGCCGTCCAAGACAATCGTACCGCCGGTAAATACATACCCATTGTTCGAATTGGAAAGGTACAGCCCGGCCGACCCGGTCTTGACGAGATCGCCGGTTCCCGATATCTCGCCGGCAAGTTCGTAGTTATCCGCTACGCCACCGTTGATGGTGATTGTGGTTCCGTCGTCGGCCAGCCTGTAGTCGGCCGCGTCGATTGGCGAGCCGGTCGCATCAAACGTTATCACCGGCCCCAACTGTATCGGCTCCGCCGCCGCCGCCGGTACCAGGCACCACGCCACCCACGCCAGCGCCAGCGCCAGACACGACAAGCCGCACG
>JAJQFC010000136.1 GCA_021201355.1 Planctomycetaceae bacterium | reverse complement strand
GTCCACGTACATGCTGCGGTCGCCGTCGCCGTCGAAGGCGACGCCGAGGTCGGCGCCGACTTCCTTCACTTTCGCCCCCAGATCCTGCATGTTTTCCGCCTTGATCGGGTTGGCTTCGTGGTTCGGGAAGTTGCCGTCCGGCTCGAAATACATGGGAATGAGTTCGCAGGGAAGTTTTTCGAACAGTTTCGGCAGGAACGCGCCCATGACGCCGTTTCCGGCGTCGACGACGACGGTCAGCGGTTTGATGCTGCCGGCGTATTTCAGGAGGTTGGCGCGGTATTCGGAGAAGATTTCCTCATTTTTCACCGTGCCCGTGCGGTCGGAACTCGGGAAGGCGTTTTTCTGGACCAGCTTTTCCATTTCCTGGAGGCCGGTGTCGTAGGCGACCGGGATGGCGTCCTCCCGGCACCACTTGCAACCGTTGTAGGCGGCCGGGTTGTGGCTGGCGGTAATCTGCACGCCGGCGTCCGCCTTGAAATATGCTGTGGCGAAATAGACCATCGGCGTGGACGCCATGCCGATGTCGATAACGTCGACGCCCTGTTTCGTCAGGCCGCGAATCATGGCCTGGGACAAGGAAACGCCGGACTCGCGCATGTCCCGGCCGACAACGGCGGTCTTGCATTTCAGGACCTGCGGCGCGGCCTGACCGATGGCTTCGAAGAGCGTTTTGTTTACCTGGTCCGGATAGGTTCCCCTGACGTCGTACGCTTTAAATATTCCCATTCGTGATTCCTCCCCGTTCGCGGCGGACAGCGTGAACCTCGTGTGCGCCGCCACCCCTCCTCCAAAGTTGGCTGCCAGAGCGGAAAACTCCGGCAACTTCCGCCGTTCATTAAACGCGGAAAATCGTCTTTCAGCAAGGAAAAAGCCTATTTTTTTGCTTTGCCCCCGGCCTTCTTTTTCCTGACCGACCAGCCGAAATGGCCCTGGTGCGGCCCGAGGGCGTAATAATTTCCGTGGGCGAAACAAAGCAGGTTCGCCTTTTCCAGATGGAACCGCCCCGTCCGGTCGATAAGCTTCGAGTCGACGGCGACGCTGACGATTTCGGCCAGGAACAGATCGTGGGAACCGAGTTTTACCCGCTCCGTCAGGCGGCAGGCGACGTTAATCGGCGCCTCCTTCACTCCCGGACAGGACACGCCGTCCACCGGGCACGGCGTCAGGCCGGTCGCTTCCCACTTGTCCACGTCGCGGCCGGACACGACGCCGCAGTAGTCCGTCGACTTGGCGAAGTCGAGGGACATGAAGTTCAGGACGAACTCGCCGCTTTCCAGGATAAGCCCGTGGGAATACCGCTCCGGTCGCACCGAAATCGACGCCATGGCCGGATCGGAATTGATATTCCCGGTCCAGGCGATGGTGATAAGGTTCGGCCGGCCGTCCCGGTCCTGGCAACTCACCAGCGCCGCCGGCGCCGGGACGACGAGGCTCCCTGGTTTCCATACGGTTTTTTCCGCCATATCAGTCGCTCCACGGGCCGTCCGGCCCTACCAATATGTTGTCGATAAGCCGGACGCCGCCGATTTTCATGGCGCCGGCGATAAGGACGAGATCGTCGACCCGTTCCACCTCTTCGAGCGTCTCCGGACTGACGATGTCCAGGTAGTCGAGTTCGATGTCCGGGTCCTGAAGAACCATTTCCTGCATAACGTTTGTCAACTGGAAGGCGTCGTACTGCCCGTCCCGGATGAGGTTCCGGCCGCGAACGAGGGCTTCCCGGAGCGCCAGGGCGCGGTCACGGTATTCCGGGGGGATGTTCCGGTTGCGGCTCGACAAGGCGAGGCCGTCCTCTTCCCGGACGATGGGGCAGACGATGATTTCGATATTGAAATTGAGGTCGATGACCATCCGCTGGATGACGAGGGCCTGCTGGGCGTCCTTCTGCCCGAAATAGGCCCGGGTCGGCCGCACCAGGTTGAAGAGTTTGGCGACAACCGTCGTCACGCCGCGAAAATGCCCCTGCCCCCGGGACATTCCGCACAGACCCTGCGTGAGGGTATGGACAAGGACGGATGTCTGGGCCCGGGGCGGATACATCTGTTCGGCCGTCGGATGGAAAATGATGTCGACGCCTGCCTGTTCGGCCGCGTCCAGATCTTCCTCCCAGGTGCGCGGGTAGTTGTCGAAGTCCTCGCCCGGCATGAACTGGGTTGGGTTGACAAACACCGACGCCACCGTGACGTCGTTTTCCGCAACAGCGCGTTCCATCAGCGACAGGTGCCCTTCGTGGAGCGCTCCCATGGTCGGGACAAAGCCGCATTCAGCCCGCCGGGCGGCGATGTCGGCCGCTTCGGCGTGCATTTCTTCAAGACTTTCAATAATTCGCATTCATGTTTCCTTATGAACAAACCGCTCCGCCAATGGTTCAAACCGCAAAACCGCGGCGCGGTGATGCTTGCCGGTTTACTGCCCGTCCAGCAACTCGTCGAACCGGTCGATGACCCGCCCCGGTTGTACTGTCCAGCCGGACGGGTCCATGCCTCCCCACGAAACAAGAACGGTGTCGACCCCGGCGGCGCTGCCGCACTCGACGTCGAAGACGGCGTCGCCGACGTAGACGCATTGTTCCGGCTTCATCGATAATTGTTCCAGGGCGAGGAGGACGGGTTCCGGCCCGGGCTTGTGTTTGACCGTGTCCTCGGCGGTGACGATAACGTCGAACAGTTCGAGGACGCCGAGGCTGCCGAGGAAATACTCGAGGCTCTGCCGCCGCCGGGACGTCACGACGGCGAGGCGGACCCCGTGTTCCCGGAGGCGTCGGAGCCCGTCCTTGACGCCGGGAAACAGGGACAGCCGCGATTCCGCGCCCGCCATGACGAGGCTTGAATAGAGCGCCTCCACGTTCCGGTAGAACATGTCGTCCCGGTCCCGCCCGAAAAGGAGGCGGACCTGATCCGGCATGGTCAGGCCGGTGGTGGCGGCGATTTTTTCCCGATCGGGCGGCGGCAGGCGCATCCATTCGGCCACGACGTAATAGGCCTGGGTTATCAGTTCCCGGCTGTCGAACAGGGTGCCGTCGGCGTCAAAGAGATATCCGTCGTACGTCTTCATCGTTCGGGTCCAACCTTTCAAGGAGTTCCTTGACGGTGAGGTCCAGCACCGGGTGAAGGA
>JAJQFC010000323.1 GCA_021201355.1 Planctomycetaceae bacterium | reverse complement strand
GTGGTAGGCGACGCATTCACAGCAAACGCCGTGACGCGGGCAACCGGTGTAGGAGCAGGTGCAGCGTTTGTCGTTTTTTTCGGCGTTGCCGCAATGGGTTGACATGGTTTTCCCCTTCACGAGAATGGACAGTGGCGCCTTGAGCCAGTCTGAATTGTAATACGGCCAACGGTCGTGTCAACGCATCAGGGCGCCGGAGCTGGACGCGGTTCCTGAAAACGTTCGATGGACGCCAAGGGGGAAACAGCCATGCCGGACCGGAGCCGCATACTTGTCTACCCCTGCGAGACGCTTATCGGGGAAGAAATCCACCGCGCCCTCCGCCACCACCGCCGGTTCACCCTGTTCGGCTGTTCCGACCGCCCGGGCGGCGGCCGGATGGTGTACGAAAACCACCTGGGCGACCTCCCGGACCTCCGGGAATCCGATTTCCTCCCCGCCCTCACCCAATTGATCCGGCTCCATAAAATCGACTTTGTCTATCCGGCCTCGGACGACGCCATCGTCAGCCTCTCGACCTGGGCAGGGGACAGCCTCCTCGACGCCACCGTCATCGCGCCCGGGCCGGACGTTTGCAGCCTCTGCCAATCCAAGGCCGCGACCTACGCCTATTTCGTCGGCAAACTGCGGACGCCCCGCCAGTTCCGCCTCGACGAAATCGCCTCCGGCGATTACCCGGTTTTTGTCAAACCGCATTCCTGCGACGACGGCGGCGACTGCCACGGTTTTGTCGCGGAAAACCGGAACGAGGTGGAAGGCCGGATTCGCGACGGCCAGGGCTATACCCTTTTCGAATACCTCCCGGGCGACGAATACACGGTCGATTGTTTCACAGACGGCCAGGGGGCCCTCCTGTTCGCGTCCGGCCGGCTGCGGCAACGCGAGGTCATGGGGGTGACCGTCGACACGACCCTTTCGGACGAACCGGAACTGCGGAAGTTCGCGGACACGATAAATACCGAACTCAAACTCCGCGGCCCCTGGTTCTGCCAGGTAAAGGAGGACAAGAGCGGCAGGCTCCGCCTCACCACCATCCGCCCGCGAATCGGCGCCGGGTCGTCGCTGCAACGGATTCGCGGCGTCAACCTGCCGTACCTGGCCCTGACGGACCGGCTCGGGGAACCGTTCCGCCCGCTCCTGAGCCCGCTCCGCCGCGTTTCGCTCGAGCGGACGCTGACGAACCGCTACCGCCTCGACCTCCAGTACGACGCCGTCTACATGAGCCTCGACAACGCCATCGTCTCCCGGGGCCTCGTGAACCCGGACGCGGTCCGCTTCCTTTTTCAGTGCCACAACCGGGGCGTCCGGACGGTCCTCCTCGCCCGGACGCTGGAAAACCCGGACGCCGTCCTCCGCCGCCACCGGCTGCGCGAATTGTTCGACGAGGTGGTCTGGCTCCGTGACAACGAGGGCAAGTCGACCCATATCCCGACCCGGCGGGCGATACTTGTCGACGACTCCTTCGCTGAACGCCAGGAAGTACGGGAAAATCTGGGGATACCGGTGTTCGACGCGTCGGCCCTGGAGGCGCTGTTGACCGGGTGAATTGTGGAAAATCGCCGGTCACGAAGGCGTCAGGAAGGTTTTACGACAAAAATCATTTGACCACCGATCAAAATTTAACGATACTGAAAGACCGAAATTCCACCAGCCGGTCCGTTCGCGGGCCGGCCCTTTTAAGCGGCACCCGAAGGGGGGTGAGAAACCTGATTCGTCTAGAACTGAAACCGAACGAAAGCCTGGACAAGGCGCTGCGGCGTTTTAAAAAGATTTGCGATCGCGAAGGGCTGACCCGTGACATGCGGAAACACAGCTACTACGAAAAGCCGTCCGAGAAGAACAAGCGGAAGGATCGCGAACGCGAAAAAGAGCGCGCCAAAGCCATCCGCGTCGCCGAGAAGAAGAAGAACAAGGCCCGGAAGGCCCGTGCGAAGTCCTTGAAGAAGCTGGCGTCGTCCAGCCCGGAAAGGCGCTAACGCACGTCCAGTACCCGGTATCATGAAAAAAGCCACCGGTTCGCCGGTGGCCTTTTTTTGTATTACATGTCGATATCCGACGAATACAATAGACCCGTACAGGCCCGGCGATAGCGACAGCCCCACCGAAACGAAAGCCTATCGTCGACCGATACGAGACGGTACTGGCGCACCCCGGATGCGACAGCCTGTCGTCACCCGGCACGAGACGGTACAGGCACGCCCGGGGTGCGACAACCTGTCCGTCAGCCGAGAGGAGAAGCAGAATGATTCTACGTGGCAGCGTGTTTTCAGAAGTGCTCGAGATGGACACGGGCTTGACGGTGATAACGCCGTCCGACTTTCCGGAACCGGGCACCCCGAAGGTGGCCTATCTCCTCCACGGCCTCGGCGCCGGTAACGGCAGTTGGTCCGAGTGTTCCCTCCTCCCTCTCTACGCCCGTGAATACAACGTCGTCTTCGTCATGCCGGAAGCGGGCCGGAGCTACTACACAGACCTCGCGAACGGCCAGCGGTTTTTCACCTACATCGCCGACGAGCTCCCCGCCCTCGCCGCCAAAACCTTCCGGTTTTCCGGAAAACGGGAAGACACCGCCATCATCGGCGGCTCCATGGGCGGCCACGGCGCGTTGAAATGCGCCCTGTCCCGTCCGGACCGGTTCGGCCTCTGTGCCGCCTTCGCGACGGGAAGCCTGTACCTTGAGGAAAAGGTCGCGAAGATAAAAGCCCTCGGCGACTGGCCGCAACTGGAAACAATCCTCGGCTACCAACGGACGCAGGACTATCGGGCCATGCTCGGGGACTCCCTCCGGGTCGCCCCGGAAAACGAAATCGCCCAGCTCGCGAAGAAAGCCGCCGCCGCCCCCGAGCGCCCGAAAATCTACCAGGCCTGCGGCACCGAAGACCCGTTCCATAAAACAAACATGCGCTTCCGGGACGACGCCCGGTCGCTCGGCCTCGACCTTACCTACGAGGAATGGCCGGGCGGCCACGATTGGGATTTCTTCAACGAAGCCCTGATCCGATCCCTCCGCTTCTGCTTTGGCGATGGTCTGAAGCGTCCAATCGAAGTGTCCACTATCGAGTGAGGCGAGGATATATCCTTGGGAATAGAGTAGGAGGAAGGTAGGTTTGTAATGAGCCTACCTTCCGTCCTCTC
>JAJQFC010000043.1 GCA_021201355.1 Planctomycetaceae bacterium | reverse complement strand
CCCCGGTGGCGCGGGCACGTCCATGTGGACAGCGCGCCCGGATGCGGGCGCCCTGTCCAAGACGTAGGCTCGTTCTCGGGAGCGTTCCGGCCGGACGACATGTCTCGTCGGCGCGGAGCGCTCCTATCGTAAACTTGGCGGTTTAGTTGGGTTTTGGCCTATACTGGTTTTTTTAAGGTGTCTGCGGCGTTTGGCGTGTCGTCCTGTTCAAAGCACCGCGTTCGTCATAACGCTCCTTTCCTTAACTGTGGTCCCGCCGGGGCGGAACGCCAAGGAAAACCGATCCCAATAAAAAAGGGACGGTTCAAACCGTTCCCAACAAGGTCCGCCAAGACCCGAACGAGCACGAGGATGAGCCGCCCCAAAAAAATGGGCGTTCAAGTGCTCGCATAGGCTCGTTCGTATAAAAAAGTTGGCGGTTTTGTTGGGACCAACAAGCCCTGACGCAATTAGTTTTGACGTGAATCGTGGTTTTTTTACTTCGTCATAAAGTAAGAGTATCCTATGGTAACCGTTTTATCCTACCGCCAAGACCGCGACACGGCCATGGTACCGGTGTTTTGGACGCATTGGTGCCATGGTATTTCCCGTAGGAAGCGGCCCGACCACGCGATTCGCCGGAGAGCGGCGCTTTTTTTCTTATACAGTAAAAGCAGGATTTTCAAAACGAAAAATTGACGCCGGCCGGTTCACGTCCCGTGGTAAAAATACCGGGTACGCGACGATTCGCGCACCCGGTACGGTAAGATTTTGCGAAAACTTTCAGGCGCTACGCTTCCTTCGACGCCTTCAGCTTTTTGACCGCCTCGGTGAAGAGGGGGACGATCTTCAGGACGTCGCCGACGACGCCGAAGTCGGCGACTTCGAAAATCGGCGCGCCCGGGTCCTTGTTGATGGCGATAATCAGTTCCGACTCTTCCATGCCCGCGAGGTGCTGGATGGCGCCGGAAATGCCGCAGGCGATGTAGAGGTTCGGGCGGACGGTCTTGCCGGTCTGGCCGACTTGGCGGTCCTTCGGCTGCCAGCCGGCGTCGACGGCGGCGCGGGACGACGAGATGGTGGCGTGGCCGAGTTCGGCGGCCAGTTCTTCGAGAATCTTGAAGTTGGCCGGGTCGCCCATGCCGCGGCCGCCGGAGACGAGGATCTTCGCGTCCATGATGTCCATCCGGTCGGACACCTTCTTGATGATGTCGAGAATCTCGACATTGCGGCGCTCCGCCAGGCCCGGCACCTTGAACTCTTCGACGGGGCAGGTGAGTTTTTCATCCGGGGTCTCGCGTTGCATCACGCCCGGGCGGACCGTCGCCATCTGCGGACGGAACTCGGGGCACATGATGGTGGCCATGATGTTGCCGCCGAAGGCGGGACGGGTCATCATCAGGTGGCCGCCGCCGAGGGGGTTGTCGTCGGTGGAGATGTCCAGGCCCGTGCAGTCGGCGGTGAGGCCGGTGTGGACGCGGGCGGAGACGCGGGGCGCCATGTCGCGGCCGATGGCGGTGGCGCCGTAGAGGACGATTTCCGGCTTCTTGGCCATGACGACTTCCGTCAGGGCGTGGGTGTAGGGTTCCGTCATGTACGTCTCAAGCGCCGGGTCGTCGACGACGATGACCTTGTCGGCGCCGTATTCGGCCAGCTTCTTGGCGGCGGCCTTGAGGTCTTTTCCGAGGACGACGGCGGTGACTTCGGTGTTCCGGTCCTTGGCGAGAACCTTGCCCTTGCCGATCAGTTCGTAGCCGACGCCCATGCAGTGGCCGTCGAGCTGTTCGATGAAGACGAACACGCCTTTATATTCTTCGATATTCATAGTGAATTAGATCCTTCCTGTTTCATCATCACGGTAGCGGGAAATGGAACGTGTTCTCTTATAGGATGAATTTCTCGGTAAGCCGGTCCACCAGCCAGTTCGCGGATTCCTGGGGGTCCATGGTGACGACGGTGCCCTTCCCCTTGACGCCTTTGGTAAACGATTTGAAGACGCGGGTCGGCGAGCCCTTCAGGCCGATGTTGGACGTCTCGACGTCGAGGTCGGCACGGGTCAGGGTGCCGACGGTCATTTCCCGGTAGGCGTCGAAGATGCGGCCGGGGGTCATGTAGCGGGGCGCGTTCAGTTCGGCGAGGGCGGTGATGAGGCAGGGTAGCTTCGCCTTGATGATGTGGTAGCGGTCTTCGTACTGGCGCTTCACCGTGATGTAGCCGTCCTTGACGTCGATTTCCTCGGCGTAGCTGATGTTCGGAAGTTTCAGGTGTTCGGCAATCTGCGGGCCGACCTGGGCGGTGTCGCCGTCGATGGCCTGACGGCCGGTGATGATGAGGTCGAAGGGGAATTTCCGGATGGCAGAGGCGAGGGTCGACGAGGTCGCCCAGGTGTCGGCGCCGCCGAAGAGGCGGTCGGTGACGAGGAACGCCTCGTCCGCGCCCATGGCGAGGGCTTCCCGGAGGGCGGCGTCGGCCTGGGGCGGGCCCATCGAGATGACCGTGACCTTGGCGCCGTGGATGTCCTTCAGCCGGAGGGCGGCCTCGAGGCCGGCCTTGTCGTCCGGGTTGATGATGGAGGGGACGCCGTCGCGGATGAGCGTGCCGGTCTCCGGATTCAGCTTCACCTCGTTGGTGTCGGGAACCTGCTTGATGCAAACAATGACATTCATTTGTATATACTCCTGTCCGTAAGACTGTTTCGTGAGAAGGGTCCGTTATTTCAGAACCGACGCGGCGATGACCATGCGCTGCACTTCCGAGGTGCCTTCGTAGATCTCGGTGATCTTGGCGTCGCGCATCATCCGTTCGACCGGGTAGTCGCGGGTGTAGCCGTAGCCGCCGTAGAGCTGGACGCACTTCGTCGTCACCATCATCGCCGTCTCGGCCGCGAACAGCTTCGCCATGGCGGACTCGAGGGAGTACTTCTTCTTCGTGTCCTTGGCGCGGGCGGCGGAGTAGACGAGGTAGCGGGCGGCTTCGATGCGGGCCTTCAGGTCGGCCAGCTGGAACTGGGTGTTCTGGAAGGCGGACAGGGGTTTCCCGAACTGTTTCCGTTCCTTCACGTAGGCGACGGTCTCGTCGAAGGCGCCCTGGGCGATGACGAGGGCCTGGGCGGCGATGCAGATGCGGCCGACGTCGAGGGTGAGCATGGCGATGACGAAGCCCTTACCTTCCTGCCAGAGGAGGT
>JAJQFC010000125.1 GCA_021201355.1 Planctomycetaceae bacterium | reverse complement strand
TGTGAGAGGACGGAAGGTAGGCTCATTACAAACCTACCTTCCTCCTACTCTATTAATTCCTGAAATCCCCGGATTTACTCGTCGACATGAAAATTGGACATGAATAATGACGAGATAGGGGTGATTATGACCACCACCGCCCCGGCCAAAAAGAAGCCCATAAAGAAATTCCCCACCCTCGTCAGACCTCATGGGTAATTAATTGGTACTTCAATTACAAGCAAAAAAAAGTTCAAAGTTTACGGTTTTTTTATCGCTGACAGCCGTATTGACTTACCGCCCTCTTTGTTGTATTTACGTAAAAACGGGAGGGCGTATGAAGCCGACTATCAAGGATGTCGCTAGGCTGGCCGGGGTGTCTATCGCCACCGTGTCGCATGTCATCAATCGGACCCGATTTGTCAGTCCGCAGTTGATTGAAACCGTCGAGCAGGCCATACGGGAATGCGGGTACACGGAAAAGGCGGCGAAAAAGCAGGTCCAGTACCGGGTTGGGCAGGGGTCGGAAATCGCCCTGGTCGTGCCCGGCATTGAAAACACCGTCTACAACCATTACGCCACCGCCTTGTCGCGGGGGTTTGCCGACCATGGCCTCCTCCTCTCCATTCATATCAGTAACGACGACCTGGCCCGTGAACGGCATATCCTCGGACGGCTCGCCGTCAACAAGACCATTTCCGGAATTATCCTGGCTCCGGCCACGGATTCTCCTAAAATTTACGCAAAAATTATCAAGGGAAATATTCCGCTGATCTGTCTGGAGCGGCGTATCGATCATCCCGGCATCGACTGCGTTCTATCCGAAGGGCACCAGGCGATATATCAGGGGACGGAACATCTTGTCCGGGCCGGGCACGACTGCATCGCCTTTATCATGGAAGACCGGAAACTGGTCGGCGGCGACGAACGCCTCGAAGGATACCGCGCCGCCCTCCGCGACAACAAGGTGCCGTTCCGGCGGGATCTGGTGATCCGGGTCGATCATAACAATCACGCGGCGGCGGCGGACGCCATTCGCCAGGTCTGGGCCTCCGCCACACCCACCGCCTTTCTCGCCGCCGGCAACAAGCTTACCCTCCTCCTCGCCACCGCCCTCGACGGTTTGGGGCTGGAATGTCCCCGCGACGTGTCCATCGTCGGCTACGGAGACGAGGAATGGTGCGCCTTTGCCCGGCCGCCGCTGACCGCCATACAAATGGACGCGGATGCGGTCAGCCGCATCACGGTCGAGCGGATGCTGGAGAAAATCGACAACCGCCGTCACGGCAGGAATGAACTGGCGGAGACGCGCCGGGTGCCGGTCCGCCTCGTCATTCGCGGGTCCACCCAGGTGGTGAGCCGCGGGCCGTTCGGGGAAAAGGCCTATCCGCCGGAAGTCCTCAATATCACCGAAAGCGAACGGCACCGCCTGCGGCGCGGGAATTTCAAGGTCGGAATATCGTTTCACTATTCCGGCACGGCCTGGAAACGGCTCCACGAAAGCGGCATTCGGGATACGTTCGACCGCTTCGGCATCAAGGTCATCGCCGTCACCGAGGCGCACTTCGATCCGCAGCTCCAGGTAACCCAACTGGAAAGCCTCCGGATTCACCATCCGGACGCCATCATCGCCATTCCGGCCGACGACAAGGTGACGGCCAAAAAGTTCAAGTCGCTGGCCCGCGAAACAAAACTGGTTTTCCTCAGCGCCATTCCGGAAACGTTCAAGCAGAACGACTACGCCGGGTGCGTAACGGTGAATGAACGCGAAAGCGGCCGCACCGTCGGGCTGATGATGGGCGAATTCGCCCAGGGCAGGCCGCTTCGGGTCGGGTTTATCACTCATGGTGCGCCGTTTTACGGCACCCTGGTCCGGGATCGGGCGGCGGAACAGGTGGTGCGGGAAAATTACCCCCACATTCAGGTGGTCGATATCCAGCCGTTTTACGACATTGAACGGACCCACGAGGTGGCGAAGCGGATGATTGCGACCCATCCCGACATCGAGGCCCTGTATATATCGTGGGAACGTCCGGCCCTCCATGCCATCCGGGCCCTTAAGGAAATGCGCCGGGAGGACATGGCCATCTTCACGTTCGACTTGGACCGGGAAATCGCCGGGTATATGGCCCGGGGCGAAATGGTGGCCGGCCTTAGCACTCAGCGACCCTACGAGCAGGGCGTGGCCGTGGCGCAACTGACGGCGAAGACGCTCCTCGGCGACAATCCGTATAAATACGTCATTATCCAGCCGTACAGCGTGCAGCCGAAAAACCTCGTCCGGGCCTGGCACGATATCATCCATGAACCGCCGCCCGAAGAGGTGGCGCAGGCATGGAATTTTTACGTAAATTCATGACTTTTTTGAAAATTGAAACAAAATTTGGTAAAAACAACTTTACAACGTAAAGCGCCTGGCGTATTTTACGTAACGGCGGCACCTGAACAGAGTAGAACCGGCACTTCACATTCTCCAAATTGTAACCGCCTTGAAGTCTGGCTGCGCTATCTCATCGGGCCACACAATCCTTACTGTCACAACGTCTCCCAGACATCCGCCTCCGGCGGCTGTTTCGGTATTCTATTTTTATTGGTTTCGATTTTTGCAGAGGAGAATTCGTATGCGTATGTTGTCCGCCCTGGTTCTTGCCGTCGCCGCCGCCACGGTTTTCGGTCTCGGTCATGCCGCCGAAGCGAAAAAGTACCGCTTCGCCTTCCTCCCGAACACCCAGAACAATACTTTCCAGAGCACGATGAACGACACGTTCCGGAAGCTGGCCGAAGAAAAAGGCTACGGCTATGTCTGCCTCGACCCGGACTACGACGTCAATATCCAGTTGAATCAACTTGCCGACGTCGCCAATCAGCGGTTCGACGCCGTCTTCGTCATCCCGGTCGACTCCCAGGGCATCCGCCAGGGCCTCATGCAATTGAAGGAACGGGGCATACCCGTCCTCAACGTCGACACGCCGGTGGTGAGGGAGGACCGGGACCTGGTCGAGACCGTCATCGCCACCGACTGCTACATGGCGGGCGTTCTGGTCGGCGAGGAAATGATGCGGCGGAATCCGGAAGGAGCCAAGATTGCCGTCCTCGATTTCCCGGAAAACGAAAGCTGCGTCGACCGCGTCAACGGCTTCCTGAAGGCGATTGGCGATCAGAAGGACAAGTACCCCATAGTCGCCACCCAGAACGGCGCGGCC
>JAJQFC010000162.1 GCA_021201355.1 Planctomycetaceae bacterium | reverse complement strand
GTGTGACCCATGGATTCGGACCCTTCCGACACCATGCGGGACGCTTCCTTGACGTTGTCGTTGGTCTCGCGGGCGTTGGCGGCGCTGGTTTTCGTCATCGCCGACACTTCCTCGAGGGCGGAGGAGGTCTGTTCAAGGGACGCCGCCTGTTCGGTCACGCCTTCCGCCAGGTCCTGGGACGCTTCGGAAATGCTGGTCGCTGCTTCACCGATAATCTCCTCGCCTTCCGAGAGGCTGGCGATGACCCGGTTGATCGGGCCGAGTATGCCCCGGGTGATGACGACCGCCAGGCCGGCGCCGATAACGAGGGAGACGGCGAGAACTATAAGGGACAGGCGGCTCGAGGCGTCGACGACGGCGTCGACGTCGACGGTGGAGTCGTAGGCGTCCTTGGTAGCGGCGGCGGTCAGTTCGGCCGTGTCTTCGTCGATGCCGTCGAAGCGGTTCAGGACGCGGTCGGCGGCGGCCATGGTGGTGGCGTTTATCGAGGTGCTCCGGGCGAATTCGGTTCCGAACGACCGCACCAGCCGCGCGTAATTCTGCATCAGTTCCACCATGTTCCGGAACAGCGCCTCGGCTTCCGGCACGGTGATGCCGGCCCTGGAGACATAGGCGCCGAGTTCCTCGGCGGCGGCGGCGACGCTGACGGCGGCCTGCTCGAACTTCTGCCGGGCCGCTTCGCCGAATTCGCTCCGCCCTTCCCAGAACAGCACCTCGACAGCGCTAATCGACTCCCGGGTTTTCTCGAGAGCGTCCCGGGCGTTGAAGACCCGCTGGATAAAGGCGGTGACGCCCGGCTCCTCGGCGTCGGCCAACCCTTTCCGGAGATCGGCCTCGGTGCGGGCGCGGAGGGCGCCGACCATGCGGTGCATGTCGCCGTGGGTCTGGACCACCTGGGTCTGGAGGGTGGCGACGCGGTCGATGGAGGCTTTCAGTTCCTGGGCGCTTTTTTCGACAATCTCCATATCGGCCTTGATTTCCGGCATGGCCTTCCGGGCGTCGGCCATGACGACCCCGGCCGGCGCGGCGATGAGCTTTTCAATTTGTCCGCTCCGGTCCTTTATCTGGCCGACGTTAAGCATTCCGCTTTCATAGTCCGAGTTCTGGCGGCTGTAGCCGTAAGCGTGGAGGAACAGGGAGGCCTGGTTGACGTCGGTGTAGACGGCGGTGACGAGCTGGTTGACCGGGAGGTACAGGTCGTTGATGGCGGTAACTTGGGACCGGGTCTTTTCCACCTGCCTGTTGGTGCGCCAGAACGCCCTGACAGCCACCGCGCCCATCAGCACGACAAGAATAATCATAATGAAGAATGAAGCGTACAGTTTTCCCTTGAGCGCCATCGCGCAGCCTCCGTGAGAGCCATTTGAAGTAAATCAACAGAAATCGTAACAAATAGGTGATATAATGTATCAAATTCAGAAGAAATTATGACAAAAATTGTGTATCAATGACAAGGGTAAATTTTTCATATACCTTAGTCAAGGCCTGATCGGTGTATTTTTTAATTTTATCGGAACCAGTGATTCTTTTTATGGACAAAATACCGCCTGGAAACGCCACTAATGGCGATTAATCACGACCTCACACCACCACAAGCCATATATAATGTATGAGGAATAAATCGGGACGTGGACGAGGAGACGGTCCTCCGCGAGCGCGGACAGCCGTCGGGGCGGTGGCCGTCGGCAGCCTGCCGCATGGTCGGAATATCCGAATAGGAGGTGATCAGATCGGCGGCATTATGTGCCAAAACGGTGGAGTTTTGTGCATTGGTTAGCCATTCTCCCGTATTAATTACATGGTGTCGCACCGGGATGTGGACAGGATGACGGCGGCCGGAAAAATGTAACAACAAGCCGCCGTCGCGGATAGGTCAGGGATATTCAATCTTGCCGGAAGATGCCCGCGCGGTACAATGGCGGCGAACCGGAATCACCCGGACGCCGCCACGAGGAGCGTTCCATGCCATTTACGGAAAAAAGCCTCTCTTTTCTCGACGAGAACCACCGCCGGAACGATCGCGACTGGTTCAACCAACATCGGACCGAATACGACGACCATGTCCGCCGCCCCATGCTCGACCTGGCCGAGCGCCTGGCGCCGACCGTGCTCCGTATCGACCCGCTCCTCATTCCCGAGCCGAAACGGGCGGTCTGCCGCATCCACCGGGACACCCGGTTTTCCCGCGACAAATCCATGTACAAGCGTGCGTCGTGGCTGGTGTTCCAGCGATCGAAAGGCATGACCCATCCGGTCTGGTTTTTCGAATTCACGCCCGACTTCCACCATTACGGCTGCGGGTATTACACCACGCCGCCGAAGGTCATGGACCAGATTCGCCAGTTCGTCCTCGCAGACGACAAGCGGTTCAAGGCCGCCCACAAGGCCGTCGCCTCTCTCCCCGGCTGCGAACTTGTCGGCGACTTTTACAAACGTCCGCGTTATCCGGACCATCCGGAAGAAAAGCGCGCCTGGCTGGAACGGCGCGGCGTCACCGCGATTATTTATTCGGAGTACAGCGCCGCCCTGTTCGCCCGGGACCTCCATAAAAAAGTGGCGAAGGCGTTCATCGCCCTCGCCCCGTTCTACGAACTGCTTATGCAGGCCCACGCCAACGCCCTGCCCCAGACGGCGACGAGCGCCAATTCCGGCCCGGCCCGACGCGGCGGCGGCCCCGCTGTCAGCCGTTACCCTGACGACGATGAAGAATGGTGAGGAACGCCAATCCGTCCGCAAAATTCAACGCCGGTCCGGCGGGTCGAAAACCGTACCCAGAAAAAAAAGAGGCACACCCACGTAGATGAGTGTGCCTTTATAGCGTTTTGGTGAACATTACGGATTACATATACCCGTCCACGTGCCCGTCGGCGGTCACCACCGGCGGCGGATATGAATTCCCGCCACCGCCGCCACCGCCGCTTGCGGCGAAACGGCTGTTGACCAAGCTTGCCGCGTCGGTGGACTGCCCGGCCCCGGACTGGGGGAGTTGCGGAATGCCCACCCCGTTTATCTTTTGCTGAACCTGGGCGATCTGCTGCTCGACAAGCATCAGTTCCTGCTGGATCATTTCCATGGTATTTGCCGGGGAGCCGCCACCGCCGCCGCCGCCACCGCCGCCGCCTTCCTGGGCAGTCGCCGCTTGTGCCTGCTCCATCAACAGCTGGAGCGTTTCGGCCGTGACCTGGCGGTCCCGGGCGCGGAGTTCGCGCATCTGCGGCACAATAT
>JAJQFC010000003.1 GCA_021201355.1 Planctomycetaceae bacterium | reverse complement strand
GGCGCCGGCGTCCTCTGGTTCGTGGACAATTTGTCCTGGTCCGGCGGCACCATCTTGACGGACAATAGACGCCTCGGCATCGGCTTCGCGGACGATGCCGCCGCTCCCGCCACCATCGACGTCGGCCGCTTCGAGGTCGGTGCGGAAGGCGGCGTCGTTTTCCAGGCCCGCTACGCCGGGCCGACGGAGAACCTGGCGGCGCCGCTCCTCACCGCCGACGACATCGTCCTCGCCGGACAGGTCAAGGCGACGATTACAGATCTTAGCCATATCACGGCGGGAACGGACGCCGTCTCGGAGACAAGGCGGACCACGGTGGCGCAGGCCCGGAACGCCCTCGACCTCATGGACAGCGCCGTTCTCTCCGGGGACCGCGCCCTCTACCACTACCTGTTCGAAGTCAACCCGGACAACCCGAACCATCTCGACCTCGTCATATCCCCCATCACGGCAAACGTGCCGGACGCGATGAATTCCTTCCTCGCCTCCACGAACAGCCGGAACACCATGGACGCCCTGTTCCGGGAAACGCCGACGCCCGGCGGCGAACTCGAGGCGCACTGGCAGGAAATACTGAACGCGGAAAACGGCGCCCACCTGAACCGCCTCGTCCGGGAAATAAACGGCACCCAGCTGGCCGGCAACGCCGCCATGACCGCGAACGCCGCCTCGCGCCTCCCGGGCTGGCTTAGGAAAAACCCGCTCGGATATAACGGCATCCTCGATTCACTCCAGGACCAGGTGTCAAATCCGGACGCCCTGGCCGCCCCGATCCTGCCGTATACCGGGGAATCGCCCTGGCGCTTCCTCGCCGGCGCCATCGGCGAACGCACCCGCCTCCGCGGCAGCGACGGCGAACCCGGCTACCGGGTCAACACCTGGGGCGGCGCCATCGCCATGGACCGGATGATCGGCGGCGCCGCGCCCGGAAACGGCTGGCGGGTCGGTGCGGCGATGGAGGCGGACTGGTCAAAGCTTCGCTGGACCGAAAACGGCGACAGCGCCGACGCCGACACCGTCTCCTGGGCCGTCTACGCCAAGGCCGAAGCCGGCCGCTGGTTTGCCTCGGCCATGGCCGACTTCGGGATAACCCATACCAAGTCCCAGCGGAACCTGCCGACGAGCGGCCTCGCCGCCACGGCGAAATACACCTCCCGCTGGTACGGCGGCGCCCTCCAGGGCGGCTACGCCATGGACCTCCGGCACAACTTCCGGGTCGTCCTGAACGGCGGCCTGACCTATTCCCACAATGCCATCCCGGCCGTGGACGAACACGGCGCCGGCACCCTCAGCCAGCACCTCGACCGCTCGTCCACGGACAACCTGAACCTCAACCTCTCGGTCGAACTGTCCCGCCTCTACCGAACCGGCTTCTGCCGCCTGCCCCTGGCCTGGAGCCCGTGGCTCCGGGTCGGCGTGAACGCGGAGACGTGGGACCAGGGCGGCGGCATCACCACCCGTTTTATCGGCGAACCGGACATCCCGTCCTTCATCAGCCACATGCCGGACACGGGACGGGTCGGCGTGGAGGTCGGGGCCGGCATCCGCGCCGCCCTCACCCGGCGCCTCGAACTGGCTCTCGAATACGCCGGCGACTTCCGGTCGAACCAAACCCGCCATGCCGGTTTGCTGTCCATGGAGGTCAGGTTTTAACCGGTAGTCCCAACCGCAACGACGGCCGCGCCGCTCCAGAACCATACCCAAAACCCAGAGCCCCTCGCATGCCTTCCTCCTCCTCCACTCGGCGCATGCGGGGGCATTTTTTGGCATTCGACCAATCATTAAACGGGCGTGGCTATTTTGTCAACCTTGTTCGTAAATTTTCCCGCTTAAAAACTTGATTTATAAACGCATAAAGTTAAATCCACTTGCCCGCCCGGGTTTTGGCAAATTCCGTTCCATCAGCATTTTACCAGAGCGGCCGGCAGCCGAGGCCGGGCGGATGGTCCAGTTCGATCGGCTCCGCATCGGCGATTGGGCAACCCGGGATCGTGGCAACTTTCTCCACTTTGTCCGAAAACTTAGCAAGTTTAACGCAACCGATTAACATATAATTTGAGACCGGGCCGCCCGCCCGGCCTCGAATAGCGACAGGGTGAGGCATTGGTACAACCCTGAGAGGATACACACTATGAAATCCGACGATTTCTACGCCATGCGGAATCCGGTCGACGAATACAGGACAGAAGGTTTTCCGAAGCAGAAGCAGCCCTACCCCGGCCTCCAGAAAGACATGGACCCGGTGCCGGACTGCGGCGAAAAGACCTACAAAGGCAATGATCGCCTGAAAGGCCGGAAGGCCCTCATCACCGGCGGCGACTCCGGCATCGGCCGCGCCGCCGCCATCGCCTATGCCCGCGAAGGCGCCGACATCGCCATCAATTATCTCGAATTCGAAGAAGACGACGCCAGGGAGGTCAAAGAGCTTCTCGAGAAGGAAGGCCGGAAGGTCCACCTTATTCCGGGCGATCTGGCGGATGAGGAATTCAATAAAAAGATGGTCAAGGAAGCGAAGGAAAAGCTCGGCGGCCTCGACCTCCTCGCCCTCGTCGCCGGCCATCAGGTCGCGACCAAATCCATTGAAGACATCGATACGGAACAGCTGCACCGCGTCTTCGCCATCAACGTCTATTCCCTGTTCTGGACGGTGAAGGCCGCCCTGCCGATTCTCCCGGCCGGTTCCGCCATCGTCACCACCTCGTCCATCCAGGCCTACGATCCGAGCCGCCACCTTCTCGATTATGCGTCCACCAAGGGCGCCATCAAGGCCTTTACCCAGGCCCTCGGCGAACAATTGATCAAAAAAGGCATCCGCGTCAACTGCGTCGCGCCCGGCCCGATCTGGACCGCGCTCCAGGTCAGCGGCGGCCAGTTCCAGGAAGCGCTCCCGAAGTTCGGCCAGGACACACCGTTCAAGCGCGCCGGCCAGCCGGTCGAACTCGCCGGCCTCTATGTTTTCCTCACCTCGCAGGAATCGAGCTATATCACGTCCGAAGTGTTTGGCGTGACCGGCGGGTCGCACCTGTAACCATCACGACCGGTCGGGACGGTTGAAAAGGCGGCGGCCTCGGGCCGCCGCCGTCGGCCGCCACGATTCATAGACCGGTACCAATCCGTACTTCACACAGCCAGCCAGCGGGGACGCATCATGCGAATTGAAATAGTCGGCGGGATCCATCCGAAAACGCCCTGGAACGACATCACCGGCGGCGACGGCATGCCGTGGGTCGATTTCCAACCGGCCA
>JAJQFC010000129.1 GCA_021201355.1 Planctomycetaceae bacterium | reverse complement strand
GAACGGCTTCTACGCCCGCGAGTTCACCCGCCACACCCACGGCGGCATGGTCGGCATTAACGTCGGCATTCCGGTCCCGGTTGGCTACTTCCCCTTCGCCGGTCACAAACAGTCGTTCTTCGGCGATCTCCACTGTCTCGGCAAGGACGGCATCCGCTTCTACACCGAATCCAAGGTCGTCACCAGCCACTGGTTCGACGAAGAGGAAATAAAAAACACCAAGGTCTCGACCTGGGACGGCACCATCTAGTCCATCAGGTTATTCCTTATTCCTTACGTAACACCCGACGGGTTCGCCAAGGCGGCGGACCCGTTTTTTTACGTGTAGACCAACTGACGAATCCGGTCGGGAAGACAGAGATAGTATGAAGCGGCTGCTCCGGCCGTATTGCCATGCCGGAAGAGCGTTTCGGGTGATGGGCTCGGTCGGGGCCACCTCCTGCCGAGGACGCGTCCGTCCTGTGCGACCGCGTCATGGTTCAAGCACGAAAGGGGTGTCCATGATTAGACTCACCCAATCAATTATGCAATTTTTATCATTTCCGCTCATTTGTTACGCCGTCGGCCGCGCCGATATGAAGGCTCTCGACCAAGGCGAAGACTCCAACCGGCGCTGCAGTCCGCAGGGATGCACGAATTTCAACAGGAGCCACGCCGACAAAACCACTGCCGAATCCACCGCTGACAAGTTCGCCGGGAAATCGAACGAGGAGATTTTACGCGACCTCGATGCCCGCGATCCCCACAGTCGCGACGGCGCCAGAAACAACGTCGATGCCAAGGAAAACGACCTGGCCGGCGTCGGCACGGCCGGCGAGGACTCCGACTTCGGCGCCACCTATCGCTCGTTCAACCAGAATGGCAGCACGGTTAAGGAATACGACACCGATATCCCCGGAGAAGGCGCCAGCATCATGTCCGGAAACGACCGGGAAGCGGCCACGGAGTATGGGGAACGCGTTCATGACGCCCAGAAGCTGGGGGACGCCTTAACCAAGAAGAAGGAAGATCTGGTCTAGGTGCGGGACTTCACGTTTGCGTTAACACGAAGTTCCTGATAAACTCGTTTTCACCATATGGCGTTTCTTACTCGAATTGAGGAGGCAGCATGGACATATTATCCAACCTGGCGGGAATTCTTGGGCAAGGGGGAGCGACGAATAACAGGCCTGCCTCCGGCGGCGGCATGGTGGATTCAAACATGCTTGGAAGTTTGGTGGGTGCGTTGTTCTCCGGAAGGGGACGGGCACCGGCGCCGAGCTCCACCACCGGAGCTCAATCCGGCGGAATGGGAGAACTCGGTGGCATCGGATCCATTCTTGGATCACTTCTCGGCGGGTCGGCCGGAGGCATGTCCGGCTCCGGAGCCGGCGGTCTCGGCGGACTGGGCGGCCTTCTCGGTTCTCTCATGGGCGGACAGGCCGAATCAATCCCCCCTCCCCCGGTGCCGCGCAATGCGCCGGCGCCGACCCAGGAAAACGTTACTGTCAATATGCTACGCGCCCTGGTGTATGCCGCCCGCGCCGACGGCCGGGTGGATGCATCGGAACAGGCGGCGATTCAGGATCATATTAAAAAGGTCGGCCTCGGGAACCAGGCCCAGGCGTTTATCGACCAGACGTTCCGGGAACCGGTCGACCCGAACGTCATCGCCCGGAACATTACCAGTTCGGACGAGGCGATGAATATATACGTCCTGACCTGCGCCGTCACCGGTTTGGACGACCCGAGGGAGCAACAGTACGCTCAGGACCTGGCGAACGCGCTCCAGATACCCGTTCAGGCGCAACAGGCGGTCAAGCAGCGCCTCGGCGTCAGGTAGACCTCCATAACGTCAGTACGTAAAACCCGATAATCAGCCGTTCCCTTTTTTACGGGAGCGGCTGGTTGTATGAGCCGAGGTGAAATCCCATTGCGAACGTGTCAGATTGATTCTCCCGTCCTCCAAAAACGTCACGCCCTCATCGGCTAACCGCTTCCGCTGCACCGCCGCGCTGCCGAAAACGTAGCCGGGCGACATCTCGCCTTTCCGGTTTACCACCCGGTGGCATGGCAAATCCCGTTCCGCCGGCGCCGCCCGCATGGCGAAGCCGACGGTCCGTCCGGTCACGCCGCCGCCTATCCGTTTGGCGATTTGCCCATAGGTGACTACCGTTCCCGCCGGTATGGTGGCAACAATGGCATAGACTTTCTGAAACACGCCGCCGCCGGTGGCCGGCGTTTTCGCAATTTTCCGTTCTTTCGACACCGCTTGCCCCGCTCCCATGAAAATGGTAAAAAACCGCAGCGAACATGATTGACAAATCGCCGAATATCAGTAAGATATGACGACTCAAGTTACCGAAGTGCCCCGGTAGCCCAATGGATAAGGCGACAGCCTCCGGAGCTGTAGATAGGGGTTCGATTCCCTTCCGGGGTACCATGTTATTTAGGCCCTGTTTTCCCTTGCGGGACAGGGCTTTTTTCGTTTCTGGCCCAAATTTTCCCACCCGATTTTGCCCGTTTTCGACGTCCGTGTAAGTCCTTATTTGTCCGTCGAAGTCCGTAGTGAAACTGTCCCCTGGCCTGTCCCACATTTCAGCCTGTTCGAGGTCGTCCGTCCCGGTCTTCGTCGCGCACTCTCTTTCCGCCAGCATGGAGTCCGGAAGCGAGTTCAACGCCTCAAGACGGGTTTCAAGTAGGGTGTGGGTGTAATGGCCCATGGTAAGGTTGATGTCGCTGTGCCGCGCCAGTTCCTGAGCAACTTTGGGATGGACCCCGGCCGGGCCAGGTTGGTGATGAACGTGTGCCGCAGCGCATGGAAGTCGCCATAGCGGCCCGCCTCGTCAACGTAGTCCACCCCTGCGGCCTCGCAATCGGCCTTGAGCATCTTCGCGCCCTTGCCGTCCTGCATGCGGAACGCCGGTGCGATTGGTGCGTGAAGCCGCATGTAATCGGCCAGGGCGGCCGCCAGCGGTTCCCGGAGCATGATTGTCGCGTCCCGGCCATTCTTCGCGTCCTGGGCGGCCAGAAAGACGGTTGCCGGCTTCGCATCGAAAGCGAAGCTGCTTCGGGTCAGGCTCCGAATTTCCGAGTATCGCAACCCGGTTTCAAGGGCCAGCCGGTAAAGGAGCACTCTTTCCGGACCAGTCATGCCAAACGAGACGCCGGCGGCCTCGGTCGCACCCAACAGCCTCGTCACCTCCTCCGGCGTGAAGGCTCGACGTTCATGGCGCGTGTCCGCCGATTCGTTCACTTTGGATAGGCGAGATAAGGG
>JAJQFC010000080.1 GCA_021201355.1 Planctomycetaceae bacterium | reverse complement strand
GAATCGAGGAGCGGGCCGATGACCGTTCCCGGCGCGACAATTTCCGGCACCATGATGGGCGGGATGTTGGCGCCGAGGATGATGTCCCGGGACCAGTCCTTGATTTCCGAATCGTACATGCCGCTCGTGGTGGCGAGGGTGTATTCCTGGACCGGCGTGCCGGTGAGGAAGTACGAGACGAGGTCGGCGAGAAGAAGCATCGTCACCGCCTTGTCGAGAAGCGGGCTGTCCATCTGGGCCATGGCGAAAAGCTGGTAGAGGGTGATTTCCCGCCGGGACTGGACTCCCGTCCGCTGGTAGAGGCTGCGCTGCGGGAAAATGTTATGAAGCTTCTGGTTCATGCCCATTTTATAGGTGTTTAGGAAGTTAATCGGGTTCGACAGCAACTGGCCCGTCTTGTCGAGAAGGCCGAAGTCGCCGGCCCATGAGTTGATGCCGACGCCGCCAAGTTCCTTGCCGTGGCGGGCGGTGAAGGAATAGAGGCCGCGCTTGGCGTGGATAAGCATGGCCGGGAAGTCCCAGTAACTGATGCCGAGCATCTGGGTCGACTTGACGTCGAAGCGGTGCATCATCTCGAGCCCAAGGCGCTTGCCGTCGAAGGAGCCGGCGGTGGCGACGCAGCGGCCGATGCCGTAGTCGAGGGCCATGTAGTGCTTGACCTTGGTCATGGTTTTGTTCTCCTCCTTCTGTATGTTTTCGTTTTTTTCTGAATCTGGTTTTCCCGCGCTGACGGCGGCGGGCGCGTCGGGTCGGGTCGGGATGCCGTCCGGGTACGGGGTGCCGTCTAGGATCGGCCCCGGCGTTTTCCGGCGCCGGTGGCGGTGCGGGCTTCGAAGACGTGGTGGCGTTTTTCGTCACGGGACTTGGTCGCCATCGTCACCGCCCGCTGGTACAGTTTCTCCTGGCTCCGGTAGATCGGTTCGTACGGCGCCGGTTTTTCCCGGCTGTATTCGCCCTCCGGAAGGAGGCGCCAGGCGCTGACGTTGTCGGCGAACCCGGCGTCGAGGACCATCAACGCCTCTTTTCGGCAGTCCGGGTCGTTGACCGGGAAAAGGAGTTCGAGGCGGCGGTCCATGTTCCGCTCCATCCAATCGGCGGAACTGAGGTAGACTTCCTCGTTCCCGCCGTTGTGGTAATGGAAAATGCGCGGGTGCTCGAGGAAGCGGTCGACAATGCTCCGGACCCGGATGTTTTCGGACAGGCCGGGAATGCCCGGCCTGAGGCGGCAGAGGCCGCGGACAAGAAGGTTTATCCTGACGCCGGCCTGGCTCGCCTTGTAGAGTTCCCGGATAATCTCCGGGTCGATAAGGGAATTCATTTTGGCCCGGATAAAGCCGGGGTTTTCCGGCGTGTGCTTCTCGACTTCCCGCCGGATCATGGCGACGGTGCGGGCGCGAAGGCCGGTCGGGGCCATTTCTATGTAGTTCCACACCGGCGGCAGCGAGTAGCCGGTGATGACGTTGAAGAAGCTGGAAATGTCCGAACCGAAATCCGGATCGGCGGTCAAGAGGCCGAGGTCGGTGTACTGCCGGGCGGTCCGGTCGTTGTAGTTTCCGGTGGCGAGGTGGCAGTAGCGGCGGATGCCGTCCGGTTCCCGGCGGATGACGAGGGCGGCTTTCGAGTGGGTCTTGTACCCGACGACGCCGTAGATGACGTGGGCGCCGGCGGCGTCGAGGCGCTGGGCCCAGGTGATGTTGGCCTCCTCGTCGAACCGGGCCTGGAGTTCAACGAGGGCCGTCACCTGCTTCTTTTGCTCGGCGGCGCGGATGAGGGCGCGGACCAGCGGGCTTTGGCCGCTGACCCGGTAGAGGGTGATTTTTATGGCGAGGACGTCGGGGTCGTCGGCGGCTTTTTCAATAAGCCGGGTGACCGGGTCGAAGGACTGGTAGGGCAGGCTGATGATGACGTCCTTTTCCGTTATCACCTCGAACAGGTCGCGGCCGCCGGCAAAGGCCGGATGCGGCTGCGGCGGCCACGGCGGCTCCATCAGGTCCGGGCGTTCGATGCCGCCGATCAATTGAAAAAGGCCGCGGAGATCAAGCATGCCGGTGGAATGGAAGATGTCCTCCGGTTCGAGATCGAGCTGGCGGCAGAGGTATTCGATTTCGTCCGGCGGCACCTTGCTCGATACCGACAGACGGACCGGCGCGCCCCACCGGCTCCGCTTCAGGCCCTCCTGGATGGCGATAATGAGGTCGTCGGAGCGTTCGTCGTCGAGGAGGAGTTCGGCGTCCCGGGTGACGCGGAATTCATGGACGGAATGGATTTCGTAGCCGTTGACGATTTCGCCGGCGAACATGGCGATGGCGTCTTCGAGAAGGATGTAGCGGTACGGCATCTCCGGACGGCTCGGCAGGCGGATGAACCGGTCGAGGCCGGACGGCACCTGGACAAGGACGGTGTCGGCCTTGCTGAAAAAATTGTCCTGGACGTCCTGCCGGGCGGCGACGCGCATGAGGAGGTAGATGGCGCCGGAGGTCAGGAGCGGGAACGGATGGGTGGCGTCGAGGACCATCGGCGTCAGGACCGGCAGCACCTGTTCGTGGAAATAGGAGGCGAGGTATTCCCGGTCCTCGTTCTCGAGTTCTTCCGTTTCCAGAATGTAAATGGACGAGGCGCGGAGGGCCGGGTAGAGGTCGTCCGACCAGCAGCGGTTGGCGCGGGCCAGGAGTTCCCGGGCTTTCTCCCGCGAGCTGTCTAGGAGGTCGCGGGGGCTCATGCCGTCCGGGCCGGTGACGGCGAGGCCGGACTTCAGGGCGCGGCGCATGGCGGCGATGCGGACCATGAAGAATTCGTCCAGGTTCGACGAGACGATGGCGAGGAAGCGGACGCGGTCGAGGAGCGGGAGGTTGATGTCTTCGGCCTGGGCAAGGACGCGGTAGTTGAAGGCGATCCAGGAGTGGTCGCGGTTTATCCAGCGCGCCTGGCCGAGATCGCCCGGCGCGTCCGGGGCGGATTGCGAGTGGAGAACGCTGGTCATGGTTGAACCGTCCTTCTTTCCTGTTCGCGGCGCCGCCGTCATGGCGGGAGCGAACGCCTGTGCCACGTGATTCCACACCCTCACTTCTCTATGCCGCCGGTGATGTCATACGACGCTGTCGACTCCGTAATGGTCGGCGGGCGGCCGCGCTTCCCCGTCCGTGCCGGCGGCGCCCGGCGCGTTTTGGGAAAACAGACGCCGGTTACCGGGTCGGGGGTGGCGGGGGGCGCGGGCGGGGGGGGGGGGGGGCGGGGGGGGGGGGGGGGGGGGGGGGGGG
>JAJQFC010000155.1 GCA_021201355.1 Planctomycetaceae bacterium | reverse complement strand
GTCCAGCGCCTGCCGCAGATCGGCCGAGAGCGGCGCTTCGCCCCGGAGGTCGCGGCCAGTCACGGGATGGCGGAATGTCAAGGCCGACGCGTGGAGGCCCTGCCGCGCCAGGCCATGGCGGTCCGGAGCCGGATTGTAATCGCGGTCGCCGGCGATGGGCAGTCCGAGGCTGGCGGCGTGGATGCGGATCTGGTGCGGCCGGCCGGTGTGGGGAACGGCCCGGGCCAGCGCCCAGCCGTCGCCCCGGCGAAGGATGGTGAAGTCTGTTCGGGCCGTCTTGCCGCCGTCCGCCACCGGAACGACGGCGCCGCGTCCTTTATGCCCGGGATCGGGTCCGATGGGCCGGTCGCAGGCGAGCGCGTCGAAGCCGGGGTTGCCGTCGAGGACGGCGAGGTATTCCTTGTGCGGCCGGGCGTAGGTGAACTGTTCGACCAGGTCGACGTAGACGTCGCGGCGCAGGGCGAAGACGATGGCGCCGGAAGTGTCCTTGTCCAGCCGGTGCGGCGATCCGATGGTGGTGTCGGGAAATGCCAGCCGTTCCCGGTAGCGGTGACGGACGCCGTTCAGGAGGGTCTGGTTGTCCAGGTGGCCGCGAGCCGGGTGGACGACGATTCCGGGCGGCTTGTTGATGACGAGGAGGACGTCGTCTTCGTGGACGATGTCCAGGTCCATTTCGGTGGCCGCCATGTGGCGGGGCCAGTCCACCGGGAAGTAGACTTCGATTTCATGCGGTCCGGCGGAGAGGTTGATGGCGGTGTCGGCGTCGGCGGGCGCGCCGTTCAGGCGGACGTGTCCGCGGGCGAGCAGGTCCCGCGCCCACGGCGTGACGACGCCGAGGCGGGAACCGAGATAAACGTCGAGTCCTTGGATTCCGGAACGGTTCCTTACCGGAAGGGTCACCCGCGAGCCGGGCGCGAAATGCGGTCGAGCCATCAGTCAAGCCAAACGAAAATAGAAGGCTGGAGGACGGACAAACGCCGGCCGACAAGCCAAAAGGATGAAAAAAAACCGCGTCAGCGACGCGTAAAACAATTTGACAAATCCGCAGTCCCGGCCATAATAATCAAACCGCGAGTCAAAGCAAAGGACATTTTTTCGAACGAGCCCGGCCTCACCACGCCGCATCCATTCAAAAAACGTCCCCTTAGTGCAGCGGTCAGCACATCAGATTCTCAGTCTGAGAACAGGGGTTCGAGTCCCCTAGGGGATGCCAACTTTAAGCCCACAGACCATACTGGTTTGTGGGCTTTTTTGTCGATCTGCCAATCCATGGCGACCGTGAAATTTGACCAGACCACTCATGGAGATTCGCCATGGCGCAACCGAAAAATACGTATCCGCAAGTGGCCCGATTTCGATGCGGAAGTGGGTTCTGTTCTGAATCCTGCGGATTCTGTTTCGATACTGGGTATTTCAGGTCACTGCACAGTCTCGTGCCTTTTTTTGTCGCCGTGTTCACGGCTGCCACTTGCTGAAGCCGAACGACATGACGGCGATACTGATGAGGAGTCCGGCATTGCCGGCCACGATCATGGCGTTGTCCTTGGCCAAGCACGCCACGAAAGAGCTGATGCCCATAAGGACGGTGCCGGCGACGGCGCTGGCTTTATATTTTCCCATGATTGTCTCCTTTCGCCGCGCCGGCGACTTCGCCGCCGAGGAAGCGGTTGCATATCGGATAAAGAATGATGGAGGCGACAAGGCTCACCAAAGCGGGCAGTTCGAAGGGTACGACGAACGACAGGACGAGCGCCGCCAGCCACGTGACGAAGGCGGCCGGATTCCAGTTGCGGAAAGCATGGGCGTCGAGAGCCGGGAAGTCGAGCTTCCGCACGAGAAACGCGTCGGCGATGATGATGCCGGCCAGCGGCGGCACAACATTGCCGAGGGCGTCAAGGAAAGCGAAAAGCGCGCCGATGCGGTATGGCTTCACAAGCGTCGCCAGGGCGGCGATGACGAGTATGACGATAATCATCTTGCGGCGGTTGACGCGGAAGGAATTGGCGAGGTTCAGCGAGTTCGAATAGAGGTTGGCGGCGTTCGTGGTGAAGATGTTCGTGGTCATGAGAATGAACGAAGGGATGAGCAGGCCCATCGAGAGGAGGACGGCGGGGAGGTCCGAGTCGTTGACGGCGATGGAGGCGAGGGCGCCGCAGACGATCATGAGGGTGTTGCCGAAAATAAGGCCGGTGAGGGCGCTGGCGATGGCCCCGCCGGGCGTTTTCGCGTAGCGCATGATGTCGGCGATGCAGGTGGAGGTGGAGAGTATCCAGGTGCCGATGACGGCGGTGACGCCGATGCCAAGGGAAATGGGGGCGGCGGGAACGTGGTTCAGGATGTTCTGGAAGCCGCCCGCCACTTCGGTGGCGCGAACGGAGGTGGCGATGGACAGAAACACGATGGCGGGGATGGAGACGTAACCGAGGATGGTTATCGCGTTCATCCCCACAAAGGCGAAGACGCCCATAAGGATGGCGGAAGCCATCATGCACAGCGCTTCGCCGAAATCGCCCAAACCGAAGATAAGGGCGATGAAATGCCCGTAGGTGGCGGCCTGGATAATGTACCAGCCCAGATTCACCGCCGGCACGAAGAACGACGCTATCCGCGAACCTTTCAACCCGAAACTGTAGCGGGTGAGGAGGGCGAACGACAGCCCCTCGCGGCTGGAAATGTAACTCACCAGGGTGGCGATGACGCCGAGGAAAAGATTGCCGATAATGGATACGGCGAGGATTTGCCTGAAGGTCAGCCCGGCCGCCAGGCCGCCCCCGACCATCATGCTGGTGATGACGAAGACGTATCCCGTCCACACCACGGTCAGGCTGAAATAACTTTTACGCTTATCGGCGGGAACGCTGCAAAACGCATGGTCGGTGTCGACTCCTTCGGTGATGTCGAAGGCGCCCCTGTTTTCGTCGGTTGCGTTCATGATTCCGTTTCCTTCCCTTCCGTCGATGTTCCGGGCGGCTCGGTCCCGGAAAGATAAAGTGCCTATTTCCAGAAACCGAGGTGCGCCCTGGCCGCTTCTTCCTCGAGCAGCGGACCGATGGCTTCGGTGGGACGCTGTCCGGCCGCGAACACCGTTCGGCATGGAAGGCTCAGGGTGGGATTTTCCGGGTGGCTGCCGGTGATGCCGAGGAGTTTTTCCTCGGACAGGCCGTAGACGACGCGGCCGATGCCGCACCAATAAATGGCGCCCGCGCACATGCAGCATGGCTCGGCGCTGGTGTACAGGGTGTTTTTGGCCAATTCGGACGGGGACAGTTTGCCCGCCGCCATGGC
>JAJQFC010000091.1 GCA_021201355.1 Planctomycetaceae bacterium | reverse complement strand
GTCGGATATGCCCAGGACTTCCGGCAGTTCCGACGACACCGCGACGACGGCCACGCCTTCCCCGGCCAGGCGGTAGATGATGTCGTAGATTTCCGACTTGGCGCCGACGTCGATGCCGCGCGTCGGTTCGTCAAGGAGGAGGACGCGCATCCGTTCCGCCAGCCAGCGGGCGAGGATGACCTTCTGCTGGTTGCCGCCGGACAGGTTCTTGACGAGTTGCCGCTGCGACGGCGTCCTGATGCCGAGTTCCCGGATGCGGTCCATGACGTTCTGGTACTCCCAGGCGTCGTCGAGGAACATGAGCCGCTTGTGGTGGCGGCGGGCGGAAATGTTGGTGTTTTCCTGGATGGACAGGCCGGGGATGATGCCTTCCTTCTTCCGGTCCTCGGGGCAGAGCATCATGCCCTGGATGATGGCGTCCGTCGGGTTGGTGATTTCCACCGGCTTCCCGTCTATGGACACCGACCCCGTTTCCCGGGGCGCGGCGCCGAAGAGGATGCGCATGAGTTCGGTCCGGCCGGCCCCGACCAGACCGAAACAGCCCACCACCTCGCCCTTCCGCACCTCGAACGAAACCGGCTTCGTTATGCCCGGGCCGGACACGTTGTCGACCTTGAGGACGACCTCGCCGACCGGACGTTGTTTGTAATTGTAGATGTCGACGATTTCCCGCCCGACCATGTCCTTGACGATGCTGTCCCGGGTCAGGTCCGCCATGGAACGGGTGGTCCGGATGTGCCTGCCGTCCCGGAAGACGGTGACGCTGTCGCAGATTTCAAAAATTTCCTCAAGGCGGTGGGAGACGTAGAAGATGACCTTCCCCTGCTCCCGGAGCTTCCGGATAATGTCGAAAAGGACGTCCGTCTCCCGGCTCGACAGGGAACTGGTCGGCTCGTCGAAGGCGATGACCTTGGCGTTCCGGGTCAGGGCCTTGGCGATTTCCACCATCTGCCGCTGGCCGATGGAGAGACGGCCGACGCGGGTCGCCGGGCTGACGTCCCCGAGGCCGACCTCGGCCATGCGCTGCCGGGTGTTCTCGTACAGTTCCGTGTGGTTCACGAACACCGACCCGACGGGGAGGTGGCCGAGGTAAATGTTTTCGGCGATGGACAGCTCGGGAACCAGTTGCAGTTCCTGGTAGATGACGGCGATACCGGCCGCGATGGCCTGCGAGGTGTTTTCGAACACAATATTGTTCCGGTCGGCGATGCGGAGGTGGCCGGCCGACGGCGCATGGGCGCCGGACAGGATTTTCAGGAGGGTCGACTTGCCGGCGCCGTTTTCGCCGACAAGGGCGCGGACCGAACCCTCCGGCACGCTGAAGTTGATGTCCGCCAGGGCCTTGACCCCGGGGAATTCCTTGGCGATGTTGACAAATTCCAGATAGTCGCTGAGGATTGATGCGGTCACGGGATTCTCCTTTGCGGTCCGTCGCACTGGTAACGCACGGGAAATTTTTGCTTGAACAACCGACGAACCACAACTATGTCATTGGCAGGAAAAAAGCTGTTCCATACTACCGTATCGTCGTCACGGGCACTAAGAAAACGCGTTATCCGGTTCTTCGCCCGGCGGTGAAGGCCGCCACGTGGCGCTGCCGGGTTCGCCTCTCAGGCCCGGCGGATTCGCTGGTATGGAACACCTTTCATGACGATGCCCTCGCGGCCGGGCGGGACGCGCCGCGCCCGGCCGTGACGGTGTTCCCCTGCGGTTAGTCCATCATGCCTTCTTCCTTCAGGATGGTGATGAAGTTTTCGCGGGTGATGAGGCGGCCGACGGTGCGGGTGTCCAGCGGCGGCTCCTTGCCGTCCTTGATCCACTCGTACATCATGCGGCTCGACTCGTAGCCTTCGACGCCGGCGAGGCCGAGGATGGAGCCGTAGAACGGCGTCGGGCTCGACTTCCGGAGTTCGTCGATGCAGTCGGTGCCGTTGATGCCGACGGCGATGGCGTTTTCGTGGGTGAAGCCCCGGCCTTCGAGGGCGCGGACGGCGCCGAGGACGCTGTTGTCATTCGGTCCGCCGACGATCCACAGCTTCACTTCCGGGTGGCGGGTGAGGAGGGTGTTGGCGGCGTCGAGGGCGGTGGGGATTTCCATGCGCTGCTGAATCGGCGCCTTCCAGATGCGGGATTCCGGGAAGCCCATTTCGATGGCCTGGGCGATGGCGCCTTCGGTGCGTTCCCGGGTGGTGTCGAGTTCTTCGAAGGTGGTGACCATGAAGCCGACGTCGTTCTGGTTCCAGCCGCGGTTCTTTATTTCGGTGATGAGGGCTTCGCCCATCTGGCGGCCGATCTTTTCCGCCGACATGCCGATGTACGGCACTTCTTCCATGTAGTTGCCGTCGGCGCCGATGAAGCGGTCGTCAACGGTGATGACCTTCAGGTTGTTGGCCCGTGCCTTCGCCATGATGGCGGGTCCGAGGCGGACGTCCGGCGTGCAGATGACAAAACCCTTGGCGCCGGCGGCGGCGAGGTTGTCGATGGCGTTCAGGGTCTTTTCGCCGTCCGGGACGCCGATTTTGATGACTTCGAAGCCGAGATCCTGCCCGGCCTTTTCGGCGAACTTCCATTCAACCTGGAACCACGTTCCTCCGACTGCTTGACGAGGAAGCCGATTTTCTCGGCGGCGGTGGCGACGGTCGACAGGACCAGTCCGGTCATGACCAGGGCTACCAGAAACGCGCGAATCTTTGACATGTGTTTCTCCTTGTAATTAAAACGAAACCATTCACCCCACTACAAAAAACCGAGCGTAAAACGCTTCCATTTTTACGTTGAGTCGGAAACCCGGACGGCCTGAAACCGATGCCTTCTTTTTCCGCTGCCGCCTGCCCCGGAACTAGGCCAACCCGCTTCAGCCGCCGTTCCGTCCCTCCGGACAGGCCACTCCGACCACCCGGTGGACGAGCCGTTCCATAAAGGGAAAAAAGAACTGCGCCACCGGCCCGACAAGGCACGCCGCCGCCACCGAGCCTATCCCGAGAACGCCGCCGAGAAGGAAACCGGTCACGGCGAAAAAGACGTCGCAGGCCACCCGGACCCAGCGGAACTGGAACCGCCCCAGTTTGTCCGTCAGGATGACCGCCACCAGGTCGTTCGCCCCGGTTCCGGCGTCCGACTTGATGACGAGGGACATCCCCGCCGCCAGAACGACGCACCCCGCCAGCATGGACAGAAAGCGGAGAACCATCCCGCTGTCCGGCGTGATGACGCCGCCGAGGAGCCAGGAAAACAGGTCGATTATCGGTCCGCCGAAGAACGAACAAACCACCGTCCCCGGGAGCACATAC
>JAJQFC010000296.1 GCA_021201355.1 Planctomycetaceae bacterium | reverse complement strand
GCGCGGTGTCCTGACGGATTTTTCGCAGGATACGACAATAGTATAAGGTACTGGCGGTATAGCCCCGGTTCCGGGTTGCCCGGGGCCGGGGCGAGATTTTTTTCCATGCCACGGATACCGCACCTGATACAATGGACGCTTCCGTTTCCTAACAGCGGGTGAGGAAGCGTCACGACCACATTTTTGGACGGTAAGGCAGAGAATGGCCAAGAAACGCGATTACTACACAGTTCTGGGCGTCGACAAGGGCGCGAGCCAGGACGATATTAAAAAAGCCTACCGCAAGCTGGCTATGAAATACCACCCCGACCGCAATCCTGGCGACAAGGCGGCGGAGGAAAAGTTCAAGGAAGCGGCGGAAGCGTACGAAGTCCTGCATGACGCAGAAAAGCGCAAACGCTACGACATGTACGGCCACGACGGCGTCGCCGGTTCCGACGGCCAGGGCGGCCCGTCGTTCTCCTCGTTCGAGGATATTTTCAGCCACTTCGCCGACATTTTCGGCGGCGGCGGTGGCGGCGGCGGATCCATTTTTGAAGGCGTGTTCGGCGGCGGCGGCGGTTTCGGCCAGAACGTCCGGGCCGGCGCCAGCCTGAAATGCCGCATCAACATTACGTTTGAAGAGTCCGCCACCGGCGTCACCAAGACAATTGAACTACGGCGGAACGAAATTTGCTCCACCTGCCAGGGGTCCGGCGCGGCCGCCGGCACCAAGCCCCGCACCTGCACCACCTGCGGCGGACGCGGCCAGGTCTACCGGAACCAGGGGTTCTTCTCGGTCTCCCAGACCTGCCCGACCTGCCACGGCAAGGGCGTCTTCATCGACAAGCCCTGCACCCAATGCAACGGCACCGGCCGCGAGTCGAAGGTGGTCCGCATCAAGGTCAACATCCCGGCCGGCATCGAGGACGGCACCCGTCTCCGCATTCCGGACGAAGGGGAACCGTCGGACAGCGGCGGCCCGAGGGGGGATCTGTACTGCTACATCTTTGTTTCGGAACACGATTTCTTCACGAGGCAAGGGGACGACGTCGTCTGCCAGATTCCGATCACGTTTTCCCAGGCCGCCCTCGGCACCGAGCTGGAAGTGCCGACCCTAAAGAACAAGGCGCGGGTAAAAATCCCCGCCGGCACCCAGAGCGGCCAGGTCTTTCGCCTCCGCGGCCTCGGGTTCAAGCGGCTCAGGGACAAGTCCGAGGGCGACCAGATCGTCCAGGTCATCGTCGAGACGCCGAAGAAATTGACGCCCCGGCAGGAGGAACTGTTCCGGGAAATGGCGACGCTCGAAGAGACGTATGTGTCGCCGCAGCGAAAAGGCTTCATGGATCGCTGGAAAGATTATTTCTCCGATTCGAAATAAGCGGGCCACGGGTGGGGACGCCCGCGACCGGAAGGAAAAACCGACATGAATGTTCATGACAAGGATAAAGATAAGAAAAGCCAGTCCGGCCGCAGCCACGCCGGACCGGAAAAAAACGGCCACGACGACAACGCGGCTCCGGACACGGTCATGCGCGTCGGCGACGAAGCGATGATCGAAGAACAGGCGGCGGCGGCACGTGAAAAAGCCGAACAGCCAAAGACCGCTTCCTCACACCGGGAAAAAGCGCGTCACCAGCCGCACGATCACGACGAGCCGAAACAGCATAAAAAGCCGCATGGAACGCACAACCACACCATCGACGACGACGACCTCGTCTCCGCCACCGATTCCGCCGCCTTCGCCGGCGCGGTCCGGGACGAACCGGCGGCCGAAGCCAAGCCGGATGCCGCCTCCAGGGATACGGCGGAAGGCGAAGGGCTCGCGGCCGGCGAGGAAACTTTCGAACAGGTGCGGGCGGAGCGCGACGCCTACCTCGATCTCGCCCGCCGCGAACGGGCCGATTTCGACAACTACCGGAAACGGGTGGAACGCGAGATGAAGGCGATCAAGCGGGAAAGCCTCGCCGACTTCCTGAAGGAATTTTTCGGCCCTCTCGACGACATGGACCGCGTCCTTCAGGAAAGCGTCAAGAATCATTCCTTCGAATCCCTCGTCACCGGCGTGCGGATTATGGAAGAGAACTTCTGGCGCGTCCTCGCCAAGGTCGGGGTCCGGAAGATTGACGCCAAGGGGAAGACCTTCGACCCGAATCTCCACGAAGCGATGATGGCGGTGCCGTCGTCCGACGTGCCGCCGGGAACGGTGGTCGAAGTGTACGACAACGGCTACAAGCTGGACGAGTTCGTCCTCCGGCCGGCCCGGGTGGTGGTGAGCCGGGCGCCGGACGAATAGGCAATTCACCTGCGGTCGTTCGATAGCGAATTCGCGCGAACGTCGTGCGGTGGGAGCATATTTTTTAGAAGTTGAAAAAGCTTTTTTCTACACTGTTTCTTGTAAATGTCACAATCTCTGAAAGGGTGGGAAATGCCGACCTACGAGTATGAGTGTAACGCCTGCGCGCACACGTTTGAAGAATTCCAGGCCATGTCCGACAAGCCGCTCAGGAAGTGTCCGAAATGCGGCAAGATGAAATTGCAGCGGCTTATCGGCGCCGGCGCCGGGATTATTTTCAAGGGAAGCGGTTTCTACGAAACGGATTACAAGCGGAAGGATCAGCCGAAACCGGCGGAAAGCGCTTCTTCGTCGTCGTCTTCCTCTTCTTCGTCCGCGTCCAAAGGTTCCGCGAAAAAGGAAACCGCCAAGGAAGCGGCGAAGCCGAAATCGGACGCCGCCGCATCCACCCCGAAGAAAGCGTCCTGACGTGCTCGTCACCTGCCTGGCCGAAGTAAAGGCCGACTACGACGTCGTCGTCATCGGCGGCGGCCTCGGCGGCATGACCGCCGCCAAACGCCTGGCCGACGCCGGTCGAACGGTCCTGTTGGTGGAATCGTATTCCCGACTCGGCGGCTACGCCACCTGGTTCAAGCGGAAAGGCCACATCTTCGACGTCGCCCTCCACGCCTTCCCCTACGGCATGGCGAAGACGCTCCGTAAATACTGGAGCCGCGAATTGTCCGAGCGGGTGGTGCCGTTGCCGCGCATCCGTTTCGACAATCCGGAATTCACATTTACGACAACGTTTCAAACCGAAGACTTCAAACGGATTCTCCGGGAGCAGTTCGCCGTTCCGGACGAACAAAGCGAAGCCTTTTTCGCCGCCTGCCGCAATTTCGAATACCATAACGGCGCCGAAGAAACGACCGGGGATTTTCTGGAACGCTATTTCCCCGGCCGGGACGACGTCAAGCGCATCCTCCTGGAAACGGTCACCTACGCCACCGGCTGCAACCTGGACGATCCGGCCATGGTCTACGCCATCGTCTTTTCGAATTTCGCCCAG
>JAJQFC010000217.1 GCA_021201355.1 Planctomycetaceae bacterium | reverse complement strand
CCCGGGCCAGCCGCGACACGATCACCGCCGGTTGCTTTTCCGCGATGACGCCGGAGAGGTATTCGGCGGTGGCGTCGCCTTCGGCGGACGGCCGGGTGGCGATGATGACTTCCCGGACGCCGTCCTTCAGGCGCCCGAGGAGTTCCTTGACCCTGATGTTGTCCGGACCGACGCCTTCCGCCGGCGACAGGCGGCCCTGGAGGACGTGGTAGACGCCGGTGTAGAAATCGGCCTTTTCGAGGGCGATGACGTCCCGGGGCAGTTCGGTGACGCAGATTTGTCCGGTATCCCGGCTCGGGTCGGAACAGACGGCGCAGAGTTCGCCCTCGGCAATGTGGAAGCAGCGGGAACAGGCCCGGAGGTTTTTCCGGGCGTCACGGATGGCCAGCGCCAGCGCCATGGCGCTGTCCCGGGGCGTGCCGAGAATATGAAACGCGCAGCGTTCGGCCGAACGCTTGCCAATGCCCGGAAGCTTGGCGAACTCTTCTATGAGTTTTTCCACCGACGGTGGATAGGGAATATTCTTTGCCATGACGGTTTTCTTTTCGCTGGTCCTGTCGACGCCTCATCCGGTGGAACGTGAATCACAACCCTGCCCGCGCCGTTCGGCCGTCACCATTTTCGCCATCGCCACAAAGCCATGAACCCGAGAAGGGAGAGGACGGACAGGGACATGACGAACCAGAAGGCCCAGTTGTTGTTCGGGGAAATCGGCAGATCGACGTTCATAGAGAAAATCGACACCACCATCGTCGGCACCTGGAGGCAGATGGTTATCATGGTGAGGGTCTTCATAAGGACGTTCAGGTTATTCGAGACTATGGAGGCGCGGGCGTCCATCATGCCGGCAAGAATGTTTGTGTAGATTTCCGCCTGCTTTCCGCACTGGTTGTTTTCGATGATGATGTCGTCGAGGACGTCCAGTTCGTCCTGGGAAAAGCCGACCTTGGCGCCGTTGTTCCGCATCTTCTGGAGAAGGGCGTCGTTCGAATTGATGGCGTTGACGTAATAAACGAGGGACTTTTCGAGGGCGAACAGGCTGATAAGGTGCCGGTTCTCGGACGACTGGTTGATTTCCATTTCGATGGCGTCCACCATCATGTTGATGGCGCGGAGGTGTTCGAGAAAATGGCTGATCGTCCGGTAGAGGATGCGGAGAAGCACTTCCCGCAGGCTGAAATCCCGGTTGACCGGCCGCGATCCCGGATAAATCGGCATGTCCTGGGACTGGACGACGATGAGGCGTTCGTTAAAAAGAAACAATCCGACCGACGCCACCTTGAATTCGAGATGGGCGTTGGCGCCGCCGGTGATGGTCTGGTTGCACGGCCGTTTCAGAATCATGGCGACGTGTTCCGGCTCGAATTCGAGGCGGGACAGTTCGTCCGGGTCCAGGGATGACAGGAGCGTGTGTTCGTCCAGCTTTTCCACATCGATAAGATATCGTCGTTCCGCCTCGTCCGGGCTGACGTAGACGTTGACCGGCGCCTCGCCGGTTTTTTCCTCAACAAGAAGACCGTGTTCAACAAGGAATTTCCGTACCATTTTCACCTCTACTCACCCGGCAAGCGGGCGGCACCACGGGCGGCGCCGGATTGACGTCCGGAACGCCCGTAAACCATTGTTTATTTTCTGGACCCCTGGCCCGAACAGGAAAGAAGACGCCGGCAGACGTATCGGCGTACATACTAAAGAAATTTCATCGTAGTGGCTGAACCTCGGGACACAGGCGTGGCAACGGCTACTGCGGCGTCACCGTATATTCGATCCACTGCTTTTCCGCCAGTTCGACCCGCTCGAGGAACGCGATAAAATCGGGCCAGTCCCACGGCAGGATGCGCTGATCCGGGATATGGTATTTCCGGTTGATTTCCAGATGCCCGTCGCCGCGGACCGTCACCCTGAGCTGGTAGACCCCGAAACGGCTCGGAATATGGGCCGGTTTCGGCACCTTGACGAACGTCCCGCCGGCGGGAAGCTGAAACACGTTCCGGTCCTCGGCGTAGTGAACGGAGCGGATGTGGCAGGACGTCTCCCGCCTGGCCCGGTTGAGCGTCTCCTGGGAAAGAATCTGCGGACGGAGCAGGCACAACGCCACCGACCGCACCCCGCCCGGCCGGTCCTCCAACGGAAACTTGCTGGTAACGACATACCGTTCCAGGGACGAGGCCTCGTCGTCGTCGGTACGCTGGACGTCGAACTGCTTGAGGAGGGCGTCTGGGAACACCGGGTAAATCGAGGCGAGAAGCATGCGCCGCCGCTCGTCCGCGTTGGCCTGGCCGAGATCGCGGTCCCGGCGGAGGCCGTTGACGCCCCGCCGCAGACTCCGTCCCGTCACTTCGATGGCGTCGTCCTTCGCCGGCAGTTTGATGTTCCGGTCCTTGTAGACGATGGATTCCGCGGCGGACAGGGTCGGCAGGGTGTCGAACAGCGGGCCTTCCGGCAGGAACGAGATGACGGTGGCGCCGGACAGGTCGTCCGTTATTTTCCCGAACGGCAGGGAGTCGAACCTGACGTCGAGCCAGTACGTTTCGCCGCCGGGAAGGGCCAGCCGCACCATCGGGATGGTGAAAATGTCCCGCCGGGGCAGTTCCCACACCGCCGGATGGGTAAACCGCACCGACGGCCTGGCCGCCGCCGGGTGGGCGTCGAGGCCCGCCGCCCGGAGGAGGGACAGGAGAAGGACGCTCCGGTCGCCCATGCGGTCGGCATGGATGTGCGCCGCCACCGTACCGCCGTTCGCCGGATCGATGTCGTCCAGGACGTAACGGTAGATGGCCCGGGCCGTCTCCAGGGGACTCGGCCGAACGTCCCCGGAGGCTGCGATAATTTCTTCAAGCAACCGGCGCATCCGCATGGACGGCTTCAGGCGCCCGTCCAGGGCGCGAAGCTCCCGCGTCACCACCTCGTTCCAGGTGGTTTTCCGGCCGACCACGACCGACGGCAGCCGTTCCGAAACGTGGACGGCGCCGGGTTCGCGGCTGGCCCGGTTCAGGTGGGCGGTCCAGCGGTAGACGTCGTAGCCGTCCTCTCGGACCGTTTCGAATTCGATGTCGGTGCCGAAGTCCCGCACCACGTGGACGAGAGGAAAACCGGTCGGCACCCGGACCACGTATTCACTAAGGACGAGGGCCATGCCGCCGGACGGATCCTGGAAAAACCACGGCGGCTGCACGGTCGACCCGTCGTCCGCCGTCACCGATTCGAGGGTGCGGATTTCCCGGGCCGCCCCGGCCATGATGACGGGAAGGCGAAGGCCGCCCTGCCCCGGGAACGGTTCCGACTCCAGGGTGTTCCCGTTCGGGAAAACAATGCGGGCGGTGAGGAGTTCCCCCCGGGACCCGAT
>JAJQFC010000334.1:4274-26229 GCA_021201355.1 Planctomycetaceae bacterium | reverse complement strand
GTTCAAGGACATCATGGACGCTATCGAAGCGTATGAGGAAAACCTCATCCACCTCCAGGCCCGGATCTACGTCCGCATGCCGGCTGATGCCGAAGCGGTCTGCGAGACAGCCGACGACGAATGGGTCCGCATCGAATATGTCGACGGCGAAAACGGCGTTGAGAAGAAAATTCTCACCAAGGCCGACGAGCGGAAGCGCGCCCGCCGCACCTTCCTCCCGACCTCGATTGGCCGCATCCTGTTCCACGACATGATGCCGGACGGGATGCCGTTCTATAACAAACTGATGAACAAGAAGGCGCTGAATTCCTGCGTGTCGGATTGCCACCTCCGTCTCGGCCGTGGCGCCACCGTCGAATTCCTTGACGCGACAAAGGAGACCGGCTTCCACTACGCGACCCTGTCCGGGTTGTCCTTCTCCACCTACGACCTCCGGACGCCGCCGTCCAAGGCGCAGATCATCGCCGCCGCTGAGGAAAAGGTCGCCGTCATCGAAGAAGCGCACCAGATGGGCGACATCACCGACGGCGAACGCTACAACCAGATCGTCGACGCCTGGACGCACGTGACGGAAGCCATCACCGTCGACCTCCTGAAAGAACTCAAGTCGCACACCAGCCGGGACGGCGTTCCGTACCTGAACCCGATATGGGCGATGTTCGACTCGGGCGCCCGAGGCTCGACGACGCAGATTCGCCAGCTCGCCGGCTTCCGCGGCCTCATGACAAAGCCGAACGGCCGGATCATCGAGACGCCTATCCGGGCGAACTTCCGGGAAGGCCTGCGTGGTCTCGAATACTTCTCCTCGACCCACGGCGCCCGCAAGGGCCTCGCGGATACGGCGCTGAAGACGGCCGACTCCGGCTACCTCACCCGTAAGCTCGTCGAAGTGGCGCAGGACGCCACCATCACGACAATCGACTGCGGCACGGTCAATGGCGTCGCCAAGGGCGCGGTCATCGCCGACGAACACGAGGAAGTGAGCCTGGCGGACAACGTCTTCGGCCGCGTCGCCTGCGACAACATTGCGGACATCCTCACCGGTGAACTTGTCGTCGGGAAGGGCCAACTCATCGACCGCGCCGCCGCCCGGCGCATTCAGGAACTGGACCTCGGCAAGATTCGCGTCCGCAGTCCCCTGACCTGCGAATGCACCCACGGCATCTGCGCCAAGTGCTACGGCATGGACCTGTCGACCGGGAAGATTGTCGAACCGGGGACGGCGGTCGGCGTCATCGCCGCCCAGTCCATCGGCGAACCCGGCACGCAGCTCACCATGCGGACGTTCCACATCGGCGGCATCGCCAAACACGCGGTTCGTGAATCGGAAATCCGCGCCGACGTCGGCGGCCATATCAAGTTCGATAACCTGAAGGTCGTCGAATCGGTCAGAAAAGACGAAAAGGGCAAGGACATCCGCGTCCCCGTCGTTCTCAACCGGAACGGCTCCATCATCGTCTGCGACGATCGCGGCCGCGAAATCGGCGAGCCGATGGACATCCCGGCCGGCACCATCCTCCGGGTCAAGGAAGGCGACGTCGTCAAGCCGCGCCAGGCCCTGGCGAACTGGGACGCGTACAACACGCCGCTCCTCTCGGAGAAGTCCGGCTATATCCGCTTCGAAGACATTGTCGAAGGCGTGACTATGCGCATGGAAGCGGACGCGTCCGGGTTTGAACGGAAGGTCATTCTTGAACACAAGGGCGACCTCCAGCCGCAGATCCTCATTCTCGGCGAAGACCGCGAGTCCATCCTCGCCTACTATTCCGTTCCGGAAAAGGCGCACCTGCGCGTCGACGAAGGCGACTTTGTCGAGGCCGGCGAGGAACTCGCCCGTACTCCCAGGGAAATGGGCACGACCCAGGATATCACCGGCGGTCTGCCGCGCGTCACCGAACTGTTCGAAGCGCGGAAGCCGAAGGACCCGGCCGTCATGGCCGAAGTCGACGGCATTGTCGAACTCGGCGAACGCCGCCGCGGCAAACGGCAGATTCTCGTGAAAGCCGACACCGGCATTTCGTATGAACACCTGGTGCCGCAGGGCAAGCACGTCCGCGTTCACGCCGGCGACCGCGTCAAGGCCGGGGAACCGCTGGTCGAAGGTCCGCTTGTTCCCCACGACATCCTGGCCATTTCCGGCGAAGAGGCGCTCCAGAACTACCTCCTCGGCGAAATCCAGAAGGTGTACCGGGCCCAGAATGTCCGTATCAACGACAAGCACATCGAGATCATCATCCGTCAGATGATGAACAAGGTTAAGATCGAAGAGGCCGGCGATACGCAGCTTCTTCTCACCGACGCGGTCTCGAAGTCGCTCATTAACAAGGTTAACCGGGACGTCATTGCCAAGGGCGGCACGCCGGCTAGGTATGTCGGCGTCCTTCAGGGCGTTGCCCGGGCCAGCCTGTCGTCCGAGTCCGTCGTGGCCGCCGCCTCCTTCCAGGAGACGACGCGCGTCCTCACCGACGCCGCCATCGCCGGCCGCCGGGACAGCCTCCGGGGCCTGAAGGAAAACGTCCTCATCGGCCGCATGATTCCGGCCGGCACCGGTTTCCCGCAACTGCGGAAATCGAACATCCGCACCCAGCCGCTGCCCCGTCCGGAAGCGTCGGACGACCTGGCGCCCGAGGACGAAATCGGCGCCGATCTCGAGAACATGCTGAATGTATAGGGCGGCCGTTCCGGCGTGAACTGCGGCCGGCCCGGCCTGTTCCCGGAGAGGTTTGCGTTTCACGGGATTTTTCCCGGAAAGATGTTGCGGTTCGGGAGTGACGGAAGTATACTCTGATCCTTTATACCGAAATGTGCAGAGATTTCGGTATATAAATCCCGTAACCTCTGCGCGCATTTCGGGCTTGGGATTAACGTATTCCAAAGACCATAGCGCGTCTGGTGTATCAGTCTCTATTCCCGGAGGCGGCGGTGGCTGTCGCTTCCGGGAGAGATTTATCATAAAGCGTGGCCGAGGCATTTTGCGGAAGAGGTTTGTTTTTTTCGCACAATGTTCTAGCGTGTTTGTTCAAGCCGTTGGGTTGGGCGGCGTGGGGAAGTACAACTTTCTGTAAGGATTCAGTGAAGGCATGCCTACAATCAATCAATTGGTCCGCAAGGGCCGCAAGCAGCCGAAGTACAAGTCGAAGTCGCCGGTTCTTGAATCGTGCCCGCAGCGTAAGGGCGTCTGCATTCAGGTGAAGACGACGACGCCGAAGAAGCCGAACTCGGCCCTTCGTAAGATTGCCCGCGTTCGTCTGACGAACGGGAAAGAAGTGACCGTGTACATCCCGGGTGAAGGCCACAACCTCCAGGAGCACTCCATTGTGCTTATCCGTGGCGGTCGTGTCCGCGACCTTCCGGGTGTCCGCTACCACATCATCCGTGGTGTGTTCGACTGCGCCGGCGTTGAAAACCGTCGTCAGCAGCGGTCCAAGTACGGCGCCAAGTTGCCGAAGAAGTAAACTGATTCACGTGAAATACCTGTAGAGACTGCAGGCCGCGCGGCGGCTTGAGTATCCCTGGTGTCGCGGGTGCGTTCCGGAATCCTGTTCGGTCGGGCATTTTTACGACAATGCCTCGTCGACGGTTTTCAGGGAACGGGAAATGATACCCGCGAATCAATGACGAATTCCGGCGCGGCCTTGTCCGTCGCCACTTGAATTGGGGAAAAACATGTCAGTACGCAGCACAAATGTGACCGGTCCCGGCGTCAAGCCGGACCCGCGATATGGTTCTTTGCTCGTTTCGAAATTCATTAACTGCCTCATGTACGATGGCAAGAAGTCGACCTCGGAAGCGATTTTCTACGGCGCGATGGACATTATCGCCAAGCGCCTCCCGGACGAATCGCCGGTGAAGGTATTCGAGACCGCCATCAACAATGTCAAGCCGATCGTGGAAGTCAAGTCCCGCCGCGTCGGCGGCGCGAACTACCAGGTGCCGGTTCAGGCCAAGCCGAACCGTCAGCAAAGCCTGGCCATCCGCTGGGTTCTCGACGCCAGCCGGAAGAAAAAAGGCCGGCCGATGAAGGAACGCCTGGCGAACGAACTCCTCGACGCCTTCAAGCGGGAAGGCGCGGCGATGACGGTTCGGGAAAACACCCACCGCATGGCCGAAGCGAACAAGGCGTTTGCCCACTTCGCCTGGTAGAGAACCGGGTTGGTTACAACATGAGCAGGAAAAAAAGGCGCGCCCGAACGGGTGGCGCCTTTTTTCTTGTGGTATGGGGGCGGTTTCCGCACAATAAACCATTTACGGTTGTTCTCAAAGTGTACAAACGAAGCGGTTGCTCGAAACTGTCTCACGTCTCAAGCCGCATTCGACAGCACCCGGAGTGCGCTTTATTACGGCGTACTATTTAACTATGGACCTTTCTCTGCGCTTTTCGGTTTATTCCAGTACCAACCGTCAAACGCAGGACGAAACCAATCACTCTTTACAAAGCGATCACGCGCCGTTGTCGTGGGGAGACGCACACCGCTTCGTCACTCCATAGTTTGTTTTTTGGAACGCTGGCCCGCGCTGGGGAGATTTGGCATGGGTTTGATTCTTGGCTGCATTCAGTCCCTTCCCATCATGTTTGACGTCGTCTTCACCGCCGTGACGTTGTTCACCTTATTGTACGTACTGACGCGGGTGACGATTCGTCTGGCGCCGCGATTCAGCCGCTTCGAATACCGCGTCATCCTCGTCCTCGCGCTTATCAGCGTGCCGTTGGTGTTTAGCTCGGCCGGCCGCAGCCTGTCGGCGTTGATGTACTATTTCCAGCCGTTCAATTACGGGATGGCGGCCATCATCGTCAGCCATGCGGCGGTGGCGATGTGGGCGTCGGTGGCGGCGGTTCTGACGTTACGGCTGTTCAAGGAATGTTGGCGCATCGACCGCTGGGTGAAGCGCCTGCCGGCGGCGGACGATCCGGTTTTTCACCAGGCGCGGAAGACGGTGCCGGCCGGGCGGAACGTTGTCCTGAAAGCGAGCGGTCCGGACGGCGTGGTGGCGTCGTGGGGTTTGTGGCGGCGAGTCGTTCTCGTGCCCGAGGGGTTCGTCGACGAATATTCGGAGGAGGAAAGGCGCCTTATGTACCTGCACGAACTTTCACGCCTCCGCCGCCGCGATTCCTGGATGCTCTTCATTACGGCGGCACTCCGGAACGTCGGCTGGTTCACGCCGGCCGGTCTCCGGGCCCTGGCCCGCATCCAGGAAGGTATGGAAATAGCCTGCGACCGGGCCGTTCTCGCCTGTGACGACGTGAGCCGCATATGTTATGCCGAATTGATTCTCCGCGCCCAGGCGAAGCAGGCGTCGCTGGCGCCCGGCTTTGCCGGTCGGCGGAAAACCGAAGTCCGGGCCCGCATCGAAACTATCGTCGACGCCGGGTCTGGCACGGCGCGACGGTTCCGGGACGGCGGCGTTTTCCTGGCCTTTACGGTTCTCCTCGCCGGGACGTTCGCGGTCGGTTACGGGATTGACCGGGAATACCGCCGTGAGCTGGAGAACTCCGCACTCCATGCGGACATGAGCCACCCCAGGGTGGTAACGATGCCGGACGGCTCGAAAGCCCGACATTCGGTCATTTTGGCCTGGCGGGGATCGTTTGGCAGCTACGCGCTCGGCCGGGCCGTGCGGATTCAGGACGATGCCGACGAGGGGACGGTGCAGTAACAATGCTTTTTTTACAGTGAATGTGAACCTTCCTTGGCGTTTTTCGGTGTATTCGGCAAAGCCGTAAAACGCAGTAAGGAACCAATCTCTATTTAAAAAGCGCCAGGGGGAATATTCGGCATGATACCGGTAAAACTGATTTATGAATTCTATCCCATTATTTTCGACTACGTCCTGGTGGTGGCGATGGTATTCACCGCCGGCGCCACCCTGACGCACGGGGCGGCCCGGATTTTTCCCCGCCTCCGCCGGCATGAATATCGGTGCCTTATCGTGTGCGGCGCGGCCAGTTTTCCCCTGGCGGCCGGGCCGGTGGGAAGCGTCCTTTCCGCCGTTATTTTTCGGCTGCTCACGGTGTTTTTCGGTCCCGGCGCTTTTATCCATCAATGGTGCCTGATTGCCGTCTGGCTGACCGTCGGCGCGGTTCTCTGGTATCGGGTGCTCGGAGGGTGGCGGCGAACGTCGCGGTGGGTCGCCGGGTTGCCCCGGGCGGACGACGACCCGGTATTCGACGCCGCCGTCCGGGAAGTCATGCCCGGGCAGGCAGTGACCCGGAAGCGGAGCGGCCCCGGCGGGGTCGTTGCCTCATGGGGCGGCCGACGCCGGGTCGTCCTTGTTCCGGACGGATTTTCCGACGCCTATTCCCCGGAGGAGCGGCGCTGCATATACCTCCATGAACTCGCGCACCTGCGGCGTCGGGATTCCTGGTTCCTTCTCATGGCGGAGACATTCCGCTGCCTGTTCTGGTTTACGCCGGCCGCTCGGCGGGCGGTGGGCCGTATCCAGGAAGGCATTGAAATCGCCTGCGACCGCGCCGTCCTCCGGCGGCCCGGCGTCGAGCGGTTCACCTATGCGGAACTGATACTGAAGGCCCAGGTTCAGGGAACGGCGCTGGCGACCGGCTTCTCCGCCGCCGGAGCGGCCGAGGTCAGGGCGAGAATTGAACAGATCGTCGGCTCGCCACTCCGCTCGTCCCGGCGGCTCCGCGACCGGGCGGGAATGGCCGCGTCCTTCGCGCTTCTCCTCGCTTTCTCGGTGTACGGGTACGGCCTGAACGCCGAGTACAACCGGAGATGGCTGGAAATCGGCGCTCCGTACCGGGACGGCGGAACCATCGTGAAATTACCGAACGGCCTGGCCGTGCGGATGATCTACACATTCCACTGGCGGGGAGTGTTGAACAGCTACGGAAGCGCCTATAGTGAAGCGGTCGAGGGATCGGTCCTCGCCATTCCGGGCGGCGGCAGCGTAACGGTGGCGGCGGCGGCGACAGAGTGAGGGTCCGTCGCGACCGGTCGACACGAAGAAGTGGTTTCCGGTAAAAAGAAAGCGGCGAAGGCCAGACGCCTTCGCCGCTTTGGTACACTGTGGTGGAGATGAGGGGAGTCGAACCCCTGGCCTTCGCATTGCGAACGCGACGCTCTACCAACTGAGCTACATCCCCTTGAAATATGAGTTACCAATACTACCGCAGGGCCAGGAGCGTGTCAAGGAAAAACCCCGTCCCGCCCGGTCCGGCGGCATAGGCGGCAAGCGGGAAAGCGCGTCCGCCGCCTACCGCCTCGGGCCGCGGTCGCGGCCGCCACGGGGCGGCGCCGGCTTCCGGGGCTGGACCACGTATGTTTCGCCCCGTTCTTCCATGATGACGGCTTTCCGGGACAGGCGGACCTTGCCGGACGGGTCGATTTCGATGACCTTGACCTTGAGGGGATCGCCCTTCTTGCAGAAGGCTTCGGTGCTTTCCACCCGGTTGACGTCAAGTTCGGAGACGTGGCACATGCCTTCGGTGCCCGGGAGGATTTCAACGAAGACGCCGAAGTCCCGGACATCCGTGACCACGCCGTCGTAGACCCGGTTCAGTTCCGGCACTTCGATAAGGCCTTCGATTTTCTTGACAGCCTTCGCCAGGGTGTCGCCGTCCGGGGCGCAGATGGTGACGACGCCGACGCCGGACGAATCGTCGATGTTCACTTCGACGCCGCACTCCTCCTGGATGCTCCGGATCATCTTGCCGCCGGGGCCGATGATTTTCCCGACCATGTCCTGCGGCACCTTCATGGAGTGGAGCCGGGGCGCGCGCGGGTTGATTTCCTTCCGCGGTTCCGGAATGCATTTGGTGATTTCGCCGAGGATGTGGAGGCGGCCTTCCCTGGCTTGCGCCAAAGCCTTCCGCATCGTCTCGGTGGAGATGCCCTTCACCTTGATGTCCATCTGAAGCGCGGTGATGCCGTCCTTCGTGCCGCAGACCTTGAAATCCATGTCGCCGTAGTGGTCTTCGTCGCCGAGGATGTCGGTGATGATGACCGGTTCCTTCCCCGGATCCTGGATAAGACCCATGGCGATGCCGGCGACCGGTTTCCGGATGGGGACGCCCGCGTCCATGAGGCCGAGGGTGGCGCCGCAGACGGACGCCATGGAGGACGAGCCGTTCATCTCGAGGACTTCCGACACGGCGCGGACCGCGTAGGGGAAGCCGCCGTCGTGGGGCATGACCGGTTCCAGGGCGCGCTGGGCCAGCATGCCGTGGCCGATTTCCCGGCGGCCGGGGCCCCGGGGCATCTTCGCTTCGCCGACGGAGAAGCCGGGCGCGTTGTAGTGGAGGTACCACATTTCTTCATAGGGTTCCCGGAGGCCGTCGACCTCCTGGGCGTCCGATTCGGAGCCGAGGGTGATGGTGACGAGGGCCTGCGTTTCGCCGCGGGTGAATAGGCCGGAGCCGTGGGTCCGGGGGAGAACGCCGACGCGGCAGTCGATCGGGCGGACGGTAAAGTTGTCGCGGCCGTCGACGCGGGTGCCTTTTTGGATAAGGTCGCGGATGACTTCCGTCTTCACCATGCCGGCGGCGGCCTTGATCTCCTTTTCGGTCGGTCCGCCTTCCTCTTCCGGCTTCGCCAGTTCGGCGACGGCTTCGTCGACGAGGGCGCGGGTGGCTTCGCGGCGGCCGAACTTTCCTTCGGTGCAGAGGGCGGCGGCCATGCGTCCGCCGATGAGGTTCCGGACGGCATCGAGGCAGGACGGCGGTTCCGGCGGCGTGACCTGGATTTTTTCCTTCGGGCCGGCCTTTTCGACCAGTTCGTTGATAAGGGCGACGATTTCCTTGACGACGGAGTGGCCGAGGTTGAGGGCCTCGAGCATCTTGTCTTCGGAGATGTCGGCGGCGCCGGCCTCGACCATGGTGACGGAGTCGGCGGTGCCGGCGAGGACCAGCTTCAATTGCGACTTCTTGTCCTGATCGTTTGTCGGGAAGACGATGAGTTCGTCATTGATCATGCCGATGCGGACGGCGCCGATGGGCCCTTCGAACGGCAGGGTCGAGAGGGACAAGGCGGCGGAGGCGCCGATGATTGAGAGGATGTCCGGATCGTTCTGCATGTCGGCGGAGAGGACGATGGACTGGATAAGCACTTCGTCGACGAAGCCGTCCGGGAAGAGCGGGCGGATGGGCCGGTCGGCCAAACGCATCGTCAGGATTTCCTTGGTGGACGGCGCTTTTTCCCGCTTGAAGAAACCGCCCGGAAACTTGCCGGCGGCGTAGGTCTTTTCCCGGTAGTCGACCATCAGCGGGAAAAAGTCCTGGTCGGCGAAACGCGGCGGCGCGGTGGTGGCGGCGGAGAGGACGACGGTGTCCCCGTACTGGACGACTGCCGATCCGGCGGCCTGTTTGGCGAGAAGGCCGGTGGAGAGGCGGAGGGTTCTGCCGCCGATGACGCGTTCGACGACCTTTTCCTCGAGTTTCAATTCCATGGTGATTCTCCTGTATTTTTTATCCTGTCTTGGTGGTTTCAATTTCGTATGGCGCCCCGAATCGGGCGGCCGGGAGCGCGCTTCATCCGGGATGTGGAAATGGAAATCCGATGGATGGGTGCGGGCGCGGAGGACGGTTCGAAAACCGGTTCAGGGTGAAGGCATTCCGGAACATCGGGTTGGTTGCCGCGGAAAAGCAGGTGCGGCCCTGTAAAACGCAGAAGCCGCGCGGCCGAAGCCGGGCGGCGGATGCGATGCCGTTCGGGAATGCTTTTGGGCGTCACCGTAAGGTCCGCCGTCGTGCGACCGTCCGGCGTTCCTATTCCTTGGAGCGGATACCCAGCTTTCCGACGATGGCGCGATAGCCTTCCAGATTGTTCTCGCGGATATAGCGGAGCAGCCGGTTGCGGCGGTTGACCATCATCAACAGGCCGCGACGGGAGTGTTTGTCTTTCTTGTGGATCTTCAGGTGCTCGGTAAGGGTGACGATACGCTCGGTAAGGAGCGCGACCTGGACTTCCGGGCTGCCGGTGTCGCCGTCCTTCGTGGCGTAGGTCTTGATGATTTCGGACTTGCGTTCCTTGCTCATGGTCATGGCGATAACCTTTCCAATGGTGGTGCTATCTTCTTCTATTCGTTCGTTCGAACATCCAATTGTACGCGGCCACTCCGAGCCGACAACAAAAAACCGTCGGCTCTGAAACCGGCGGGCCCTATACCAGACTCACTGTGGCTTTCGGGAATACGTCGCATCCCAAGCCTGAGGCGCGCGCGGAGGCGTTGGAATAGAACCGTTACCGGCGCGCTTCAGCATACCGCGAGAGCAAGGCTGAATACGGAATTATAGAATTTCGCCACCGCCTGTCAAGCCTTCACTCCGCTTCCAGAACGACCGGCGGCACGTTGTCCAGCTGGAACGGTTCGTCGTTGTCGAAGGTAAATTCGTCCGCCCCGGCCTGGCGGCCGAGAATGTCCCTGGTCCAGGCCCGGTTGGCTTGCATGAAGTCCCGGAGGGGCGGCCAGGAATCGAGGTTCCGCGCCCGAACCTCGTCCGCGTGGGCCAGGGCGTCGTTCCCCAATTTCCAGTGGGCCAGGGACCGCCAGTAATAGGCGGCGCCGAAGGACGGATTCCGGTCCATTATCTGATCGAGATCGCGGACGGCTTCCTCGTATTTTTCCTGCTCGAACCTGGCCCGGGCCCGGCCGAGCATACCGAACTGCCACATGTCGCCGCTGGCGTAACTCATATAGGCGAGCGCTTCGTCGAATTTCACTTCGGCGGCGGCGGCGTTCCGGCGGCAATTTTCCATAAACAGCGATTCGCCCTCGACGAGGAGTTGCGCCACCTTGAGGCCGGCGAAGTCGGACGGCATTTTCGATTCGAGCGACGCCATGAGGTTCGCCGCGTGTCCGGCCCGTTCCAGGGCCATGTCCGGCCGGAGGCGGCGCAGCTCCATATAGGCGGAGCGGAGTTCGTTCCGGACGAGGATTTCCGTCTGGGCCGCTTCGGCGAGGCGGACGCGCTGGACATGGGCATGCCAGAGCATGATGACCGCCACAACAACGGCGCCGCCGATGATAAGGGGAACGAGGATAATCCCCTTGCCGAACTCGGCGAGCGGTTCGTCGTGCGGATTGGGCGCTTCCGGTTTGGCTGATGACGTCATCGGGCGAATCCTTCGGGCCGGGCTGGCACCTCCCCCGTCGCGGTGCGTCGGCCGGCGGTGCGGGAACAAGGCCGTCCGCGTTCCCGGCGGACGGCGGTTCCCCGCGCCCTTCAACTATACCGTAAATAAAATTCGCTGGCAAGAACGGCTTCAGGCGGAAAGCCGGCCGCAGTGGTTTTCGAAAACACGCCGTCTCGCCCCGGATCGCCGACAGGCCGGGACCGTGACGGCGTATCCGGGTCAGGGACGATGCGGTTATTTCCCGGCGCTGTTGAATTCGCGGACCGCGTCCAGGAGCGCCACCATGTTGGCGGTGGGCGTCCGGGCCTGGACGTTATGGATGGCGTTGAAGACAAAGCCGCCGCCCGGCGAGAAGATGCGGCAGCGGGACAGGACTTCCTCCCGCACCTCGTCCGGCGTGCCGAACGGGAGCGTCTTCTGGGTGTCGACGCCGCCGCCCCAGAACACGATACGGTCGCCGTAGGTCTTTTTCAGGTGTTCCGGGTCCATGCCGGTGGCGGAACACTGGACCGGATTGATGATGTCGAATCCGGCGTCGATAAAGGCGGGGAAAAACGGTTCCACCGCGCCGCACGAATGCTTCAGGGTCTTCCACGGCGTATTGGCGTGAATCCAGTCGTTGACGCGGCGGTAATACGGCTTGTACAGATCGAGGAACGTCTCTTTCGAACAGAACGTGCTTATCTGGGTGCCGAAATCGGTGCCGCAGACAAACACGACGTCATAGGCGTCCGGGCCGACGGTTTGGAGGATTTGGGCGAGATTGTCGACGGCGACGGTGGCCTGGCGGTCGAAGACGGCGTGGATGAATTCCGGCCGGGCCGCCACCGACATGTACCATTCGGCGATGTCCCGGATGCCTTTCGGTTCCTTCAAGAACATGGCGGGGACGTTGGCGATGTCGCCGAACGCCGTGCCGGGCAGGCCGGCAATGACGGCACGGCCGTGAGACCGGGCTTCCTTGCTGTTTTTCAGGAGGACGGCGAGGTCGTCGTCGGTAAGGGGGACGAACTCTTCCGTGTTGTCGTCCGGGTTCGGATCGTCTTCGTCGAACTCGCCCTGGCGGACGATGGCATCGAAGAAATAGCCGCTGGCCGGCATACGGGCGCTCGGCGGGGCGGAACGGTCGCCCAGCGGGTAGGTCACGGCGTCGCCGTCCGGCAGGACGTCCACCGCCATTTTGCCGGGGATGAGGACAACCTGCCCCCACGGCGTACGCCATTCCTGCCAGGTGCCGTCGACGGGAATGCCGAACATGGTGGCGAGGGGATGACAGATGGCGGTATCGACGCCCATGGCCTCGGCCAGATCGTCCTCAATGTACCCGAGCATCTGAAACGGCTCGTGGACGTAGATCGGATGGTCGTCCAGCCCGTAGTGGCGCCGCAGTTCGGCGACGACGCTGCAATGAATGCCGGAACAACTGGTCCCGCCGAAATCAAGCGCCATGCGCGCGGGCTGGCGATGGTTGATGGAATCAAGGATGACGTCCCGGCTCGATGCGGCCATGATAGTTCCTCCAGAAAAGAGGGTGGTTGGGTGTCCGACCGGCCGAACGGCCGGTCGGGACGGGGCTTATAGGGAAGTATACAATATCTTTTCTCCATGGGCTTGAAAAACCCTGTGCCGCAACCGGTTCTATACCTGTTCTATGACCTGGTATTTTCCGCCGGGAGGGAATTGCCGGAAAGGGACGGCGCTTTCGGCTACACCCCACAAATCACCACGAAAACAGAAACGATGTCGTCACTGCCGTAGAAACCGTTAGGCGGTTGTCGTACTTGCTTATAGATATCCGGCCGGGGATGACGAGGCGTGGCGCGCGTGCCGAAACCGAGCCGGCGGAAGGCCGGTGGCAATAGGATTGCAAACGTAATCTGAGACGGTGAACACGATTTCGTTGGACAGCCACCCGGGAGGATTTGCCATGTTGCCGATTCAAAGCCAGTACAGCTCCTATCTTTCGCGTTTCTCAACCACTGCTGGCGTGTCCGGGACAACCACCTCCGCCATCGCCGCGAAGTACGCCGCCGCCGGGCAAAAGCCGACGACGACGGAATCCGGCGCCACCGGCGCGACAACCGCGTCCGCGTCCGTAACCATATCCGCCTCCACCGGAACCGCCGCCGCCGACTCCGCCGCCGACACCCAGGAACAAACTCTCGAACAGTTCAAGAGCGATTTTTTCGCCTGGCTCGATTCCGTTCCCATCCATCCTTCCCAGGCCAATGCCCAGCGGTCCATGTCCATTCATGACAACGTCTTCCAGAAAATGATGGACGATCCCGAATACAACCAGAAATTCCGGGACGATATCGTAGAGTCCTTTTCCTTCGCCTACCCCTATAACGGCACGGCCTTTTCTTATAGTTCGTGGGATGAAAACGGCGAGTACCACGGCGCTTCCGGCGGTTCGGCCCATCTCGGCAAATACGAGGCAATGAGCGCCGGCGCCAACTGGAAAAAGGACGGAATATCCGTCCGAAAGGAAGCCGAGGCGAAAGAAAACGAAAAGGCGGCGGAAGAGAAGAAGGCCAAGCGGAAAGCCGAACTGGAGGAATACCTCACGGAATTGGCTCTCCAGCGCCGCCAGATTGCCAGCCAGTCGCAGGAAAAATTTGCCAACTACATGTCCGGCGCCTACCAGACGCCGACAACAAAGCCGATTACGCCGACGCCGATGTCGATGTTCGAAGAGTTTTTCCTGTAAGGCGCCGCCAGCAGCGTAGCGCCCGAGGCGACCGGTCAACGACAATCAGCGATCGGCCACACCACGCATCAGCATAATGAACGCGTTGCCGGACGTCGGTAACGCGTTTTTTCACGGCCGGGAAGAAAAAACTTGCTTACGGGGAAACGATGTGGTATGCATACAGTATGAGTAATCGTTTACCCAACGTCAGACCACAGCGTCCGGCGTCTTTTTGATACGGTCTTCTTACAGCCGCGTCATTTTTTTCCAACACTCTGCGCAATCGTTTACCCAAGGTCTTCGGAATGGCTGCCAAACCTCCCGTCTCGTTGAAACAACTGGCGAAAATAGCACAGCTTTCCACCGCGACCATATCGCGGGTTATAAACAATACCGGTCGTTTTTCCGAAGAGACGCGGGAGTGGGTCAAGGCGCTTATCCGGGAAACCGGGTATGTCCCGAACGTTACGGCGAAGGCGCTTCGCACCCGGACGGCGCGGGCGGTCGGACTGGTCATCCCGGACATTGTCAACGAATTCTTTGCCGCCATTGTCGACCGGATGGGCCGGTTCTTTTTTGAACGCGATTACTCCCTCTTTGTCTGCAACGCCGGGGAGGACGAGGAAAAAAACCAGGCGCTTCTCCGGAACCTACACGGCAAGGGCGTCGACGGGCTTATCTACATTTCCCGCTACCCGATAGGCGCCGATCTGCCGGACCTCCCGGTGGTGTATCTGGACCGGGTAACGCCGGACGACGACATCGTCACCGTCGGATCGGACAATGTCGAGGGCGGCCGCCTCGCCGCCCGGGCGCTTCTGGACGCCGGATCGACCCGACCGGTCGTCCTCTGCGATTCGGGCGACCTGGCCGTTCTCTCCACCATCAACAACCGCATCAAGGGTTTTACCGAAGTGATGCTGGAGAACGGCCTCGAGTGGAGCCGGCGGGACATTATCCTGACGCCGATGACCATCGCCGAAACGCGGAAAAACGTCTACCGCGAAGTAAAGAACGGCCGCCGCTTCGACGGCATTTTCTCGACCCTCGACGTCGGCGCCATCGGCGCCATGCCCGGCCTTGAAGACGCCGGACTTCGGGTGCCGGACGATGTCAACGTCGTCGGCTACGACGATATTTCGTTCTGCGAATACTGCAAACCGTCCCTGACCACGGTCCGGCAGGATGTGTCCGCCCTGGCGGCGGCGGCGGCCGAGGCGCTTGTCCGGCTGATGGAGAAGCGGCCGGTAGAGGAAATGCACCTGACTGTCCCGGTGCGGCTGATTGTCCGTGATTCGACGCGAACGATGACGGCGCGGGCGCGGACGTCGGCGCGGGCGGGAGCCCGGTTGTCGTCGTGACGGCGGCGGAATTTTTTGTTCACACCACATACTTGTAAAACCATCTTGACCGGTTGCGCCGCGGTTCGCGCACTCCGGGCGGGGACAGTGTCGCCCGACGTTCGACCATATAAGGTGAGCGCGTTGGACGACCTAAAAATCAAAAGCGTAAAACCAGCGCGTCACCCAGATACCCGAAGCAATGGCTGCCGGGACGGGGGAACTGTGTCCTTTCCGTCGACGCCGCGCTTCAGGCCGACGCATTTTTTTGGTGCAGGAGAATTGCATGAAATTCGGAACCTATTTCGCCTATTGGGAACAGGAGTGGCGCGGCGACTATGTCGCCTACGCGAGGAAAGTGGCCAAACTCGGTTTCGACATCCTCGAAATCAGCGCCGCCGGCCTCATGAACATGGACGACAACGCCATCCAGGCCATGCGCCAGGCTGCGGCGGATGAAGGCATCGGCCTCACTGCCGGCCTCGGCTTCCCGGCCGACGCCGACATGTCCTCGGCCGATCCGGCTGTCCGCCAGCGCGGCCTCGACCTTATGCGGAAGATGCTGCCGCTGCTTGAAAAAGCCGGCATCGACCGCGTCGGCGGCGTCATCTTCGCCTCCTGGCCCTACGACTACAACATCCCCTTCGACAAACCGGCGTCCTGGGCGCGGAGCGTCGAGTCGATGAAGACCGCCGCCGACATCGCCCGCGATCACGGCGTCACCCTTCTGTGCGAAGTGGTGAACCGGTTCGAGCATTTCCTCGTGAACACGTCCGAGGAGGCGGTCAGATTCGTCCAGGACATCGACAAGCCGAACGTCAAGGTCATGCTGGACACCTTCCACATGAACATTGAAGAAGACTTCCTCGGCGATGCCATCCGTCACGCCGGACCGCTTCTCGGCCATCTCCATATCGGCGAATGCAACCGGAAAGTCCCGGGCCAGGGCCATATGCCGTGGGACGACATAGCGGAAGGTCTCCGGGATATCGGCTACGACCAGGCTGTCGTGATGGAACCGTTTGTCCGCATGGGCGGCACGGTCGGCCGCGAAATCAAGGTCTGGCACGATCTTTCGGACAACGGCGACGACGCCAAACTCGATGCCGACATCGAAGCCGCCCTCAAGTTCGTGAGGGAAAAATTCGTCGGCTGACCGTGCCGCCGGAACCGCCGCGCCGCCGTCGTCGTTGCCGTTGCCGTCGCCGGCGCCATCGACAGCGACAGTGACGGTGGCGGTAGCGTGGCTGGACTGGCCGTGGCGGTGGCAGTGGCAATGGCAGTGGCGGTAGTGGTGGCAAACGGTCGTCGCACTGACCGTGTACAGACATGTCCGAGACCCGATTGGGTCGCATATTTCCGTTTTCTCAGTAAAGGAGCAATCATGCGTAAAACCGGTATCCTGTCCCTCCTCGCAGTCGTGTTGTTCGCCGGCCAGGCCCTGGCGGGCGAAACGTTCCGCATGGCCGTCATCGCCAAAATCGGCGGCATTCCCTGGTTCAATTCCATGGAGGAAGGCATCAGGAAGGAGGCGCCGAAACAGAATGCCGACGCCTGGCAGATCGGCCCGACCTCGGCCGACCCGGCCCTCCAGGTCCGCGCCATCGAAGACCTCATCGCCCAGAAGGTCGACGTCATCGGCGTCGTCCCGAACGACCTCCAGGTCCTCGAGCCGGTGCTGAAGCGCGCCCGCGAAGCCGGCATCAAGGTCATCATCCACGAAGGCCCGGAACAGGTGAACAAGGACTGGGACTTCGAACTGGTCTCTGTCGAGTACTACGGCACCGAACACATGAAACGCTTCGCCGAACTCATCGGCAAGGAAGGCAAGTACGCCGTCTACGTCGGCTCACTCACCGTGCCCCTCCATAACGCCTGGGCCGACGTCGCCATCGCCTACCAGAAGGAACACTACCCGAACATGGAACTCGTCGCCGATCGCTTCGGCGTCTCCGAGTCGATGGACGACACCATGCGCACCACCATCGAACTCCTCGGCAAATATCCCGACCTGAAGGGCATCCTGACCTTCGGTTCCCAGGGCCCGATCGGCGCCGGCCGCGCCGTTCTCCAGCGCGGCAAAAAGGACGACGTCGTCGTCTTCGGCGCCTTCTCCGCCGGCCAGGGCGAACGCCTCGTCAAGCAGGGCGCCATCCGCGGCGGCTTCACCTGGAACCCGATGGTCGCCGGCGAAGTGTTTGTCCGCCTCGGTCGGATGCTCATGGACGGCACGCCGATAACGGACGGCATGTACATTGAAGGCATGGGCGAGGTCACGGTCGACGCCGAAAACCGCGTCCTTCTCGGCCAGGAACTCGAATCCCTCGACATCGACAATATCGACCGCCTGGTCGAAATGGGGTTGTAACCGGAATCGGCACAGGCGGCGGCCCGGTCCGGCCGGGCCGCACCGCCGTCCCGGCCGACCCGTCTCTGCCGCGCCCGTATCGCTTGTAGCGATGTACATTGACCGTGAACCTTCCTCTGCGCTTTTCGGTTTTATCCAGTACCAACCGTAAAACGCGGTAAGAAACCAATCGCCACCAAAAAGCGCCAGCAAACGATACGGGGAGCGTCACTCCGTAAGAGCAATCCCGTAACCGGCGGCTCCCCCCGTTCCGATCGGATTTTTCCGGCCGGAACCGGGGCGTCTTGCCGACTGCATGGAGAGAGCCACATGACCACACCCGAAACCGCCGCGGTGGACCCGAACACCACGGCCCGGCACGACCCGCGTCCGGACGCCCCCGGGGACTCCGCCCCGCCGTCCCCGACCCGGGAATCGATAATTTCCCTCAAGAGCGTCTCCAAACGTTTCGGCGGCAACTACGCCCTGAAGGACGTCGATCTCGAACTTGAGCGCGGCGAAGTCCATTGCCTCTGCGGCGCCAACGGCTGCGGCAAAAGCACCCTCGCCAAGGTTATTTCCGGCGCCTACCAGCCCGATCGCGGCGCCAGCATCCGCATCGGCGGCCGGGAACACTCGGAACTTACGCCCCAGGAGTCCCGCGCCTACGGCGTCCAGGTCATCTACCAGGATCTGGCCCTGTTCCCCAACCTTACCGTCTATGAAAATATCGCCTTCGAATACAACCTGGAAGGCATCGGCATCTACCGGAAAAAACGCCTCCGGACCAAGGCGAAGGAAATCCTTCAGGAACTCCAGTTCGACATCGACCTGGACGACCGGGTGGAGGAACTGTCCATCGCCCAGCGGCAGCAGGTGGCTGTCTGCCGCGCCCTCGTCGCCGACGCGAAACTGGTCATTATGGACGAGCCGACCGCGTCCCTCACCCGCGTCGAAGTGAATCATCTCCTCGACACCGTCCGCTACCTCAAGGGGAAGGGCATCGCCATCATTTTCGTCAACCACCGCCTGGACGAGGTTCTCGAAGTGTCGGACCGGGTGACGGTCATCCGGGACGGCGTCAAGGTCGGCACCTTCCCGGCGAAGGAAATGGACGAGGCGAAGCTGACGGAACTCATCACCGGCCGGCAGATCGAGTTCCTTAAAAAGACCGACAAGACCGCCACCGACAAGACCGTCCTTGAAGTCCGGGAATTCACCCGGAAAAACCAGTACCACAACGTCAACTTCACCCTGAAGGAAGGGGAGGTTCTCGGTATCTGCGGCCTCCTCGGATCGGGCCGGACCGAACTCGCCCTGTCCATATTCGGGATGACCCGGCCGGACAGCGGCCACATGTTCGTCGACGGTCGGCCGGTGGCGTTCAAGAGCCAAATGGACGCCATCCGGGTCGGCGTCAGTTACCTGTCGGAAGACCGCCTGACCCTCGGCCTCGTCCAGCAGCAGTCGGTCGGCGACAACATGGTCCTCACCATCCTCGACCGCCTGGCCGGTTCGTTTCACCTTATCGACCGGCGGAAACGGCGGAGCACGGTGGACGAATGGGTTAAGCGGATGGACGTCAAGGTCGCCAACACGGACAACCCGATATCCACCCTCTCCGGCGGCAACCAGCAGAAGGTGGCCTTGGCGAAATGGATTCTCACCAACCCGAAAATCCTCATTCTCGACTCGCCGACGGTCGGCGTCGACGTCGGCGCGAAGAATTCCATTTACCGGCTCATCCACCAGTTGGCGGCGGACAAAATCGCGGTCATCATCATTTCCGACGAAGTCCCCGAGGTCTACTGCAACTGCGACCGCATCCTTCATTTCCGGCAGGGCACGGTTGCGGGCGAATATTTCCCCGACCGGATAAGCGAGCACGAATTCGCGGAGGTGATAGAAAATGGCTAACCGGAAAAAAATCCGCTACAACCGCGTCGTCGCCTACCTGGCCGTTGTCATGCTCATCATCGCCGCCTTCTTCTCCCTGACGACGGAGACGTTCTTCACCTGGGCCAATTTCTTCAACATGGTCGAAAGTTACGCCGTCACCGGCATCTTCTCCATGGGCCTTCTCGTCGTCCTCGTCACCGGCGGCATCGACATTTCCTTCCTCGCCACCGCCTCGGTGGTGCAGTATGTGACGGTGAAGATCTGCTTCGCCCTCGGCGCCACCGACTTCGCCATTGTCGGCATTGTCGTCGCCCTCATCCTTGGCGCGTTGATCGGCCTCGTGAACGGCGTCCTTATCTACAAGTTGAACATCGTCTCCATTATCGTCACCATCAGCATGCAAAGTATCCTCTTCGGCTTTCTCATGTACGCCTCGGGCGGACGGTCCATCTACACCCTCCCGGACTGGATGTACACCTACGGCGGTTCGGCCCTGACCCTGACACTCGGGACCGAGGTCATCCCGGTTAGCCTGGCGCCGTTCATCATGGTCCTGATGGCAATCGTCACCTGGATACTCCTGAACCGCACCACTACCGGCCGCCAGCTCTACGCCATGGGCGGCAACGCGGAAGCGGCCCGCCGCCTCGGCATCCGCCTCGGCGCCCTCCACCTGTTCGCCTACGGCTACATGGGCGTGATGGCGGCAGTGGGCGGGCTGACGCAGGTGCTTCGGGTTGAGGAAGTGGTGCCGAACGCCCTTGTCGGCCGTGAACTCGACGTGCTGGCGGCGGCCGTCCTTGGCGGCGGGTCGTTCTCGGGCGGTCGCGGCAGCGTCATCGGGACGATTCTCGGCGTGTTCCTCATCGGCCTCCTGAAGAATGGGCTGAACCTGTTCGGCGTGTCGTCGTACTTTTCCGACGTCATTGTCGGGCCGGTCATCGTCATCGCCCTGATTGCGACCCACCTCGGGAAGCGAAAGGAAACGGATGTCGGCTTTGCCTGAGTGACGCCGGGCGGCGGATCGGCACGCGACGACGGGAAGGAGTTTGTCCGTTTTCCCGAAACGACGCGGTTGCGGTCCGGTTTCGCGGCAGCCAGGAAATCCGATGCGGTTTCACGACGTTTCTAAAAAAAAGCTCTAAGAGGGAGTGCATCGTATGCAACCAAAAGACAGTATACTCATGAAGGTGCCGGCTCTCGGGCTTCCCGCCCTCCTTGTCGGCACGCTCCTTTTTTTCTCCATGCTTATGCCGGGGAAATTCCTCTCCGCCAGCACGTTTGAATCGATGGCGTTCCAGATGCCGGAACTCGGCCTCCTGACTCTCGCCATGTTCCTGCCGTTCGTTTCGGCCGGGTTCAACCTCGCCATCATCGTCACGGCGAACCTGTGCAGCCTCCTCGTGGCCTGGATGTGGGTGACCTTCATACCGGCCGACGCCGGCATCGTCCTGCAATTGATCTGGCTCGTCATCGGCTTTGCCTCGGCCTGCGTCATCGCCCTCGTCATCGGCGGCGGCATCGGCGCCATGGTGGCCTACGCCGGGGTCCACCCGACCCTCACCACCCTCGGCGTCATGACGCTTATAAAGGGTATCGGCATCGCCGTGACGGGCGGCCGGCCGATTCGCGGCATGCCGCCGGTTATTCAGTATATCGGGAACGGCACCGTCCTCGGCGTGCCGATGCCGCTGGTCGTTTTCCTCCTGGCGGCGATAATCACCGCCGTGCTCCTTGGGCGGACGCAACTCGGGAAACAGGTCTACATGTCCGGGTCCAACATCAACGCGACGTATTATTCCGGCGTCGACACCCACAAGGTGCTTATCGCAATTTACATGTATTCCAGCCTGATGTGCGTGGTGGCCGGTCTCGTCATGACCGCCCGGTTCAACTCCGCGAACATGGGCTACGGCGATTCGTACCTCCTCCTTACCGTCCTCGCAATCATCATGGGCGGCGCCGACCCGAACGGCGGCTTCGGCAAGGTCTGGGGCGCGGTCCTGGCTCTTCTCGTTCTCCAGATAATTTCCACCGGCCTGAACCTCTACGGCGTCAGCCCGCACATCAGCCTGGCAATGTGGGGCGTGGTCCTTATTTTCACCCTCGCCATCAAGTACTGCAATCGGCGCTGGTATATCCCCTGGGTCCAGCGGCGGCAGGCTGAAAAGCGGTTGGCGGTGGCGTAAAAGGAACAACTTTGACCGGCAAACGCCCGGAAAGTGGCTTAGAAAAGCGTCGGTGACCAGTGAAACGCCCGGAAACAGGTGTCAGAAAACGTGACGGATGGCCGTGCAGTTTTCCGGTCAGGCGGTACCGCTCCATTTTCGGAAGGATATTCAAGTCCGCCCGTCGGCATCCGATAATATCGATACGGCATGGTGTTCGGGATCGGATGGGGTCTGGTTTCCGACCGCCGTGCCACACTCGGGATCACTCGTTTGCCAAAGGAGGACAGCCATGTCCGGAATCAATGGTCTTGTCGCCGGGGGCGCTGCCGCCGCCGCCGGTAACGGTACAACCAAATCCGGCGGGGTGACGCTTCAGGATTTGCAAAAACGCTATCCCTCCCTTAAATTGACCGCCCAAG
>JAJQFC010000334.1:0-4264 GCA_021201355.1 Planctomycetaceae bacterium | reverse complement strand
GTGCGCAGTTACGCCATGAACCAGTCCGGCAAGTACAATGTCGCCATCCACCCGAAGGCCCTGAGCGCATGGGCGAAGACGGGGAATTCGGCGAGAAAATCCACGAAATTCTCGGACACGTCACCGAAACGGACGACCGCCTGGAGCGGGCGGTTAACGCATTCGGCTCCACGCTCGTCGCCTGCGGAACCATAATCGACGAAAACGGCAATACCGCCATGTGGTCGGTCAGCCGATCCGAGGGATCGGGCCCCAACCTGTACGAGTCGTCGCGAAAGTCGATGGAGGATCTGGCGAAGAGGATGGAAGAGCGCCGGAACGAGCAAAAGGAATTGGACAAAAAGGCCGAAGAAAAACGTCTGAAACAACTGCGGGAGTCCGCCGACGCGGCAGAAGTCGCCGGTCAGCCGGTGGTCACTGAGACAGTCGAGGTCAAGTCGTCCGTGTCTGTCGACCTTGAGGCGTAGGGGCAGGCCAGCCCTCACCAGGCCGGTGCTGCCCAGGCCGTTCTTCCGGCTGTTACATCTTTCACGATCTCCCCGATTCGGCATAAACGGCGAAAACGCGGTGACACATTGATGCTGGTCCCCGGCTCGGCCCTTGGCCGTGCCGGTTTTTCATGGTAGTGATGCAGCGGGGAACTGTACATACCGGGGCGGCAAGGCGCGTTTTTACCGCTCGTCCGCCATGTTCCCACTCTTTAAAAGGTGCTCGGTCCTCTCCGCCCCTTCGGACAGCGCGTGGGCGCAGAGAGTCTGGATGTGCGCGGCATGCGTCATTATCTGGCAAAGCACCTGATACTTTACAGAATAGAAAACAGGCGGCGCGCCGGGGGGAATGACGGGCGTCGGGGTTGTCGGTTTTTGGCTGGCGGGACGGGCGTTTCGGTGATCGGTCCGTAACCATTCCACCGAGGTGTTGAAAAAGATGGCGAGTTCTTCGAGCCGCGTTTCGTCCGGGGTACGGATACCGCGTTCCCACGGTGACCATTGCTGCGGACTGACGCCGAATTCTTCGGCGCATCGCCTGCCGCCGCCTCTGCCGGGAAATTTATCCAAGCGGCACTGGCGGATATTTCTGGCGATGGTTTCACGCAGGTGTTGGGGGATTTTGCCCAATGGTTGCCCTCCGTTTTTTGGCCGATACCTTCGCCAAAACACGAAGGGCGGCGGACCTGTCTATGCGACCGGTGCCGACCTTTTTAGAAAAAAGACGACAGTCCAGCCGCGAGACACGAAGGGCTACCAGACCCTTACCCCCGCAACCCCTACCGGACTGCCGCCAAAACGACAGATACGGTGAGGGGTGAAAGTCCGGACAGAAACTAGTGGCATTCCGCTTATTCCATACGGATACGCACCCATTCGACCTCTTAGCCGTGGCTCGAGTCGAATGGGTATAACTGTCTGGACACTGTGCGGGGGTATATTGATTACATTCTGGTAGAATTACGTGTCTCACGCACAGTGAACCAAATATTGATGAAGGCGTCAGATCTGACGCTACTATGGTACCATACTGAGTCTACTACTAATCCGGCGGTATGCAAGGCCATTAATTGCGCCTTCCCGGAAATATCAGGCGCCGGTTCGGCCAGCTCGACCCACGGTCGAACCGAATTTTCTTTTACCGGCGGTCGTCCAGGTGATGGTACACTACATCGCTTCTCATCCACCAGTGTGAAATACCCTATGCGGACTCGTCAGTACATCCGGAGGAGGTCGGGGCGATGCGGGGGAAGCTTATATACCTGGACAACCTCAAGGTGGTCCTGACGCTGGTCGTGATTTTTCACCATGTCGGGCAGGCTTATGCAGCCACCGGCGGCTTCTGGCCCTACATGGTGCCGCCTGAACAGGGCATCGGCTGGGTGGGACGCACCTTTGGAATAAACAGCGGCTACCTGATGGCGCTGTTTTTCTTGATGTCCGGGTATTTTCTGCCGTCGTCGTGGGACAGACGCGCCGGCAAGGGTTTTGTTACGAACAAGCTCACCCATTTGGGACTGCCGTTGCTACTGGGTGTCCTTGTCCTGGTTCCCATGGTATTTTTCCTCTATTATGAGAAGTATAGCGGTAATCCGCCTCTTGGCTGGTGGGGGTATTACACCAGGATCTATCTTGGATTCGGCGTGCCTCCGGACGGATTCAAGGCTGTTCCGGTCGGCATTCCCCAGGTGAATTTCGGCTGGCTTTGGTATGTCGAGCACCTTCTCGTCTATTCCCTCCTGTATGCGCTGGTTCGCCGGTCAGGGGCTGGCGGACGAACGCCGTTCCCGCAAGTGCGTGCCGGTTTCCCGCTCATTGTGGGCCAATGCTGCGTGATCGCCGTCCTAACCGTCATTGTCCGGCGCCAGTATCCAATCGACCATTGGATACCGTTGCTCGGATGTATCCAGGTGGAACCGGCGCATCTTCCCCTCTACCTTGTCAGCTTCCTCACCGGCATGGCGGCACGGCGTCAGGATTGGATCGCCGCCATGCCGAAGACGGCGGGGTACCTGTCCCTCACTCTCGCCCTTCTCATGGCTGCGCCACGGATGCTGCAGCCGTGGTTGCCGCGTTCCATCGGAGCGGCCATCCATACGTCGTGGGACGTGTACGAATCGTTTATGGCCGTGTTTTTCTGTTGGGGTCTTCTGGTCCTGTTCCGGGAATGTTTCGATGCAGAACGGCCCCTCCTGCGCCGGGCCGGGCGGCTCACCTTTGCCGCCTATATCCTCCATGTGCCCATCGTCGTCGCCTGGCAATACGGTGTCGGCGAAAATCTGTCCGCCGTTCCGCAGGTACGGTTCTTCCTGGTTCTCCTTCTCTCCATCGGGACGACGTTTGCCGCAGCGTCTATTCTAAAAAAGATACCGGTTGTGCGGGAGCTTCTCGGGTAGTCCACGTCTCGAATCATTGCTTCGGGTTTTCTTCGGATCAGGAAACGCGTTTCCGAAAAGAGTGGAGTGTCGACGCCGGTCCGGTCGATAGTAAGGTATGGCAAAACGGATACGGAAACGGGCACGGCGTCCATCATGGCTGTCTTCATGGCGGTCGCTCACGACCATGCTGGCCGCCGCGCTCATGGCATATTACGGATGGAGCTACGAATCCGCCGTCCGGCTCGGTCCCCGGTCGAGCCGGGTTTTTCACGCCTTCGCCCGGTTGGACGTCAGCCCTGACCAGTTCGGCCGCATGCGCGGCGATCTTGTCCCGATGACGGCCAAACCGCCCGCCGCCCGCTGGCATTTCGTTTCGCAAGTGCTGGACGGCGACACTATCCGCCTGGACGACGGCCGGACGGTCAGGCTCGTCGGCGTCGATACCCCGGAGTCCAGCGAAAACCGCAAAATGTATACAGACCTCGGCAAAATGAACCTGGCCGACGCCAAAGGCGACCTTCTCGCCCTCGGCAAAGCGGCGGCCAAGGCCGCGTCGGACCGGGCCCTCGGCCGCCGCTGCTGGCTCGAGACCGGCAAAAGCGCCGAGGACCAGTACGGCCGCCTTCTCGCCATCATCCACCTGGACGACGGCACCATCCTGAACGAATGGCTTATTCATCAGGGCTACGCCCGGGTGGAGACGTCCTATCCCTTCCCCTACCGTAAACGCTACATCGGCCTCCAGCTCATGGCCCAACGCGGCGGACACGGGTTTTGGAACCTCCAGGAAGAACAGGGAAAGTAGCTCCCGTTACGTCAGGCATCGGTTGCTTTTGTGTGAAATTTTCCCGTTACGTCCCGAACCGGTAGGCCTTTGCCGAGACTGTTGTCAAATAAGAGGTTGTTCTAACCGATCTCATCGCCGTATAACTTGTCGAATCCGGTCCCCGGCGTATTTTTCGTTCCAACCAATGGAGAGAATACGCCTGCCACCGTCTTTTCCTCGTCAACGATGACGATGCCAGGTGCGAAATAGTTTGAGAAACCGCACTATCAGAGTGTGTGGACAAAATGCTTAGGAGCGATTTTTTTCGTCCTCCCCGTTCTGGACGAGTCGGCTTTCCAGGGCAATATGGTCGCATATTGCCCTGGAAAGACGGGCGAAACTCAGGGCAAAGAGGACGAAAAGACGCCCAAATGACTCGTGTCCACACACTTTAGCGTGCGGCATAAAGACCAGATACCATACAAAAGGAGAACCCGTGCGGGTTCTCCTTTTTGGTATGGAAGTATGTACAAGCTTTTCTCAGGCGATGTTCCGCTTGCCCGCCGAGTAGGCGTTCAGCATCGCCGCTTTGGCCGAAGCCGAGTGGGCCGTCGCGCCGGATGCGGCAGGGG
>JAJQFC010000220.1:876-3371 GCA_021201355.1 Planctomycetaceae bacterium | reverse complement strand
GGTCCGGACCGCCTCGCCGGCGCGCCAGCCGGAAAAGCCGGTCGCCGCGTCGAAGGCATCGTCAGCGGCGGACCCGCTTGCGGCGCCGCCGTCGCGTCCGGCCGCGCTGGCCAGTATGCCGCTCCCGTCCAAGGCGGCGAAGAAGGAAGCCCCGGCAGCCAGGCAGTCGGCCGCGCCGTCCGCCGGGTCGGGAACGGCAAAGCCGGTTCGGTCGGCAACGGGAAGCGCCGCCGTCGCCACGGCGGAAACCGCGTCGAAACGGGCGGGCCGCATTCCCGAAGTGACCCTTCCCCAGCCGGTTTCGGAGGCAATGCCGACGCCGGAACTGACAGCCGCCAAAACCGCGCTCCTCGACTTTTCGCCGGAAGCGCTGGACGAGGTGTCCCTCCCGGGATCGGCCCGGAACAGCGAATTCTTCAAGACGGATTTCTGGGACACGAAACCGGCCGCTCCGGGTTCTCCGGTTGACAGCCAGCCGGCGACGAAAAACCTGTCCCTGCCGATCCCCGAACTGCCGATGCCGGCGGCGCCGAACCGGCTGAAAAAAGACCTGTCGGCCGCGGCCAATCCGGTCAAAGCCTCGGTTTCGGCCGCAACGGGATCGATGACGGCATTGCCGGCGGTGGAGCCCCGGGAGCCTATCTGGGTGGAAACGCTCCCGGCCAGCCGTCAGCAGGAAAAGGAAATCGTGCCCGAATACCGCTATGAAGTAACGCCGAAGCGGATTCCGGCTCCGGCCGCGAAGACCCGGATAGACACGGTCGAGGCGCGGGAGGAGCGGAAGGAATCGGTTCCGGTGGCGCCGAAAAAGGTGAAATTGACGCCTATCGGCAAACAGAACAGCGGTTCCTAAACACGATTGGTGACAGAAAGAAACGCGGGCGACGCCATCCGGCGCCGCCCGCGTCTTCATTACATGACCTGGTGGATAGGGAACGGGATTTCGCGGGTGTTGGCGTACATCGCGCCCTGTCCCGCCACTCTCGTACGCCGCGACGGCCTATCCTCCCTGGGTCTCGTCCCGTACGTTGTACTGGAGAACGATCCGCACCGGTTCCCTGATCCCGACGAACAGGGCGAAGGTCGCTCCCGGCTGCGGCGACGGTTTTATCTTTCTGACCACGATGAAAGCGCGTTCATCCTGGGCGAACTCGCTTTTCTCCATCTCGGCGAGAAGGCACGAGCAGGAGATGAGGAGGCGGTCGACAGCCACCGGCCCGTTCCCGGGCCGAACGATCTCCAACACTTGCGACGGCCCATGATCATCTGTATAAAGGGGGGCTGGCATGTCCGGCGCCGGTACCACCCGGATACCGTCCGCGGACATCACGGCGTCGAACACCATGTCGTGCCGGGAGACGAGTCCGGCTTCCCCGGCCGCCGCTTCGGAGGCCGGAATCGCCGGGACGGCGGCGATCAGCAGAACGGCCGCGAAACACGCGCGGACGGATTTTTTGAGTCGGTGAATAGTCATTGTCGATACCTTTCCCACGCGGTCGGCTTTCCGCCGCGTCGTTTGAAGGTGTTACGGAACCAGGCATCGTCGGCGACGGGATACCCCGAACCCGGTTATCCGGGATAAAGCCGCGAAACCGGTGCCGGAACAGCTTCCTGTACAGGTAAACGAGGGCCGTGCCGGACCCGCCGCCGCTTGCCGGAGGGACTGGCACATCTCACATGAGCAGGCAGAAGAAGGATATTTACTATGTCCGGATTGCGACAGCTTGTCAAGTTCCTCCCGGTTTTCCTGGCGGTCATGGTGTTTCACGCCGCCGCCGCCACCGCGGGCGACCAGCCGGTCCCGCACATGATGTATTTCTACAACCCGTCCTGCCGGCTCTGCACCAAGACGAACGAGGTCGTCGCCGCCGCCGAGGAGGCGTACAAGGACCGCCTGACCTTCCAGCGGTTCAACATCGCCGATTCCGAACACGGCACCGACAACGTTCTCTACATGTTCGATCTCCTCGACGCCCTGGAAGTGCCGGACGAAGGCAATATCACTCTCGTGGTCTTTCTCGGCACCCTGGAAACGGACGACAGCGGCGAACCGGCGTTTGCCCCGTACCGGGTGCTGGTGGAGGGTGAAAATATCATTCCGAAGCTTGACGCGGAGATCCGGGACTTTCTGGAAAAGGACATGAAAGGAGGCGCGCCGCTCGGATTTGTTCCGCCGGCCGGCTTTTTTCGGCACGGTCGCGCCGCCTGAAGCCGTCGGGCAGGTTCCCGGTTTGACCATTGCTCCGGGGTTGGCGCTGGCGTCCCTTATCCTGCCGGCCGATCCGGTGATTGATTATCCGGTCCCGGCCGAAGGCGACGGCGCCGCCCCGGTGCGGCCGCGCATCCATCGTCCGGCCGGCGCCCGGGACAGCGCCGCCGCCGGCGACAAAGCGTCCGCCGCCGCCGCACCGGGCGGAACAGCCGGCGGCGCCGCCGGGCCCGCCACGACCGCCGCTCCGGCAGCGTCCGCCGCCGGCGCCGCCCGGGCCGCCGCC
>JAJQFC010000220.1:0-866 GCA_021201355.1 Planctomycetaceae bacterium | reverse complement strand
GGGCCGACGCCAAACTCCGTTTCGGCGCCATCAGCCTCGCCGCCCTGGCGGACAGCGTCAATCCCTGCGCCTTTGCCACGATTATCATTTTGGTCGCGATGATGTCGTCGGCCAAACGAACCCGCCGGGAAATCATCGCCGTCTGCATGGCCTTTACCGCCGCCGTGTTCGTGACCTATTTCGCCATCGGGCTGTTTCTCTACAAGGTCATCGCCATGGTGAACGAGGGCGGCGGCTGGTTCCTCGTCATCGCCGACTGCATCTATTACCTGGCGTTTCTTCTCTGCGTGGTGTTCGGCGCCTTCAGCCTCTACGACGCCTACCGCCTCTTCACCGGCCGGAGCGCGGAGGAGATGGTTCTGCAATTGCCGAAAGCGTTCAAGAAACGCATCAACGTCGCCATGGCGAAAGGCGTGCGGGCCCGCTGGCTGGTTGTCGGCGTGTTTATCGCCGGGGTGACGGTGTCGTTCTTCGAAGCCGCCTGTACCGGGCAGGTGTATCTGCCGACCATTATCTCCATCGCCAAAATCAGCTTCTGGCGGTCCATGGCGCTTCTCGCCTGGTATAATTTCCTTTTTATCGTGCCGCTTCTCATTATTTTCGGGCTGGTCCTGATTGGCGTCACCAGCGCCCAATTGGCGGATTTTTTCAAGAAAAACGTGGCATGGACCAAGCTCGCCCTCGGCCTCGTCTTTGTCATAATGGGTCTGGTCATCTGGTACGAAATGTACTGGCCGCCCGGATACCGGGGATAAACCAATGATGATAGGTACTTCCAAGGCCGCCAACGGTGGCAAACCGGCCTCCTCCCCCGCGGCTGCTCCCGCCGGACCGGACGCCCCGCCCCTTCCCCGGCACGTGGCCAG
>JAJQFC010000157.1 GCA_021201355.1 Planctomycetaceae bacterium | reverse complement strand
AAACGGGCCATGCTCGTCACCGCCGCCGGCGGCGGTGACGAGCATGGCCCGTTTGACCGATTCCTGGCCGCGCATGTCCGAGTAGCACAGGCGGGCGATTGGTTCGTCCGTTTCCGGAAAGTCGTAGGTGGCGGGCGGTTCCCATTCTCCGGCGAAAAACCCGACAGCCTCCCGGAGCGATTCGACCCCGACGCAGCGGATGCCGTCCACGGCCACCGCCTCGGCGGCATTGGCCCGTGGCAGGACGATACCCGAAAAGCCCATCTGGCTCGCCGTGATGGCGGCGGCAAGGGCGCCCCGGATTGGCCGGAGATCGCCTCCGAGGGAGAGTTCGCCCATGACGAGGTACTCGCCCGGGCGGTTGACCTCGAGCTGGCCCGAGGCGACGAGGGAGACAAGGGCGAGCGGAAGGTCGTAGATCGCCCCCTCCTTCCGGAGTTCGGCCGGGGCAAGGCTGAAAACGAGGCGGCGGCTCGACGGGAAATCGTATCCGCAGTTCCGGAGCGCCGACTTGATCCGGTCCAGCGCCTCCTGGACCGCCTTGTCCGGCAGCCCGACGAGACGCTCATGCGGCACGCCGTTGGCGTGATCGAGTTCGACCTCCACCGGCACCACGTCGACGCCGGTTATGGCGATGGAATGCATCCGCGCTAACATGTCGCCCCCCACCTCGGTTGTTGGATGTTTCGTTCCATTATCCAGGCATCGGGTACACCGCGCCTTTTTGGCATTACGTTCTCGACTTCGTTTGAGTGCGCCACAAGCTCGTGGCAGCCCTGTTCAGGAACGCCCCGCCGCCGCGACAAGCTCCCGAAAACGCCGTCCGCGTTCCTCGTAATTGGTAAAAATCCCGTAGCTGGCGCAGCCCGGCGACAGGAGAACGACGGCGCCCGTCCGCGCCAGCCGCAGCGCCTCGCCGACGGCCAGGTCGAAATCGTCCCCGGCCATGGCGACGGCGAGCGGTTCACGGCCAACCGGACGCGATGCCGTCGCCGCCCGAACCGCCTGCTCCAGCCGTTCACCGGCCGGGCCGAGTAGGACGACGGCGTCCGCCCGTTCCTGAACGGCGGCTGCCAGTTCCTCGAATGGCGATCCCTTGTCGTAGCCGCCGGCGATAAGGACAACCGGCCGGTCCAGCGCCGCCAGGGCGGTGAGGGCCGCTTCCGGCGTTGTCGATTTCGAATCGTTCACGAAGAGGACGTCCCCGATCGTCCCGACCGTCTCCAGCCGGTGCGGCAGACCGGTGAAGCGGGCCAGTCCGTCCCGGACCGCCTGCCCGTTTCCTGACATAAGGAAGGCCGCTGCCGCCGCCTGGACGGCGTTCACCCGGTTATGTCTGCCGAGAAGGCGGAACGCCTCAAGGGAAAACCGCCCGGCCACTGCTCCGCCCTGGCGAACGACGATGTCGCCGTTCCCGAGAAATGCCGCGTTTTCGCCGCCCGGGTCCGCGTCGCCCGTCAGGACGACCCGGGCCGGAACCGCGTTCCGGTCGCCGGCCCAGGCCCGGGCAACCGCATCGGTGGCGTTCAGGACCGCCCAGGCGTCGGCCATTTGGAAGCGGAAGAGTACCTGTTTCGCCTCGGCGTATTCGGAAAAATCCTTGTGCCAGTCCAGATGGTTCGGCGTCAGGTTCGTCAGCACCGCGACCCGGGGCGGCATGGCCCGGCCGGCCGCGAAGTCGTCCCGGAGGTGCGTCAGTTGAAAACTGGACAGTTCCACCACCAGCGGCGCGTCGACCGGACGGCCTTCGACCCGGCTGACCAGATCGCCGCCGATATTGCCGCCGAACAGGGATTCCGGATGGTGACGCCGGAGCATTTCGCCAAGGAGCGCGGCGGTAGTCGATTTGCCGCTCGACCCGGTGACGCCGACCCACGGCGACCGGTTCAGGGCGAGGGCGAGGCCGGTCTCCGTAACGACCGGCACGCCGGCGGACCGGGCCAGGGCGAGGAAGCGGTTTTCCGGGCGGACCGACTGGTTGGCGACGACGAGGTCGGTGTCGGTGAAATCGCCGTCCCGGTGGCAGCCGAGGACAAAGTCTATGTCGAGTCCGGAGAGGGCGTCGACGGACGGTTTCAGTTTTTCGGCCGGGGCCGTATCCGTCACCGTCACCCGTGAGCCCCGGTCCGCGAAGTACCGGGCGACCCCGGCGCCGCCGCCGAACAGGCCGAGGCCCATCACCGTCACCCGGCCGGGAACGGTCGGCCCGGAGCCGGACGCGGCACCATCCGCCGGAGCGGCGTTCCTGTCGGGTCCGCCGCTATTCAAAGGTTATCCTCGGATCGACGACGGCATAGAGGATGTCCGAAATGAGAATGCCTATGAGGACGAGAAACGTGCTCAGACCCATGACGGTCATGAGGACCGGGTAATCGCGGCTCGACAGGGCCTGGAGCATGAGGGTGCCCATGCCCGGAATGTTGAAAAGGTATTCGATAATCATGCTGCCGCCGAGCATGCTCGGAAGAATCCCGGCGGCGAGGGTTATGAGGGGAACCAGGGAATTCCGGAACACGTGCCGGAAGACGACCGACCACTCGGACAAGCCCTTCGCCCGGGCGGCCCGGACAAAGTCCTGCCAGATGACCTCGAGGACGGAGGCGCGGGTAAAACGGCTCAGGCTGGCGAAGCCGCCGTAACTGAGGCACGCCACCGGCATGACGTAATGAAGAAATGTCCGCCCGAGGGAATGCCAGTACGTCTCGTCCGGCCGGGCCATCTGGGACAGCCCGCTTATGGGCCACCAGGGAATGTAGCGGGAGACGAAGAGGATCATCATGATGCCGAGCCAGAAGGCCGGCAGGCTGTAGAGGATGAAAAAGAAGATGGAAATGAACCGGTCGGCGAACGACCCTTTGAAGATGGCCGAATAGAGTCCGAACGTAATGGAGACGAGGTAGACGACGACAAAAGACCAGACGTTCAATTTTATCGTGGCCGGAAGTTTTTCCGCGATGACGTCCCACACCGGCGTGCCGAGGCTGAGGACGATGGAATCGCCCATGTCGCCCCGGATGATCCCGCCCCGGTTCCGTTCGCTGTCGCCGACGAGCCAGCGCCAGTAGCCGACGTACCAGGGCTGGTCGAGGTAGAAGCGGCGGCGGAATTCGCGGGCGGCATTGCTCTCCCCGTCCTTCCTGACGCCGACGCCGCCTTCGCCGCCGGCGGCGTCGCCGGCCAGAAAACTGGCCCGCACCGGATCGCCCGGCGCCAGCCGCATCATGCCGTAACTGGCGACGGTGATCACGAGGAGAGTCGGGATCATCCAGAGAAGGCGTTTAATGAGATACGTGCGCACAAGGAACTCCACTCATAGGGAAAAAGCCGGGGTATGTCCCGCCCCCCCGTCACCCCTCGGACCGCTGATACCCCG
>JAJQFC010000262.1 GCA_021201355.1 Planctomycetaceae bacterium | reverse complement strand
GTCTTTAACGATCCGGACGAGGAACGCTTCAACGCGGAAAAATCGAAAAGCGCCCGTATGGCTTTGGAACAGCTCTTCGGTTCCCCGGCACCGGTCCGGAAGGAAATCCCCGGCCTATAGTGTGGAGCCGGGATGAAAACGGCCTGTCGGAATTGACGCGGGCGGCGACGCCCGGAGAGCGTTCCGGAAGGCCCGACCCGGCCATGTTCCACTTTACGCGAATCCCGGATTACCGTAGTGTTGTCGGGGCGCCCCATTGTCGGGCGCCCCGACTTGGGTTTGGCCGGGAGCCGGCGATTTTACTCTTTATCACTGTTTTTGATTCACTCTATGATTTTTGCATTGGAGGAGCATATGGCAGGACACAGCCATTGGTCGAACATTCAGCACAAAAAGGCCAACAAGGACAAGAAAAAAGGCAAGATTCTTTCGAAGCTGATTAAACAGCTGTATACGGCGGTAAAGGAAGGCGGGTCGGGAAAGCCGGACGAAAACCCGCGCCTCCGCCTCGTCCTTGAAAAGTGCCGCCTCGCCAACATGCCGAAGGACAACATCAAGCGCGCCATCGAAAAGGCGGTCGGCGGCAGCGTCGGCTATGAAAACCAAACCTACGAAGGCTATGCCCAGGACGGCGTGGCGGTGGTCGTCGAGTGCCTGACGGACAACGGCCAGCGCACCGGTCCGGAAATCCGCTATATTTTCGACCGGGCCGGCGGCAAGGTCGGGAAACAGGGTTCCGTCATGCATATATTCCAGCGTAAAGGCGTCTTTCAGGTCGAGAAGGACAAGGCGGACGAAGAGACTTTGATGGACGTCGTTATCGACGCCGGGGCCGAGGACGTGGTCGACCAGGACACCTTCTTCGAAATCTATACCGACCCGGCGGCGTTCCTGGCGGTCGGCGAAGCGTTGGAAAAGGCCGGAATCGAGACGCAGGTCTCGGAACTCCAACTTATCCCGGACAACCGCATCGAGGTCGGGCTGGAAACGGCGCAAAAGATTTCCAAACTGATCGATCTCCTCGAAGAAAACGACGACGTTCAGAACGTGTACACCAACTTCGACGTCTCCGAGGAAGCCGCCGCGGCGCTGGCGGCGGAAGTCGATTAAAACGTCCCGCGCACCATAAATCGAACGTCCGGTTACACGTCCCGTCTCCGCCTGGACGGGCGCCGGCGTTTTTACCTGAAGCTGATTCGCGGCCGGAACCGTCGGTCTGGGGCGGAAAAGAACCGGCGACAGACGTATTTTTCGGCCCGGCGTGAGGGGCGGTTTATACGTAGAAGGCCGGATGTGACGATGTATCCGGCGCCGGGCCGGTACAGGCGACAGCTATCAACACCCTTGTGAACAGGCATCGTATGCTTTCCTCGCAGCAGTTCATGAGTCTTCGCCGGATCGCCAGCCGCTCCAACCTCCGGGTCAAGGAGTGGGCGTCCCTGGCGAACCGGAAATTCCGCCGCGAACTTGGCCTGACCCTGGCGGACGGCGCCCGGTTGTGCCAGGAAGCGTTTCTCCGGGGCACCCACCGGTACCGGCCGGAGGTTTTCCTTATTTCCGACCGGGGCGCCGAAAACCCGTCGGCCGGGGAACTCCTCGACCTCGCCGCTCAACTCGGGGTCGAGGCGGTGGGCGTCAGTGACGAGGTGTTTGACAAGGTATCCGGCCTGAAAAACGCCGACGGCCTCGCCCTCGTCCTTCGTCCGGCCGAAACGGTGGACATCACCTTTGAAGCGATACTCCGGAGTCGGTTCCGCCTCCTTGTCGCCGCCGAAGTGCAGGACCCGGGCAATGCCGGCGCTCTCGCCCGGACCGCCCTCGCCGCCGGTTTCGACGGCTGCATCTTTTTAGGGGGCGCCGACCCGTCCGGCCCGAAATTCCTCCGTGGCAGTATGGGCGCGGCGTTTTCACTGCCGTGTTTCGACATGACGGAAGAGAATTTCACCGAATCGTGGCGGCAGTCCGGCGGGCGGCTCGGCATGGCGACGTCCGCCGCTCCGGCCGAAGACTATCGCCGGGCCGATTTTTCACCGCCGTTCGCCCTGCTGGTTGGCGGCGAACGGGGAGTGCCGGACAGCCTCGCCGCCCTGGCGGACGCCCGAGTCAGGATACCGTTGTCCGGCCGCGTTGAAAGCCTCAACCTGGCGGTGGCGGCGGGAATAATTCTGTTTGAAGCGGTGCGGCACGGCACGGATGGCTGACGCTGCCGGCGGACAGCTTCACCCCCGACGTTCTTGACAGCGTGTCCGGCCTCGGGTAAGGTAGGGATTATAGCGGGTACCACCCTTCCGCGTCTTGAAAGGCCAAGCCATGGACACAACCGTCTTCGACATCCAGAAGCTTCTCGAATCAACCTGCGACGATGAGGACCTGGCCCGCGAGGTCGTGAGGACCCTTGTTCAGGACACGCCGGAACAGTTAAACGGGCTTGAATTGGCGTTGGCCGGAAACGACGCGAAAACAGCCGAACGCGCCGCCCACTCCCTGAAGGCGGTGGCGGCCACCGCCGGCGGCGAACTGCTCCGGGCCAAGGCCTACGAGTGCGAACTGCTTGGGCACGACGGCGACCTGGACGGCATACGGGAGCGCCTTCCCGAACTGCGGCGATTGTATACCGAATTCGAGGCGGCCCTGCGCCAATCCGGTTTTCTTGACGAATAAGCCCTGTCTGGCGCCGATGTTCGGCGCCAGATGCATTTTCGTGCGGACGTCTCCCGTGATGCAGCGCGGCGGGGTTAACCTTCGCACCATAGCGTCCACGGTGTGGTTGGTTTCGCACGTAGGCGATGCGCCTCACCGCGACAGCGTTTGTGCCGGCAGACTGGCACGGTCGCGGGAGCGGCGCCATACCGAAAAGTCCCGTGAGGCCGGCACATTTCCAGACGCACCAACCACGTAGAGGGGGAGGCCCCGACATGCAACTGGTTCACATCGCGATTGGCAGTAACCTCGGCGACAAGGCGGAAAACATCCGGTCGGCCCGGCACGGCATGGCGCTCCTCCCGGAGACGGTCCTTCTTGAAAACGCGCCCCTCTACGAAACGGCGCCCTACGGCGGCCCGGCCGGCCAGGACATGTACCTGAACACCGTCAGCCTGATCGACACCACCCTGGAACCGGTCCAGCTCCTTGCCGAACTGCAGGCGCTCGAGAAAGCTATCGGCCGCGATCGGTCGCGGGAGACAAGGCGCTGGGGGCCGCGCATCATCGATCTCGACATTATTCTTTGGGAAGACCGCTGCGTGGAGGAACCGGGACTGACCATCCCCCATCCACGGCTGGCGGAACGGCGGTTTGTCCTCCAGCCGCTTGCCGATATGGACCAGGATCTCCTTCACCCGGTGCTGGCCCTCACCGTCAAGGAACTCCTGGAAAGGTTGGCCCCGAACGATGAAGACGTACGACGGCTA
>JAJQFC010000232.1 GCA_021201355.1 Planctomycetaceae bacterium | reverse complement strand
GCGCGGAAGGTGAATTCCCCCGGCCCGGCCGGCCGGGCCCCGGCCCTGACCAGCACCCGGAGCGCCGCCTGAAGGAGGACCGGGGCGCCGGGAAGGTGAATTTCCGCCACGTCTTCCCGGGTATAACTGGCCGGGGCGGGACTGAGAAAGACCCGGGCCGGACACGGCACCGGCCGACTCCCTTCGCCACCGGGCCGGGCCAGGTCCAGTGTCAGTCGGCAGGGATAGACGCCGCGCCGGGGGGAACCGCCCGCCAGAACGTCGGCGAGGCCGTCCGTCACCGCCCGGAGGATGCGCCAGGCATTCGGGCCGGACAGCCTGAGCGCGCCGACGAGGGCGTTCCCCGGGGGCGTGGCTATCTGGGCGATGTCGTCGTCGGAAAAATAGGACATGGGCGGGTGATCTGCAATACTATGAAAAGAAAGTTCCGTTTAAAACTCCTTGGCGCGTTCACAGTCAATGACGAACTGCGAATGCACCTCTCCCCGGTTCATGCCGGGACAGCGTTTTGCCGCTTCCCGCCAGCGTTCGGAGGAGACGAGGTTTTCATTCCACCACGGCCAGGTGCGGCACTGGACCGGCCGGGCCTCGTAGACCGTGCAGCGGCCGTCGGGGCCGAGGAGCGGGCAGTTGCCGTCGGCGTCGTCCACCAGGGCGAGGCCGGTGATGGTCTTTCTGAGCATGGTGCGGGTGAAAGTATCAAACTCCATCCCGAGGGCGGTGGCCAGCGCTTCGGCCTCGGACAGGGAAATCCAGACATACCCGCCGAGGCCGCGACAGCATTCGCCGCATCCGGTACAGCCAAATTGTAATCCGTCCTTATACCACGGTTCATATGCCTCGCGTGTCACTCGTATCTCCACAACGCCGCCGGTTCCGTCGGCAGCGGTCTTGTTTAGTATTGTTAGGTAGAAGCGATTCTAGGCCACTGTCGCGCCGCCGGGTTTCATTGGCGGGCGGGACAAAGTATGTACGAATAAAACGGTTCACGTCCCGAACAAACGCCTAAATAACCGCCTGGAGGAACAGTCCGAGGCGCTCCGAGTCCGGGTCGTCGAACATCTTGTCCGGTATCCCTTCCTCGACGATGCGGCCTTCGTCCATGAACACCACCCGGTTCGCCACTTCCCGGGCGAATCCCATTTCGTGGGTGACGAGGGCCATAGTGTACCCCTGCGCCGCCAGATCCCGGATAACGCGGAGGACTTCGCCGGTAATCTCCGGGTCGAGGGCGGACGTCGGTTCGTCGAACAGGAGAATTGACGGCCGCATCGCCAATGCCCGGGCGATGGCGATGCGCTGTTTCTGTCCGCCGGACAGTTGGGCCGGATAGGCCTTGGCCTTTTGCTCGAGGCCGACCATCTTGAGAAGGCCGAAGGCGCGGTCGCGCACCTCCCCGGGGTCTTCCTTTTTGATTTCGATGGGGGCGATGGTGATGTTGTCCAGGCACGTCAGGTGACCGAAGAGGTTGAAATGCTGGAACACCATGGCGGTTTGGAGAAGAATGCGGCGGATGCTCCGTTCGGGAAGATAGCGGACGCGGCCGTTCTCCGTATCGGCGAGGACTTCGCCGTTTATCGTTATCCGCCCGCTGTCGATGACTTCGAGCTGGTTGACGCAGCGGAGAAGCGTCGACTTGCCGCTCCCGGACGATCCGATGATGGCGACGTGCTCGCCCCGGGCCACCCGCAGGGTGACGCCACGGAGGGCGTGGACGTCGCCGTAGCGTTTATGGATGTCTTCCAGTTCGACAATGGGTCTGGCGTCCGTTGAGTCGTGGACGATGGCGGTCATACTGCCTCCTGCTCGTGCCGGGAAAAGCGTTTTTCCAGCCGCTGATAGACGACGGTGAGAACGAAGGTGATTATCAGGTAGCCCCCCGCCGCCAGCAAGTAGGCGCTCGGATTGGTGTCGCGGTTTGACGCGTCCTTGGCGACCTTGAGGAGCTCGGGGACGGCAATGACGTTGGCGAGGGCGGTGTCCTTGACCAGGGTGATCGTTTCGTTGGACACGGGAGGGATTATCCGGCGGATGGTCTGCGGAATGATAATCCTGAACATGGTCCGGGTCCGGGAAAAGCCGAGGGTTTTGGCCGCTTCGTACTGGCCCCGGTCGATGGACTGGATGCCGGCCCGGTAGATTTCGGCGAAATAGGCGGCGTAGTTCAGGGCGAACGTGAGGATGACGGCGGAAAACCGGTTCAGCCGGAGACAGGGCATTTCGTAGGTGTTCGCCAGGATGCCAAGGCCGTAGTAAAAGAAAAACAACTGGAGCATGAGGGGCGTGCCCCGAAACAGCCAGACATAAATCCGGCTGAGAATCCGCACCGGCCAGAAGCGGGAAATACTCCCGAGCGCCACCGGCAAACCGAGCGGCAGGGACAGGAGGAGGGTCAGGGAGAAAATGAGGAGCGTCTCCCGGAGGCCACGGAGGAGACCGGGGAGGAGCGTCGACACATATTCGGCGGAGAGATCCACGAGCCTGTTTCCCATTTTTTGTGCACGGCCGGGTACAGCGTGCATTCTTCGGGTGGAGGTATATCAGGAAAGAGTTGTTCTCGCTCTCTCCCGAATAAACCTATTGCAGCCCACCGGCGAATAACCGGTGGGCCGCCGTAACGATGTCTGTGTCCGGAAACCGATCAATTCATTTGAAGAAGAAGATTGGCGCCGAACCATTTCCGGCTGATTTCTTCGCCCTTGCCGGACTTCGCGATGTTGGCGATGGCCTGTTCGACCGCGCGGCACAGTTCCTCGTTCGCCGAGTTGTCGTTCTTGTCGCGGCGGAAGCCGATGGCAAAGAAGTCGTTTCCAAAGTCGACTTCGGCGAACTTGAAGGCGCCCTTCAGGTTGTTGTTCTTGTACTGGCCGAGGACGGCGTCGACGACCATGGCCTGGATGCGGCCGGCCTGCATGTCGAGGAGGCATTCGTCGTAGGTGGCGTATTCGTGGAGATTGTCGCCGAGGGCGGCGAAGATCGGGCTGTTCTTGATGGCGTCGAGGCTGGACGAACCGGCCTGGGTGCCGACCTGGTATTGGGGCAGCTGGTCAAGGGAGGTAATGGTGATGGCCGGGTCATTCATGATGGCGAGGCGGTTGTTCAGATAGTCCTGGGACAGGGTCATGTTTTCTTCCCGGTCCGGGGTCCGGGACATGCCGTTCCAGATGCAGTCGATGTTCTTCGCCGCCAGTTCCATTTCCTTGGCGCTCCATTCGATCGGCTGGAAGACGATTTCCACGCCAAGCTCCTCGCCGACGGCGCGGGCGAGATCGATGTCGAATCCGACCAGATTGTTCGCGGTATCGCGGAACCCCATCGGGGCGAAGGTGTCGTCAAGGCCGACGACGAGCCGTCCCGGCGTGGCGAGACCGCGAAGCGATTCGCCGGCGACCGCCACCTGGCCGACCACGCACGTCAGAGCCAGCACACAC
>JAJQFC010000123.1 GCA_021201355.1 Planctomycetaceae bacterium | reverse complement strand
GGCCCGGTCAGCGCTATCATAGAGAATGTCATTCAGTTCATTGAACTTCCCGATGCTTTCTTCCTCGTGGCAGAACACCTTGACGACCTTCTGCCCCTCCATCGTAAGCGTCAAATATAAAGCGTCTATGCGTCTAAATCAAAAAATGATATCCTTTGATTATGCAAATATCTGAGTCCGTGACAATGCTCAGATCAAGACAGCACGCATCGGAGGATATTTTTTATGGAAGAAACTCGCGAACAAAGAATCCAAAAGTGGAAACTTCTGGTCCAGGAGCGCCTGGATCGGGGGATAAGCGTCAGAACTTTTTGCCAGGAAAAGGGTTATACAGAGGATATGTATTATCATTGGGTAAATGTCATCCATAAGACTGACCCTTCCTTTGTTACGCGCCGTACCAGCAGGAGTTATGCTGCCCAGGCAACTAACCCCCTTGTTGAAATTCATCCCGGCCGTCTGCCCGGCGATACGATAAACCACCCGGCTGCGGCAGAGGGGCCTGAAGCATTCCCTGTCGCAACCATACAATCAGGCTCTGTAAGAATTGATTTCTTTCAAAATGCGGAAGCCGGATTCATACGGCAGGTGCTGGAAGCAGTGCGCTATGATTAGGCGGGATGTTGAGATCAGACGTGTATTCATCCTGACCGGCCGGACAGATATGCGCCGCGGTATTACGGGGCTGGTTTCTCTGGTGAGGCTGCATTATGGCCTCGACCCCCTGGAAAAAGGGACACTCTTCCTCTTTTGCGGACGAAAGAAGGACCGCATCAAATGCCTCATGTACGAAGGGGACGGGTTTGTTCTGGCATCCAAACGCCTGACCTGCGGCCGCTACTGCTGGCCGGACACAGCCTCCCAGGCCAGATGCCTGACCTGGGAGGAGTATGACCGCTTCATGGATGGCTTTACGATTGAGAGCTCTATCAGGAGTGACTATCCTGCACAACCTGATTCTTCTATAAGGCCCCGCAGGTGACACGAAAATCATGTATGGTCTGCTGTGAAATTTGAAACCGGCTCTCCAGAAAGATGGAAATAGGCATATTTTTTAAAAAAATATGCCTATTTCCTATTGACATTTACATAGGCATATGTTATAATAAAAGTATGCCAAGCAAAGGAGGAGTATTATGGCGATCGTAAAATACAAGAACCAGTCAGGCACTACCTATGCCTACGAATCCATTTCGGTATGGGATCCTGAGAAAAAGCAGGCCCGCCCTAAAAGGAAATACCTGGGCAGGGTGGATCCGGAAACCGGGGAGATCATCCCCACAAATGGGCGCGGCAGGAAGCGAAAAAAAGCAGCGGAGCCTGCGGACGATACGGCACAAGATTCTGCCGCAGATTATGCGGCGCAGCTGGAAGAAAAAGAGACCCGGATCGCAGAGCTGGAGGAAGAAAACCGGCAGCTGAAGGAGAGCAGGGACGCCCTGTTAAACGACCTTACAGATATCCTGGGCCGCTACACGCAGCCCACAGAATAAGGGAGGAGGAGGACGGATGACATCTCAGGAAGCCAGGATGATCGAGAAAGAACAAAATATGTCCAGGGAACAGCTCCTTGATGTCATCCTGGATCTGAAGAAGAAAGCTGCTGAGGAAGAAGCATATCGGGCAGAGAACAGCCTGGCACTTACTGCCATGGCAAAGGAGTACCAGGCGCTTGTTTCCCAGCGGGACGCCCTCCAGGCAGAGGTGGCCAATCTCAAAAAAGTGATCTCCCACATTTCAGATGTCAGCCGGCAGAGGGCCAATGAAATCTTCGGGCGCAGTACGGAAAAGCTCTCGGATATCCTGTCGGATACCCCTTGCCGTGAAGATGTGGATGAAGCCCCGAAGGAACCCACAGCCCCTGCCAGCCCCGGGCCCACTGTACCCCGAAAAAACAGCCTGGGCGGCAGGCATACAGGGGGGAAGAACAAAAAGGCAGGAAAACGGGAGGAAGATTTCTCGCGCCTTCCGCAGAGGACATCTTTTCTCCTGGATGCTGCGGCCCTGGACAGCCAGTATGGGGAAGGGAACTGGCGGATTTCGTTCTGGCACCGCCATCAGACGCTGGAGAAATGCAGGCCGACCGTATATGTACAGAATACCTATACGCCTGTCATTTCTGTAGGCCTGGAGCATGTCCTCACCACCCTGCCTTACGAAGCGCCGTTGTGGCAGCGCAGCTTTGCCTCACCGTCCATCCTTGCGGAGATCCTGTATCAGAAGTTTTCCCTGTCTCTCCCACTGAACCGGCAGGAAATGCTCTATTCCGATTCTGGAGCCGCCCTCTCGCGCCAGACCATGTGCCACTGGGCTACGAGGGCCGCCTTTGATTTTTTCCAGCCGGTCTGCGATTATCTTGTCCTCAGGCAGCTTAAGGTTCCCTACCATCAATGCGACGAAACCACTCTCCTCGTTAACAGGGACGGACGCAGCGCCGGAACAAAAAGTTATGTATGGGTACATACTACAAGTGAACTGGCTGAGTCGGCGCCCATCATTGTGTTCTGCTATGAACTGACCCGTGGGACGGAACACCTGCGGAAATATTATGAAGATTTCAAAGGATTCATCACCTGTGACGCCTACTGCTCCTATCAGGTACTGGAAAAAGAGAAGCAGGGGGTTATTGCCATCTGCGGTTGTATGATGCACATGCGCCGCCGGTTCGCAGAATCCCTTTCTCTCGTTGATAAATCTTCCCTTGGTGAGGAGGCCATTGCCGAATTGCCGGAAGTGAAGGCCCTCCTCCTTATCGGCAGGATCTATGATGCCGATGAACCTCTCAAAACGCTGTCCGCCGGGGAGCGGCTGGCGAAACGTCAGGAAACTGTGAAACCTCTGGTGGAAGAATACTTCCAATATATAGAGGGGCTTGATACAGAGGATCCGCTTATGGGGGAGAAGCTGAAAGATGCTGTCAACTATTCCAAAAACCAGAAAGAATATCTCTGCCGGTTCCTGACGGACGGCCATATCCCCTGCGACAACGGCTTCTGCGAAAGATCCCTCCGCATCCTCACGATCGGAAGGAAGAATTTCCTGTTCTGCGACTCGGTTGACGGGGCAAAAGCGGCCGCGGTCATGTATTCTATCGTAGGTACGGCGCGCGCCAACAAAGTGAACGTATACTGGTATCTGAGGTATATATTGGAAAACATACCCAAACATGCGGATATCGCAAAAACCTCGAAGTTCCTGGAAACGATGATGCCCTGGTCATCGGAATACAGGGAGTACGAACGGCTTCGTGTATCTCAGGTTATGGGGCCGCCGGGGCTGGAACCCAACGAATACTCGGACCGTCCAAGGACTCCACGAAAGAAAAAGATGGAGTCTGTTGATAATGAAGCAGCTAAAAGTGCCTGATCTGTAACCCAGGGATAGCTTTCCCTGGGAATAGGTCGTGCCTTAAATCCATTTAGAACTATTATACTCTTTTTGAGGAGCGTCTAAAAGACGCTTTTTATTTTACGCTTAC
>JAJQFC010000089.1:2205-26699 GCA_021201355.1 Planctomycetaceae bacterium | reverse complement strand
GCGGCGACCCGGTCGATACTTTCCGGGCTGATCGTCTCCGCATGGTCGAAAAACCAGTGGAGTCCGGCGAACGGGATGTCCCGGTCGACCCGTTCGAACACGTCGAGGGCGCGGCGGATGGTTTCGTCGTAGGTGGCGTGGAGGCGGAACGGCCAGCGTTTTTCCAGAAGGACGCGGACCACCTGTTCGAGATCCCCTTCCATGTTGCCGGGCATGTCGGGCCGGGGCTGGCGGAAGTCTTCGAAGTCGGCGGCGGAGTAGACAAGCATTTCGCCGGCGCCGTTCAGGCGGTACATGTCGTCGCCGCTGCCGGGCCGGAGCGAAGCCGTCCATTTGGAGAAATCTTCGAGTTCTCCGCCCGGATTCTGGGTGAACAGGTTGTAGGCGATGCGGACCGTCAGTTCGTTCCGCCTGGCCAGTTTGTCGATGACGCGGTAGTCGTCCGGATAATTCTGAAAACCGCCGCCGGCGTCGATGGCGGACGTCACGCCGAGGCGGTTTAGTTCCCGCATGAACTGGCGGGTCGAAATCACCTGGTCGTCCGGCGTCAGCTTCGGGCCTCGGGCAAGGGCGATGTAAAGGATGGCGGCGTTCGGCTCCGCAACGATCATGCCGGTCGGTTCGCCCCGGCTGTCGTGTTCGATTTCGCCGCCGGGCGGATTCGGGGAATTCCGGTCAAAGCCGCAGGCCCGGACGGCGGCGCGGTTCAGGAGGGCGCGGTCGTAGAGGTGGAGGATGAAAACGGGCGTGTCCGGCGCGGCGTCGTTCAGTTCGTCCAGGGTCGGCAGGCGTTTTTCCGCGAACTGGCTCAGGGTGAAACCACCGACCACCCTGACCCACTGCGGCACCGGCGTGATGTCGACCTGGCGCCGGAGCATCTGCATGGCGTCGGCGAGGGACGGCACGCCGTCCCAGCGCAGTTCCATATTGTAATTAAGGCCGCCCCGGATGATATGGATGTGGCTGTCGTTCAGGCCGGGCAGGACGGCGCGGCCCTGAAGGTCGATTTCCCTGGCGTCGCGGCCGGCGGCGGCGAGAATGTCGGCCGTTGTGCCGACCGCCTGGAAAACGCCGTTTTTGACAAAAACCGCGTCGGCGTGCGGATTGTCCGGATCGAGGGTGGTGAATCTACCGTTCACGAAAGCGGTGTCAGGCATGGCAGCCTCCCGTGGCTTGCCGTGGTTCCCCTCGCCCGACCACTATGATGTCATGATACAACCGACTATTTTTTCGACAACCACCTGGCGATCAGCCGTGAATAGCGCGGCATGATGACGTAGACAAGGAGGCCGACCGTAATCATGGTGCTGATGAGCTGGGCGAACGGCACCCGCCCGAGCGCCGGCACGGCCTGGAAGAGGTGTTTAAGGATATGCGGAAGAAGTATGGCAATCGGCCAGATGGCGGACACCGTGGTCAGCCACTGTTTCCACCGCGGCGGCGAGACGCCGCCGGTGGCCGGGGTGAACCAGTAGTCGATGCCGCTGAGAATTTTCAGGTGTTCCGGCCCGGCGATGTGCGGCCGCGCCTGTGCCATGAGGTGTTTTCGCGTGTCCGAATTCATCCAGTGGAGCGCGTCCTCCCGTTCGGCGAAACGGACGGATATGACGTACGTGTCGCCGCCGGGCGGCGGCTTGGCGACATGGGCGCCGAGGTGGCCGTGGTACTTCCCGGCTTCGGTGATGATGGTGTGAAGCCATTTTTCATACTCGGCCTGATGGCCGGGACGGACCTTGTGCTCGATAATAAACGACACCTGTTCGGCCACCGGCGGCGCGTCGTGGCGGTCCGCCGGCGCCGGGTCGCCGGTTGACGGCGAGGTTGGCGTGGGCGTCGGCATCGAGGATGGCGCGGGCGTCGGACCGGTGCCGGTGCCGGCGGACGGTTCAATCACGCTCATACCATACTCCTTCGGAGCGAAAGGCGGGTGCGGTATAAAAATGTTGACCCCACCGGTTGCAGTGAGGTCATCGTCAGGGACGGATTTACCGGATGTCCGGAATTTCAATCGGCCGGAGATCGAAGAGAAGAACTTCCGCCCCTTCGCCGTCGCCAAAATGGAGTTCCGTTTCTTTTCGGATACGGACGCCGTCGCCTTCCTTCAGCGGTTTGCCGTTCAGTTTGACCCGGCCCCGGGCGACGTGGACGTAGGCGTACCGGTTTTCCGGCAGGGTGAAGGTGAATTCCTCGTCGCCGTCGAACAGACCGGCATAAACGCGGATATCCTGATAGACCGGAAGCGTGCCTTCCTCGTTGTCCGGGGATATGACAAGACGGAGTTTGCCGCGCTTTTCCTCTTTCGGAAAATGTTTCTGGTGATACCGCGGTTTCACGTTCTGGCGATCCGGAACAATCCATATCTGGAGGAAGCGGAGCATATCCGTATCGGACGCGTTAAACTCGCTGTGGAAAATACCGGTCCCGGCCGACATCATCTGGATGTCGCCCTGGTGGTTGACAGACCCGACGCCCATGGAATCCCGGTGCTCGAGCGCCCCTTCGAGGACATAGGAAAAGATTTCCATGTTCTGGTGCGGATGGGTGCCGAACCCGCCCCGGGGCGTCACCCGGTCGTCATTAATGACGAGAAGATCGGAGAACCCGACCTGGTCGGGGTCGTAATAATTGGCGAATGAAAACGAATGCCGCGAATCGAGCCAACTGGTCCGACCGAGGCCACGGTCTTCGGCTTTGCGGATGGCAAACATGACTGGTCCTTTCTCGGGAACTGCATCCCGCGCCTGTGCGGGAAACCCGGCGGACCCGGGTACGCATCTACTGTACACTGTCCTAAGCGTTAAAATAGACCTCGACCGGCCGGTCGACCACGCATAAAGAGAGGCGCCGCAGGCTGGCCCGGCGCCCTCGGGGCAACACTGACAATGGACGCGTCCACGGCGGGAGGAGGAACGCCATGTTCCCGAAAGCCGGATGCGACGCCTATCCGCCGCCTATGTACCGTCTATAATGTTCGCTTCGGCCCGAAGCTTGTTCAGTTCGGTCTGGGTCCGGACCAGTCCGGCGTAGATGCCGTCCTTCTCCATCAATTCGTCGTGGCTGCCGGTCTCGGCGATGCGGCCTTCCTCGACGACGACGAGGCGGCTGGCGTTCCGGAGCGTCGCCAGGCGGTGGGCGATGGCGATGACGGTGCGTTCGCGGATAAGTTCCGCGATGGCGGTCTGGATGGCTTTTTCCGTTTCCGAATCGACGCTCGACGTCGCCTCGTCGAGGATCAGGATCGGCGGGTTGTGGAGAATCGCCCGGGCGATGGCGATGCGCTGGCGTTCGCCGCCGGAGAGGGTGATGCCGCCTTCGCCGACCATGGTGTCGTAGCCGAATTCCTTGTCCACGATAAAGTCGTGGGCATGGGCGGCCTTGGCGGCCCGGACGACGTCCTCGAAACCGGCTTCCGGATGGCCGTAGCGGATGTTTTCCATCAGGGACGAGCGGAACAGGAACGGCTCCTGCATGACAATCCCGATTTGCCGCCGGAGGTCGAGAAGGCGGATGTCCTTGAGCGGTTTTCCGTCGATGCAAATTTCCCCGGTGTCGACGTCGAAGAACCGGCAGAGAAGGTTGATGATGGTGGACTTTCCGGCGCCGGACTTGCCGACCAGGCCGATCATTTCGCCCGGCTGGATCTCGAGGTTAATGCCCTTGATGACCTCCTTGCCGCGTTCATAAGAGAAATGGACGTCCCTGAACTCGACATGGCCCCGGAAGCGTTCCGCTGTCGGGCCGGTTCCGCCCGGTCCGGCTTCGGCCGACGCCGGACCGGGCAGGGCGGCCGACGCCGGCTCGTAGGCTTCCGGCGTGACGTCGAGGACGGTGAAAATGCGTTCCGCCGAGGCGAAGGCGTGGTTCATCCAGTTCGCGATGACGGTAAACCACTGGAGCGGCGTGTAGAATTGCCACATAAGGGCGATATAGGCGGTTATCGACCCGATGGTCAGGGTCTCGTCCACGGCGTTTCCGGCGACGCGCCCGGCGGCGAAGTACCACACCACCGCCACCGCCATCGACATGACCCAGAACGTCCCTTCGGCAAAGCCGGCATAGGCCCGGTCGATGCGGACGACGAGGCCGAAGACGTCGGAATTGAGATCGCCGAAACGTTCGGACCGGGCGTCCTCCTGACCGGCGGCCTTTACCGCCTTGAGGCCGCGCATGGATTCGCCGAGGACGGTGTGGAGGGTGGCCCAGCGGTTCCCTTCCTTCTGGAACAGGCTGTGGAGGCTTTTCCAGATCCAGCGGACGCCGCAGATAAGGACCGGGACCGGAATAAAGACAATAAGGGCCAAACGCCAGTCCAGGCTGAGAAGGACGGTGGCGATGGCGAAAAACGACAGCGTGTTCACGAACAGGTACGGCAGGCCGTCAATCAGGAAGTGCTGGAGCTCCTGGGTGTCGTGCATGACCCGGGAGACGAGTTCGCCGGCTTCGCGCTTGGAAAAATAGCCCATGCGAAGCTTCTGCAAATGGGCATGGAGCCGGGTGCGGAGATCGGCAATGAGCCGCGCCGCCAGCCAACTGGCGAGATAGGTGGAGACGTACCGGGTTATAAAGAAAACAAACCCGCACACCAGCATGAGAAAAATAAGAAGCGGGAGCCGGTCGATCTGCCCGCCGATAATGACGCCGTCCGTAATCTCCTTTGTGATAATCGGCGGCAATACCCCGGCGACGACGCCGACCACCGTCGCCGAGACGAGAATGCCGAGGCGCAGGCGGTAATCGTTCAGGAGCGACAGGAGGCGGCGGAAGACAGCGAAAAAATTGATGCACGCGGGACAGGTGGCGCCGCGTTCCGGCAGCGGATTGCCGCACCGGGGGCAGAGGGCGGCGCCTTCCGGTTCCGGGAGTATTTCCGGCAGGCCTTCAATTATGGTATTGAGGAGACGGCAATAGACGCCGAACTCCGGCACCAGGGTCCGGGTGTATTTAACAAGGCGCCGTTCACCACCGTTCCGGAGCGCGGCCACGAGTGACGACCCGCCCATGAGTTCGACAATGCGGATTTCCTTGATTTCCTCGAGGCCGATATCAAGGAGGATGTCGTCCGCCGTCAGGGTGAAAAGGCGGTCGCCTTTGAGGACGAGAAAGCTTTCGCCGAAACGGCCGTCGGCGGTGAGGTCCGACCGTTCGGCATAGCGGACGGCGCCGTCCGGGTGGGCGGCGTCGAGACGGCGGAGCAGGTGATCGGGTAAGGCATAGTCTAACATGGCTTGCGGCACCGCTTTCCAGGTAAAAGGGAAGTTTTTCAGGCAGAGCGGCCGAAAGCCGCCCGCCGTATCGGGCTTTGATGCGGGCGACCCGGACGCGACTCGGGCTGACAGCGTAAACGCGCCTTCCCGGGGACGGAATCGCCCGGTGAAATAACCCGCCAATTCAACGAGAAGTGTAAATATATGTCGACTCTCTTGATTTACACCTCTACCTCCATTACAATCTTTAACACCTGTTCCTCATAGTTTAAATGTTTATACCGGCGGTAGCCAGAGCATTGCCCGACAGGCGGTGCCGATTGGCTTTTTCCGGCCCTCGGGTTGAACGGCAGGCCGGGTTGTACCATTTTATCCGTGAAGTTGACTCAATACTGCAAGAGCTTCGTCCGTGGAATAATTCCACAAAACGTCACCGCCATAAGTCCGCGGCACCGGCCCGGCCAGTCATTCAGTTTCAGAGCATCGAGTTTTATCGAATGAAGGGTTCGCGGAACAGGGCATGGCGTTGCACCGTCGTCGTAACGCCCGGACCGGACGGGTACCGACCCCGATCCCAATCGGAGGCTGTACATGATTAGCGATGCCACCCTCAAAAAATTACGAAAACTTTCCTCCACGTTCGCGGCGGTCGAGGTTGTGTCCCCTCTGGACGAGTGGAAAGCCCTCGCCCAGGCGGCCGAGGAATTGTCCGGCCTCTTCCTGCAGGACGGCGATTCCGAGGCCCAGGAAGTCGCCACCCACATCCAGGAGGTGGCCCAGACCCTCTCGAAAGGCATCATAGCCAACCCGGAAGCGGGCGTAAAGGCGATCAAAAGCCTTATTGGCGTCCTGAACGATCTGGACGGCGGTCCCGGGATGGTCGAATCCCACCGGAAACAAGCCATTGCCGAGGCCGGCCTGTTTTTCCGCGACGCCAAAAAGGAGGAGGCCCTCGTCAACGACGCCACCGCCTTCGAGGACGACGAAGAAAAACGCGAAATGATCATGGCTATCGAGCAGCGCATCGACGAACTCGAAAGCGATCTTCTCGCCCTCGATCCGCCGGTCCGCGACCCGGACGAGGTCAGGTCGATTTTCCGCCAGTTCCATACCCTGAAAGGCGAAGGCGCCATCTGCGGCATGAAGTCGGTGGCCGAATTCTGCCACGGCATCGAATCGGAAATAGAGGGCGCCCGGAGCGGCACCCTTATCCTCACGAACGAAATCGTTTCGATTCTTCAGGAACTCACCGCCATTATCCGCCCGATCCTTGCCGGAGAAAGCCGCGAGGAAATCGGCGAAGACCTTATCGAAGCCCTCATGACCGAACTCCACGAAGCGGTGGAATCGGCCGGAATGGAGGAGCCGGCGGCCGGGGAGGCGGAAGAGGAGGAAGGAGAGGGCGAGGACAAATTCGCCGATTTCTTCTCCGGGTTCGAACCGCCGCCGGAACGGGAAGTCCGCGACCCCGAGGATCTCGAAGCGCCGGACGACGGCGCCGCCGGTCCGGAAGACACCGCCGTCATCCGTCAGGAAGAGGCGAAAAATTTGGCGGAGAGCCTGTCCGCCGCCGGCATCACCGTCATCGAGGCCGGGGACGGCCAGGAAGCGTGGGAAAAAATCGACAGCCTCAGGCAGGAGGCCGACGCCCAGAACGAGTCGATTTTCACCCGGGTGGACCTTATCCTCTCGGATATCGAAATGCCGCGAATGGACGGGTATACCCTGACGTACAACATCAAGCACGATCCGGGACTCCGGGTGCTGCCGGTCCTCCTCCACAGTTCCATCACGAACGACAGCATGATCAGCCGCGCCACCGAAGTGGAGGCGGACGGGTTTATCCCGAAATGCGATCCGAAGGAACTGGCGGATCAGCTCAAGAAATACCTCTGATTCCGCGCCTCACCCGAGAATGCGGGACTCTGGAAATAAGACGAAAAAAGCGCCCTTATCGGGCGCTTTTTGCATGGTCGTCATCCGGTGCGGAATCCTCTTCATCCCCGGCCGGGTCGGGCGCGTCAGCCGGGGGGTCGTCCCGGTCCCGGTCTTCTTCGCTGCGTCCGCGCCCGCCGCCGGCGATGACGACAACCGCTTCGCCGCGCGTCTCGTCGTCCCGGAAAAACGCGGCCAGGTCGTCCAGGCGTCCGCGTTTGACGCGCTGGAACTTTTTCGTCAGTTCAAGACAGACCGCCCCAAGCCGGTCGCCGCCGCAGACGTCCGCCGCCAGGGCGAGCAGGCGGCCAAGGCGGCGAGGGGATTCGTAAAATACCAGGGCCGGCCGCAGGCCGCCGTGGTCCTGGAGGATCTGCGTTACCCGGCCGTCCCGCCTGGGCGGGAAGCCGAAAAACGTGAACATCGACGCCGGCATCCCGGACAGCGCCACCGCCGTCGCCACCGCGCTCGGGCCGGGGATGACGTCCACCGGCACCCCGGCCAGGAGCGCCTCCCGGACGAGAATGTGGCCGGGATCGGATACCCCGGGCATCCCGGCGTCACTGGTGAACACGACCGCTTTGCCGGCGGCGGCCATGCGCACGAGCCGGGGGGGCGACGGCCTGTTCGTTATGGTCGTTGCAACTGACAATCGCCGCCGGAGCGGACAGGCCGTGGCGGCTGAACAGTTTACGGGTGACTCGGGTATCCTCGCAGGCGAGAACGTCGGCCCCGGCCAGAACCTGGAGGGCGCGGAGGGTGATGTCCCGGAGGTTGCCGATGGGAGTGCCGACCAGGTAGATGCCGGGAGTGAGGACCGGTCCGTCCCGGTCCGCATCGTGTGCGGTCATACATAATCCCCCCGGCCGACGACGACGTGCCTGCCGATCCGTTCAAGCCGGTCTTTCAGGACGATAAGGTTTTCACCCGCTTCGGCGCCGTCGGACAGCTTGTTGTCGTATAACTCATACGATCCCCGGATACCGGCGGGCGACAGGTTCGGCATCACCACGTTCGCTCCGGCCAGGAGACCCTGTTCCCGGCCGTCCGCCGCGAGGGAGCCGAGGGCGGTGGTGGCCGGAAGAAGAACCCGGGGGAAGAGGAGCCGGAGGAGGCTCAGGAGGAACAGGGTTGTTCCGACGTCGCCGGGCGGGAAGTCGCGGAACGGCGAGTCGTGGTGCGGGATGAAGGGACCGATGCCGATCATCGCCGGGTCGAGATCGCGAAGGAACAGGATATCGGCGGCGAGGTCGTCGTCGGTCTGGTACGGCGATCCGACCATGAAACCGCCGCCGGTTTGATAGCCGAGATCCTGCAAATCGTACAGACAGCGTTTTCGATTTTCCCATGCCTGTCCGGCGGGGTGGAGGCGGGCGTAATGGTCCGGGTTGGCGGTCTCGTGCCGGAGGAGGTAGCGGTCGGCCCCGGCCCGGCGCCATTCGGCATAGACGGAACGTTCCCGCTCGCCGACGGAGAGGGTGATGGCGACATCGGGGAAGTCGTTCCGGATCGCCTCGATTATGTCTGTGAGAACGCCGTACTCGTACAGCGGATCTTCGCCGCCCTGCAAAACAAAGGTGCGGAAGCCCCGATCGTACCCGAAGCGGCAGCAGTCGAGGATGGTGTCGCGGGAAAGGCGGTAGCGGCGTGCCCGGCCGTTCCCGGCCCTGATGCCGCAGTAGTAACAGTCGCATCGGCAGTGGTTGCCGATTTCGATAAGGCCGCGGATAAAGACGCCGTCCCCGAACCGGTGCTCTGTCGCAATCCGGGCCAGTTCGGCGGCGTGGGCGCGAAGGGCGTCGTCGTGCCGGGCGAGGGCGATAAGGCCGGTCAGGGTCGCCTTGTCCGGTGTGGCGTCGCCGGCGGATTCGGTCAGGCCGTCGAGGCAGGCCCGGGCGGACCGGGAGTCGGGGAGGCAGGCAGGCCGTTCCGGAATGGTTGTCATGTGAACCTTCTTCATAAAGTATATACTGGTAGCTGTAATACACGAGGTTAAGAACTGCTTCGGTCGGTCCGATTTTTTACAAGGGCGATGCCGCTGCAAACCATTTGTCGTTGAAATGGACCGGGTCCCCGCATACCATGTGAGGATCACGACAACCGGTCGAGCCTGGACAGAAGAACTGCGTTCAGGTCAATTTTGCCCTGAAAGAGAGTAAATGCAACGAGTTATTTTAACCCTGCCTATCGGTAACGGCATCCCCATCTTCGGTTACGGCCTGTTCATCATGGTCGGATTCCTTGCCGCCCTGTTTATCGCCCGGGTTCGGGCAAAGGCGGCGGGCGTCTCCAAAGAGGCGGTCATCGACCTTGGCCTCATCTCCATTTTTACCGGAATCATCGGGGCCAGGCTGGCGTTCCTACTTCTCGACTACACGCCGTCCGACGGACAATACGGGAATTGGCGGGAATGGCTGGCGGTATGGGAAGGCGGACTGACGTTCCAGGGCGGGCTGTTCCTCGCCCTTCTGGCCGACTGGATCTACCTCCGGTACCGGAAAATCTCCGTCGGCAAAATGTTCGATATCTATGCGCCGGGCCTGGCCATCGGCGTCGGGTTCGGCCGCCTCGGCTGCCTCCTGAACGGCTGTTGCTGGGGAAAGCCGGCGCCGGCCGGGTCTGTCTTCTCGATGCGCTTTCCGGACGCCATCGAACCGATGGCGCACCAGCTCTGGCTCGCCCACCAGAACCCGTCCGCCTGGACCGACTTCGTCACCAGCCTCGGCTACCCGGCGGACACCCTGCCGACGGTGCCGATATATGCGACGCAAATCATTTCCGCCCTCGGCCTCTTCGCCATCGGCGCCGGGCTTATGTGGGCGGAACGGCGTTTTCGTCCGCGCCGCGACGGCCAGGTGATTGTCTGGTTCCTCCTGGCCTATGCGATCGGTCGCTTCGTTATCGAGTTCTGGCGGGACGACACGCCGCTTCGCTACGGGTTTGGCGCGTTCCCCGGCCTTCGCCTCGGCCAGTGGCTGGCCGTCGCCATGTTTGTCGTTGGAGTGATTCTGCAATGGTATCTTTCACGACGAAAAACTTGACCGCCCTGCCGGTTCTGTTCGTGTTTCTTCTTTTGGCCTCCGGCCCGGTCCCGGCCGGAGCGGCCGAGCCCGGATCGGCGATCCCCGATCCGGCCGCCCAACGGGAGATCATCCGCCGGCGGATGGAAGCGGTGACCGACCGGGTGGTGCGGCAGTACCTGTTCGACCTCCCGGAGGGAATGGCCCGCCCCGACGTCCTCGTCATTATCGGCGCCCTGTACGAAATGGGCCGCCTGGGCGATGCCAATCCGGTCCGGGCCGAGGAGTTGTATATCGAGGCGGCGAAACTTGATTCGGTCGAGGCGGCCTGCTCCCTCGGGAATCTGTACCAGCACGGCGCCGAAAGCGCCTTCGGCGTCATTCCCCGCGATCCGGCCCGGTCGCGGGAATGGTACCGCCACGCGGCGGAACGCGGTTCCGTCAAGGCCATGGTCGAACTCGGCAACATCTACACGGACGGCCAGGACATCGATCCCGACGCGAAGCTCGGCCTCAAATATTTCCTCGACGCCGCCAAATACGCCAACGCCACCGCCCTCGACCGTCTCGAACCGGTGATACGGAAGGCGAAGGAGTGGGAGGAGGCCCGTCCCGGCCGCGACGCCGGCTTCCCGACCAGCAAGGAAGAGATAATCGACAAGGCCCTGGTTCAGGAGTTTATCGACGTCAATTTTTACCTGGAGCAGGTGGCAAGCAAGGTATATGTCGAACTGTCCCGCCGCATAGCCGCCGAATTCAAGGAATAATATGGACCAGGGCAATTTCTTCCGCGACCTCCCCGACGCCTCGGCGGCGGAAATCATCGAGGAATTGACGTCCTTCCCGGGCGACCGGGTCCGGATTGAACGGATTGTGTCGGATGGCCAGGCCAGCCCGGACGGGTTCTGGTATGACCAGGCCTGGGGCGAATGGGTGGTCGTTCTCCGGGGCGGCGCCGAAATCGCCTTCGACCGGCCGGCGGAAACGGTTACCCTCGGCCCGGGCGACTGGCACTACATCCCGGCCCGGCGGCGGCACCGGGTTGACCGGACAGAACCGGGGACGCTGTGGCTGGCCGTCCACGGGGGCGGCGATACCGATTCGTTTCCGGTGGAATGACCCGCCTTTCCGGGGAACGTCCTCCCGAGGTTTTCAGATCAACCGTGCACCCCGTATCGCCCGCCACCGGGGTGGCGCCTCCCTGTACGGCTTTTCCCGGAATGAACAATATTCATCCTTGGCAAAACATCGCGGTTTCATCATAATGCAGCCACATCACAACTCGGACAGCGGACACTACCCGGTCGCCGACGGCGCGGTGCGGCTGCGATCCGCCCGAGTGTGGAACCGGTTCTCGTCTTCGCGTGGAAAGGCTGCCATGATACGGAACTTTTTGGAAATCTGTGAACGCTCGTACACCGGCCCGCTGGTCCGGAAAGACGACTGGGACATGACGGTCGTGGAAACGGTCATCGACCTGGTGGAAAAATACGATCTGACCTGGGACCGGGACACCATCGTCCCGACGGATGCCGCCCTGATGGATCGGATGTTCGCGGCGGCGCGGGAACTCATCACCACCATCGGCGTCTACAACATCTCGACCGAACGGGTGATCAGGCTGTCTGAAAAAGAGGTGGACGCCGGCCTGGCCAGCCAGAAACAATCCCTCGTCATGGGGGAAGGAAAGGACGCCGTCACCCTCTTCGCCCGGAAACCGGAAGACTCGCGGCGCCCGCTTCTCTGGGCCGGGAATCCCGGTTGTCCGACGCCGGAGCACCTGTTCCTCCCCACGGTGAAAAGCTGGCTCCAGGAACATGTCGTCGACCTTATCACTTGCGGATCCCTGACGACGGTGGACGGCATTCCGGTCCGGGGCGGCGATCCGTCCGAAGTGCTGGCGGTGAAAAAGGAACTGAACCTTCTCCGCCAGGCCCGGCACGAAACTGGCCGGCCCGGCATCGGCATGCTGGCGGCGGAAAGCAGCGTTTCGGAGATCGGCGACCTCGCCGCCGCCTCCCCGACCCACCTCCGGCCCTGCGACGCCCACCTTGTCGCCCTCTTCAACGAACTCATCATCGACCGCGGGAACCTCGTCCGCGCCGCCAATTCCCTCGAATACGGCATGCGGAACGCCTCCCTCGCCTGCACCATGGTCGGCGGCATGGGCGGCGACGCCCCCGGCGCGACAATGGTGATCATGGCCTCGATGATGGCGGCGAACATTCTCTGCCTCGCCGACTACCACCTCTGCCACCCCATCCACATTACCCAGGTGGCGACGAGCGCGCGGGAATGCCTGTGGCTCCAGAGCGTCTGCTGCCAGGCGTTCTCCCGGAACGCCCCGAACATCATCGTCTGCGATGTCTATCCGAAAAGCGGCGGCCTGACCCGGGAACTCCTCTACGAAGCCGCCGCCAACGCCCTCGTCATCACCGCCTCCGGAGGCCACATCGAAGGCTGCGGCGCCGCCGACGGGAACGTCCCGCACGGCACCGGCCTCGAGGTCCGCCTCATGGGCGAAGTGAGCCGCGCCGCCGTCAGGGCCGGCCTGACCCGGGACGGCGCGAACGCCATCGTCCTCAAACTTCTCGCGAAATACGAACGCGTTCTCACCCTGACCGGCGGTAATCCGGGGAAGCCGTTCGACCAGTGCTACGACATCGCCACCATCAGGCCGGTGCCGGAGTGGGAGGCGATGTACGAAGAGGTGGCCGGGGAGATGAAGGAGTTTTCCCTCGCTTTATAAAGGGCGCACCCGTCCCGTAAGCGAATAACCATCCAGCACCGTTTTTCAATATGTAATGGAGAACCGTATGAGTACCGGCAACGTGGTGCCCCTGTTCCGTCGCGGCGACATTGGGGGACTGACCTATGTCATCACGAACAACATCGTCAACTACCTTATCGTCACCGCCACCCTCTCGGGCGCCCTCGGCTGGCCGGACGACATCGTCTACGGCCGGGTCGTCCCCGGCATGTCCATCGGCCTTCTCCTGAGCGGCCTCTACTATGCCTTCATGGGTTACCGGCTGTCCAAAAAGGAAGGCCGGGCCGACGTCACCGCCCTGCCGTCCGGCGTGTCGACGCCGGCGATGTTCGTTATCCTCTTCGGCGTCATCACCCCGCTCCACTACGCCATCGGCGACCCGTACCTGGAATGGTCGGCGGCGGTGGCGGCGACCTTCATCGGCGGCTTTACCGAATTTGTCGGCGGCTTTATCGGGCCGTGGATGAAACGGAACATCCCCCGGGCCGCCCTTCTCGGCACCGTCGCCGGCATCGGCTTTATCTGGATGGCGACCCAGGGCGTCTTCGACGTCTATGGCGACCCGGTCGTCGGCCTGCCGATTCTTCTCGTGGCGATGATCGGCCTGTTCGGCGGCTATGTGTTTCCCCGGGGAATTCCGCCCCTCGTCGTCGCCATCGTCGGCGGCATCGTCTACGCTTTCTGCCTCGGGCGAACGACCTTTGACTTTTCCGGCGTCGGTTTTTATTTTCCGGAGCCGTCCAGCACCATCCAGAGCCTGATCAACGGTTTTTCCGTCGTTGTGCCGTACCTGACCGTGGTCATACCGATTGAAATTTACAACTTCATTGAAACGATGGACAATGTCGAGGCGGCCAACGCCGCCGGCGACAACTACGGCGTTCGGGAAGCCCAGTTCGCCGACGGCATCTGCACCATGGTGTCGGCGGTGTTCGGCGGCGTTGTCCCGAACACGGTCTGGCTCGGCCACGCCGGGCTGAAGAAGACCGGCGCCGGCATTGGCTACTCGGTGGTCGGCGGCATCGTCCTCGGCGCCGCCGGCGTGTTCGGCATGTTCTCGTTCCTGAACGGGCTGGTGCCGCCGGCCATCTGCGCCATCACCTTCCTCTGGTGCGCCGTCATCATGGTGGCGCAGGCCTTCAAGGACACGAACCGGAAACACTACGCGGCGGTCGGCATCGCCATGGTGCCGCCGGTGGCGGATTACTTGTATACCCAAATCACCGGCGCCGTCGCCCTCGGCGGCGAATGGGCCCACGCCCTCGATAGCGGCCTTCTCGGCTACGGCAGCGACGTCACTGACGCCCTCCTCACGAACGGCGTCATGTGGAACGGCGTGCCGGCGGTGAAGGCCGGCGCCATCCTCATCGGCATTATCCTCGGCGCATTGACGGTGTTTGTCATCGAGAAGCGTCTCGACCGGGCGGCGGCGGCCTGTTTCAGCGGCGCCGTCCTCTCACTGTTCGGGCTCATCCATTTTTCCGAACTCGGGTTTTACCCGCAGTCGCCGTTCTTTATTGCGTATATTGTGATGGGGGTGATTTGCCTCGTGCTTCATTCCGGCCGGAATACCTGGTTCAAGGGACCGGACGATTACGAATACGTATAAGACGCAAGACGCGGCCTCATCAAGTGACGCCGGGAGTTCGCGGCGTGTAGTACGGTAAAGAGAGTTTGAAAAGGGGAGGCCGTCGCGGCCTCCCCTCCTTGTTTATGGCATCATGGTAGCGGACCAAGCGTCACTTCCACCATTCCGTGTTGTCGAGGCCGATGTCCATGGCCTTGAACGTTGGGCTTTCCTGGCCGGCCTTTTTCTTTTCGGCATAGTCGGCCAGCGCCCGGAGGGCGATGCCGCCGAGGAGGAGGAGCGGTACCAGGTGCACGATGGTCATCAGTCCCATGAAGAGGTCCGCCAGGTTCCAGGCGGTGTCGAAGCCGTACTGCGGGCCGAGGAAAATGACGAACACCACAGTCCAGCGGAAGACGGTGAGGAGGCGTTTGTCGTTCTTGATGAAAAGGAGGTTTGCTTCCGTGTAATAGTAGTTTCCGAGAAGTGAACTGAAGGCGAAGAGGAACACGGAAATCGTGATGAAATGGGCGCCCCATTCGCCGAATTGGCTGTTGACCGCCTCCTGGACGAGCGGCATGCCCCGGAGGCCGCCCATTTCAACGCCGGACATGAGGACGATGGCGGCGGTGGCGGAACAGATGACGAGGGTGTCGAGGAAGACGGACAGCATCTGCACGAGGCCCTGTTTCACCGGGTGGGAGACGTCGGCGGCGGCGGCGGCGTTCGGGGCCGAACCCATGCCGGCTTCGTTCGAATAGAGGCCGCGCTTGATCCCCTGCATGATGCACGAGCCGGCGAAGCCGCCGAAGATGGCGGCGAAGTCGAACGCTTCCCGGAAAATCAGGCGGAGGGCGTCCGGGAGGAGGCCGATGTTTTTCACCAGGATGATGAAGCTGAGGGCGATGTAAATAATCGCCATAATCGGCACCAGCACCGACGTCACCCGGCCGATGCGGTTGACGCCGCCGAAGATGGACAGGCCGGTGAGAACGGCGAGAAGGACGCCGAGGAGGGCCGGATAGATGCTGGTCTCGTAGTCGGGCATGTAGAATATCAGGGTGGTGCTCAGGTTGTAGGCCTGGAGCGGATTAAAGCCGTATGCGAAACAGAGTATAAGGAAGAGGGAAAAAACGACGCCCAGGGTGCGGGAGCCGAGGGCGTTCTGAATGTAATAGGCCGGACCGCCACGGAAATGGTCGCCGTCCCGGCGCTTGTAGATCTGGGCAAGGGTGCTTTCGACAAAGGCCGAAGCGCCGCCGACCGTCGCTGTTATCCACATCCAAAACACCGCGCCGGGACCGCCGAGGGCGATGGCGGTGGCGACGCCGGCGATGTTTTCGGTGCCGACCCGGGAGGCGGTGGAAATCATCAGGGCCTGGAAGGACGAGACGCTTTTCCCAGACACCCGGCGTTCGCTGACGACCCGGATGGACTCCGTGAGATACCGGATTTGCACGAGCCGTGTCCGGATGGTGAAGTAGATGCCGGTAAAGAGGAGAAGAATGATAATAATGTACGAGTACAACAGATCGTTTAAATAGATTGCGACGGCGTCAATTACGTCCATGCGGATTACTCCTTGGTCAGGGTTTACGGGGGAAGTTTGATGGTGTGAAGTATCGGGTTGCCATTGTTTTTCGTAAACAAAAATACGACGAGCGAGTCATCTTGTAACAACCGTGAAACGCCATCGGTTCCGCCGTTCGCCGGCGCGGCTGATCTGCCGGTGTTATTGTAACGGGGGAGAGATTATCGAAAAGGCGGATACTGCCGTTTAGCTTCGGCGGTCGCAACGCCGTCATCGGCGGCATGGCGGCGCCGGTGGGGCGGCGCGTCGGATTCATCGTTCATATGGTGTGACGGCCCATTTGAGGCTTCCGGTCGGCCGGCTTTCGAAGCGACGGTAGCTGTCGACAATGGCGTTCAACGGGGCGCGGTGGGTGATGAGGAACTCCGTGTCCAGCCGTCCGGCCGCGATCAGACGGACCAGTTCGGCGCAGTGGCCGGCGTCGACGCCGCCGGTTTTGAACTGGAGGTTTTTCCCATACATTTCGGGAAGCGGAAGAATTTGCGGCTCCTCGTACATCGCGACCAGCGCCACCACGGCGTTCGGCCGGGCCAGGCGCCAGGCGAGGTCGAAGGTGTCGTCGCCGCCGGCCGCCTCGATAACGGCGTCGGCGCCACGGTTGTCCGTCAGGTCGAGAACGGTCCGGACCGCGTCGCCCTTCCGCCGGTCGACGACGGTGTCGGCCAGGCCGTGGGACAGGGCGACGTCCAGCCGGAACGGATCGCGGTCGACCGCGACGATGCGGCCGGCGCCGAAAAGGCGGGCGCACTGCATGGCGCATAATCCGACCGGGCCGGCGCCGATGACGGCGACCGTGTCGGCCGGCCGTATGGCGGCGAGGTCGGCAGCGAAATAACCGCTCGACAGGATATCGCCGACGAACAGCGCCGCCTCGTCCGACACCGTGTCCGGCAACGGGACGAGGCCGGTGTCGGCGAACGGCACCCTGACGAATTCGGCGTGGCTGCCGTCGATGCGGCAGCCGAGTTCCCAGCCGCCGGACCGGCAGTTGTTCACGTATCCGCGTTTACAGAAATAACAGGTTCCGCAGAACGTCTCGCAGTTCGCCGCCACCCGGACGCCCGGCTTCAGATCGGGCAGTCCATCGCCCGCCGCCACCACCTCGCCGACGAATTCATGGCCGAGAACCACTCTGTCGCGGGCGCGGGCACGGCGCCGTGGAGGATGTGCAGGTCTGACGTGCAGATACTGGTGAGGGTGACCTTGACAATGGCGTCGCGCGGGTCTTCGGGCGTCGGTATCCGCCGCTCTTCCAGAACCACCTGGCCATTGCCTCGGTAAACGGCGGCATGCATCATCCGGATTACCTCCATTTAGGCTGGTGTTTTTCGTGGTCGATGGAAAAGAAGAACGCGACTCATTCTACCAGGCCCGGGACCGGGGCTCAACGCCGCGTCCCGGCCCGATGTTCGGCGACCGCCTTCGCGAGAAGCGCCACGCCGTCGGCGATACGGTCCGGTTCGACATTGCCGTAGCCGAGGAGGAGCGTATCCGCGTACTCCGTTCCGGCCAGTTCGTACCGGGAACACGGCATCACGGCCAGGCCGACCCGCCGGCAGGTGTCGGCGAAGTTGCGGTCGAATGACTGACCGGGCAGTTTGAGCGCGAGGTGCAGACCGGCGCTGTCGCCGATCACCCGGGAGTCGTCGCCGAATCGGGCTTGGACAGCGGCGACGAGGGCGGTGCGTTTCAGGCCGTACGCCCTCGTCATGTTTTTTATATGGCGATTCAGCCCGCCTTCCTCTATGAAGCGGGCGAGGACGGCCTGGTCGCCGATGGCGTTCTGGACGTCGCTGTAGCGGCGGAACTCGTTCCAGGTCTGACGAAGCGCCGGCGGCACCACGGCGAAGCCGATGCGGAGGGCCGGGAAAAGGGTCTTACTGAAGGTGCCGACGTAGATTACCCGGTCCGGGTCGAGGCTGTGAAGCGGCGTCAGGGCCGGACCGTCGTATCGGAACTCGCTGTCGTAGTCGTCTTCGATGACGTAGAAGTTCCGTTTCCGGGCCAGGGCGATGAGGCGGGTCCGCCGTCCGGCGGAAAGGACGTGGCCGAGGGGGAATTGGTGGGAAGGTGTGACGTAGACGCCGATTGGGGAACGCCGACCGGGCGGGCCGATCCGCAGCCCAAGCTCGTCGACCGGCAGCCAGGAAAACGAAACCCGCTTCAGCCTGAGCATGGTGACGATGCCAATGTGGCAGGGGTTTTCGACGATAAAATGGCCGCCGCCACGACCGGTGACATCGACGGCGAGGGATAAGGCGTGGGTGGCGCCGGCGGTGATGTGAACCGCTTCCGGATCTACCGCCAGACCACGGGAGCGGAGGAGCCAGTCGGCGACGGCGGTACGGAGGGGCGGGTAACCGCCGCAGTCGCCGTAATGCATATCCCGGGGACGTACGGATTCGAGAACACGCCGCTGGTACCGGGCCCAGGCGCGGAACGGAAACCGGTCGAGATCGGGAACGCCGGTGCGGAAGTCGTAACGGACGGGGCAGGCCGGGAGCGCCGGCGGCGGCGCGCCGGCGGCGGCCGGTTTCGGGAGGATAATGCCTTCCGCGACCGTATATCCGGACCCCTGGCGACCGACGATGAACCCTTCCGCCCACAGCATCGCGTAGGCCTCGTTTACGGTGTTACGTGAAACTTTCAGGTAGGCGGCGAGGCCGCGCGTCGACGGCAGGGCGTCTCCGGCCCGGAGCCGGGATGCGGTTATCAGGTCGCAGAGTCGCCGGTGAATCTGCCGCGCCAGCGGCATGCCGCTCTTTCGGTCCACATAAATGCCGAGCATAAATCCTCGCCTTTCGTCTCCGCAATATCCCGATTCTGCAAGAAAGCCGTTCATGAATCGTCCGCCGGCGAATCGTTGCCATAGGGCATTTACTTGCCTCTTCCCGCCTCTCCTCCCGTTTTCAACGGATTCGTAAGGCATTCTCCCGTCGCCGTCGTAGGCAGGAACCACGCATTGCCCGACGCAACTGGTACTGTCAGAACATCAGCGACTAGATCTGGCCGGCTGTGCCGGACTGTCTATCATAGCTCCTCGATCGGTGCGCCGCTACAGGTGCCGGCGATGCTTTCGTTTCCCGCTGTCGAAGGAGTGCCAATGGATCGATCCGGAGGTAAAGCGGCCCTGGCCGGCGCGTATGTTCTGGCCGGTTCGTCCGTCGTTGCGGCCCGCTACGTCACCGCCTTTCTGCCGCCGTTTACCGTTACGTTTTTCAGCTTGGCGTTTGCCGTCCTCACGGTCGCCCTGGTGTACGGGCGGCAATCCGTCCGGGTCATGCGGACCATGACCGCCGGTCAGTGGCGGTACTTGAGTATACAGGCGCTGTTCGGCATTGCCTTGTTCCGGTTTTTCATCACATTTGCCCTCCGCCGTATCGGTGCGGGCGAGGTCGGCATCGTCACCGGCGCCGCCCCGGCGGTGACCGCGTTTCTGGCCGTCATACTAATCGGCGAGCCGTTCACCGGCCGGAACGTTTGGGGCGTCGTCCTCGCCGTGGCGGGAATCCTGGTACTGCGGGGCGGCGGTGGAGAGCTGGTGGGGGACGGCGACGCGGCAGGCTATGGTCTGGCGTTCGGCGGGACCGTCTGCGAAGCGTTGCTCGCCGTCGTTTCCCGGAAAATGCATGTCGCCGCCGAATCCCGGCCCGGCCTCAATCCGCTCGCCCATGCCGGGATCGTCAGCGGCATCGCGCTCGTCCTCTGCCTTGGGCCGATGATCCTGGAAGCGCCGTGGCCGCTTCTTCCGGCCGTTCCGGCGGCGGGCTGGGCGGCGCTGTCCTGGTACGGCGCCGTTGTTACCATTCTTGCCTTCGCCCTCATGTTTATCGGGGCGCGGAACTGCGACGGGGCGGTTATCGCCGCGTATACGGCGATAATTCCACTCAGCTCCGTTTTCCTCTCGGTTGCGTTCCTTGGCGAGACCGTCACCGTCAGGCATTTTTTCGGGTGCGGACTGGTTGTCGCCTCGGTGTGGTCGATGAGCCGGCAAAAACGGGGTTCGGACAGTGCCGCGTAGCATGGTGGTCCGAAGACGTGCCGCGCTGGAAAAACGGCGAGGCGCGTGATCCAAGGCGGGTGTACGGATAACGATGGTCTTGCCGGTTTTGCAACGTAATAACCGCGTCCGGAGCGGTACGCGGTTTGTTGGCGGATGGGGTGGCGTCGGGATTTTTTCGGTTCGGTCGCGTCAGGCCCGAAGCCGCGCCTGATCCAGCGACCAGGCAAACGCCGCCGGGGTGGAGTCGAACACATAATCGGCCGATTTCAGGTCGGCGGCCGGCAGGGTGTTGGCGACGGCGAGGGTAATGCAGCCGGCGCCGCTGGCCGAGGCGAGGCCGGCGATGGAATCCTCAACCGCCGCGCAGCGTCCGGGCGCGACGCCGAGGCCGGCAGCGGCGGCCAGGTACATATCGGGGTGCGGTTTCGGGTTTTTCACCGTATCGTATGTCATGACCACCGGGAAGAATTCGGCCAGGCCGGTCGCTTCGAGGACGATGCGGGCGTTTAGCGTCCCGCTGTTGGTGGCGACGGCCAGCTTTATTCCGGCGTCGCGGAGCCGGGCCAAGCCGCAGCGGACGGCGTCGGTGGTCAGGGACGGCCCGCGCCGGCGAACCATATCCCGGAAATACACCTGCTTTTCCTCGACCAGGTCCCCGGCCTCGGCCAGGTGGGGAAAAAGGCCGCAGACGGTGGCGAGGCAGACGTCTTCGGTGAGGCCGATAAAGGCGTCGCCCCAGTTTTCCGGTATCGGGTAACAGTTGTGGTGTCGAAGCACCGTGTTTCAGGCTTCCAAGTGGAGTTCTTCCGATTCGACAATCGTGCCGTCCATGTCACAAAGTACCGCTTCGATGGTGCGCATTGCTGTGTCCGTTCCTTCGCGTTCGCATAGTGTGTGGCGTTCACCCGACGGCCGGATGACGTCGGTTCCGGCCGGTGCAACGACCACCCATGGTACGGTATTGAATCCATATTGCAAGGCTGCGCGGCGGCACCGGCCGCAGCGCCCCGCCGTGTCGCTACCAAAGTACCAAACAATAGCCTCCCCCTACAAGACGATGACGCGACGACGGGATAAAGTGCGGAATAAAGCGGGTCGTTTCCCGCTGCCGTCGGGTGCCGGAAGCCCGTCTTCTTCAGGAAGGAACAACCGCATGAACTCTCTTGAACGCGTCGTCGCCGCCATGCAGCACAAGGATCTCGACCGGGTGCCGGCCTATCCTCTTGTCAACAGTATTTCCCGTCTCTATACCGGCGCCGACTACGCCGCCTGGAGCCGCGACGTCGATGTCTGCGCCGAATCCATCCTCAGGGCGACGGACGACATCGGCGTCGACGTCGTCTGTTCCATCCAGGATCTCTCTGTCGAGGCGGCGGATTGGGGCCAGAAGGTGGACTATTCCGCCAACGAAGCCGCCCACCCGGACATCCACAACCGTCTGATCAAGGATATCGACGATTACGCGAAAATCGAACCGATCAACCCCCGCGCCACCGACCGCATGGGAAAGCACATTCGACTATGCGACAAATTGGTCAAGGCGAAGGGAGAGGAAATGCCGGTGGTGGCATTCGTCTTCGCTCCCCTTGGCGTCCTGAGCATGATGCGGGGGCAGGCGGAAATGTTCATGGACTGCTACGACGACCCGGACGCCATGCACCCGGCCCTGTCCGCGATCACCGAAACGCTCGTCGAGTACGTGAAGGCCCTCGTCGAGACCGGCGTTCATGCCGTCATGTTCGACACCCTGTTCGCCTCGCAGAGCATCATGTCGAAAGAAATGTGGGAGGAGCTGGAAGGCCCGTACATCAAGCGCCTCAGCGACGTCACCCGGGAAGCCGGCGCCATGGTCATGCTCCATAATTGCGGCAAGGGAATTTATTTCGACGCCCAAATCGGCTACATGAACCCGTCCGCCATTTCTTTTCTTTACCCGCCGGACGACTGCCAGAGCTTCGCCGAAACAAAGGCGAAGTACGGCGACAAGACCCTTCTCATCGGCGCCGTCACGCCGAGCTGGCTCATGTCCGCCACCCGCGAGGAGGTGCTCGAGGAAGGCCGGGCCGAAATCGAGGCCATGGCCGACGGCGGCGGTTTTATCCTCGCCACCGGTTGCGAATACCCGTCGAACGGCAGTATTGAAAACGCCAAGGCCATTGTCGAAGCGGCCCGCCGCTACGGAAAATACAAGCCGGGCGCGGTGCTGGACAGGGAGGCGGTTCTGGCCTGACTTGTTTGTCCGCGACCGCTGCCGCGAGTGGCTGTTCGCCTACCCGTGCAGGCGCCGCCGTTCTCGTTTGGCCGGCGGCACTCCACGCTGAAATGAAAAATACGGTATCCATGACGACAATCGATCTGGTCAGCGGCTTTCTTGGCGCCGGCAAAACCACGTTCATTAAGAGGTACGCCGCCTGGCTCCGATCCGTCGGGAAGCGGCCGGTGGTGGTCGAAAACGAGTTCGGCCTTCTCAATATTGACTCTGCTCTGCTCCGGGACGACGGCACGGACGTGGCGGAATTGTCGGGCGGCTGCATCTGCTGCGGGTTGAAAAGGGATTTCCGCAATCTCCTTCTCGTCCTCGCCCGTTCGGGCGTCCATATCGTCGTCGAGCCGTCGGGCATTTTTAACCCGCGCGATTTTTTTGAGGTCGCGGCCGACCCGGACGTCGCCGCCTGCGTCGAGATCGGGTCGGTCCTGACCGTTGTCGACCCGGCCGTCATCCCGGACCTCGATGAAACCTCGCGGACCATCCTGCGGGAGCAGATGAACAGCGCCGGACGCATCCTCGTCAGCCGCACCGGCGGCCTGGACGAGCAGGACCGCCGCGCCGCGTCCGAGGCAGTGGCGGCATTCCTGGACGGTTCGGCCGAAGGCCGGATAGACACGCGGTCGTGGGACGAACTGACGGGCGGCGATTTCGCCGAGCTGTCCCTGGCTGGGTACCGGCGGTCCACGGACGGCGGGCGGTACTGGGATCACGCCACGCTCTACGATGCGGTGGTGGTGAAGGCCGCCGCCGAATTCGACGCGGCGGAAGTGGCGGACGCTGTCGCCGCGACCTTTCGGGATGTCGGCGACGTCATCCGCCTGAAGGGCTATGCGCCGCGCCGGGGCGGCGGATTCCATGAGGTGAACTGCACCCGCCGTGATCGGGGAATCCACGAAACTGGCGGGAATCACCGCGCCTTTGTCGTCGCGATCGGACGGGCGATGAACCGGGCGCGGCTGGAAAGGCTATTCTCCCAGGCGGGGCAACCGGCCGACCAGACGTGAAGGCGTGACGGCGTCACGTCGACCCAGACCCAAATAAACAAGCCCTCCGCGACCGGAGGGCTTGTTCATGGCGTGGCGGCACGGGACCGGCGTTATCCTTCCACCGGCACCGCCTTGGCCCGGCGCTGGGTCCAGAAGAAATCGGTTTGTTTGAGCCGATCCAGGAGGACGGCGGCGAGGATGACGAGGCCGAGGACGACTTTCTGGGTATAACTTTCGACGCCGAGGAGGTTCATGCCGTTTTGGATGGTGGCGATGATGAAGGAGCCGATGAGGGTGCCGAAGATCTTTCCTTCGCCGCCGGCCAGGCTGGTGCCGCCGACAACGGTCGAGGCGATGACGAACATTTCGTAGCCGACGCCGTAGATCGGCGCTCCGGCCTTCAACTGCGACGCGGTGATGATGCCGCCGAACCCGGCCAGCAGGGCGATCACGACATAGACGAAGAAGAAGATGAACCGGACCGGCACGCCGGACAGGCGCGCCGCTTCCCGGTTGCCGCCGACGGCGTAAATATAGCGGCCGATGGCGGTGCAGCTCATGAGAATATGGGCGGCGATGTAGAGGAGGAGGCAGATGCAGACGGAGATGGGTATTCCCCAGAAAAGGGTGCCGCGTCCGAGATAGGTGTAGGCGTCGGGGATTTCAAAAATGGTGTAGCCGCTGGAAATGATGTAGGCGAGGCCGGACGCCACCATCATCGTCGCCAGCGTGACGATAAACGGCGGGATGGAGAACAGGGTCACCATGGCGCCGGTGAACAGGCCCATGCAGCCGCAAATAAGGATGGCGAGGGCGGAATAGCCGATCATCGCCGCCGTGCTGGCGTCGGTGGCGCCGCCGTAGCGGCGGATGAAATAGGCGGCGAGGCACGAGGCGAGGGCGATGAGGCTGCCGACCGACAGCTCGATGCCGCCGGTTATGATGACCATGGTCATGCCGATGGCGATGGTGGAGATGACGACGGTCTGGTTCGAAATGTTGATAAGGTTGTCCTTCATGAGGAAGGTCGGCCAGCGGTAACTGATGGGTTGGGCGAACCGGGCGCCGGCCATGGCCGGAACCTTCGTGTCGACGCCGTCGAAGATGGGCCAGGCCCGGGTGGCGGCGGTGGCGGCGACGGCGTCAATG
>JAJQFC010000089.1:0-2195 GCA_021201355.1 Planctomycetaceae bacterium | reverse complement strand
GGCGTAGCGGGCGGCGTTGGCGACAGTCCGGACATGGCCCGGTACGCCTTTCGCTATGCCGACGACGTTGATGCCTTCCGAGGCCAGGCGGGTCTGGACGGCATCGCTGAACCGCTCGTCCGTGGCGTTGTTCCGGACGGCGATAAGGACGTTTGTCGGCCGGGGCGACATGGCGAGAAGCTCGTCAACCACCTGGTTCGCGGCCTCGACGCCTTCCGGCGTGTGGTTGTTCATGGTCCGCCAACTGAGGAAGGCGCAGAGGATGAGAAGGATGATGATGGTTCCGTAGTCGTTCAATAATTTCCGCATGCCGTGTCTCCAATCCGGTGGCTGATCGATTTTTCGTAATGGCTGTGATCTTCCTACGCGCCGACCGCCAGTTTCAGGATGTCGGCCTGGGTGGTGTTCCTGGGGTCGGTGATTTCGCCGACGATGCGGCCGTCCCGCATGATGAGGAGGCGGTCGGCCATGCCGATGGCTTCGGGGAGTTCGGAACTGATCATGACGACCGCCTTTCCCTGTTCCGCCAGTTCGTTCATGATCTGGTAGATTTCGTACTTGGCGCCGACGTCGACGCCGCGCGTCGGTTCGTCGAAGACCACCAGTTCGCAGTTGGCCTGGAGCCATTTCGCCAGGACGACCTTCTGCTGGTTGCCGCCCGAGAGGTTTTTCGCCAGTTGTTCCTGGCTGGGGATTTTGATGCGGAGGGAGTCGACGTAGCGCCCGAAGGCGGCGGACTCCTTTTTCCGGTTGATAAAGGTCCAGCGGCTCAACTCGGGGAGGTTCGGCAGGGTGAAGTTTTCCCGGACCGACTAGATAAGGACGAGGCCCTGCGCCTTCCGGTCCTCCGTCAGGAGGGCGATGCGGGAGCGGATGGAATCGCGGGGATTCCGGACGTCGACGCGTTTTCCGTCCAGGATGATTTCCCCGTCGTCCATCCGGTCGGCGCCGAAGATGAGCCTGGCCGTCTCGGTGCGGCCGGCGCCGACGAGGCCGACGAGGGCGACGATTTCGCCGGTGCGGACGGAGAAGGACACGTCCCGGACCGCCTTGCCGCGCTTCAGGTGGCGGGCCTCGAACTTGACGTCGCCGATGCGGGTGGTGCGGGGCGGGTATTCCTGGTCCATTTTCCGGCCGACCATCATTTCAATGAGTTCGGGGCGGGTGAGATCTTTCGTCAGTTTGGTGCCGACGCTTTCGCCGTCCCGGAGGACGGTGACGCGGTCGGTGATTTCGAAAATTTCGTCCAGCCGGTGGCTGATATAGATGATGCCGATATCGCGCTTTTTCAGTTCGGCGATGATTTTGAAGAGGGCGGTGACTTCGTTGTTCGTCAAGGCGGCGGTGGGTTCGTCCATGACGAGAATCTTGGCGTCGAGAGAGAGGGCCTTGGCGATTTCGATGCCCTGCTGCTCGGCGACGGAGAGGTCGCGGGCCAGGGCCTCGAGGGGGATGCGGAGGCCGACGCGGGAAAAGAGATCCTCGGCCAGTTGCCGTTCGGCCGCCTTTTCGACAAAGCCCATGCGGGTGCGTTCACGGCCGAGGAAGAGGTTTTCCCTGGCCGTCATGGCCGGTATCATGTTGAGTTCCTGGTAAATGATGGAAATGCCGTTGTTTTTCGACACGACCGGATTGGCGATTTCCACCTCCCGGCCGTTTATTTCCACCGTGCCGTGGTTCGGCAGGTGGGCGCCGCCAAGGACTTTCATGAGGGTGGACTTGCCGGCGCCGTTTTCGCCGACCAGGCCGAGGACCTCTCCCGGGTACAGTTCCAGGGTGACGCCCTTCAGGGCTTTGACGCCGGGAAAATTCTTTTCGATATCCGTCATCCGTAAGAGTGGGACGGTCATGATGGCTTCCTTCGTCGGGTGGAGGCGCATGGATGGATTGGTGGAGAAAAAGGGGCATGGCGGCCGCGTCTCCCCTCGGGAGTGTGACAGGCCATGCCCCGGTTATGGTGCTGTGCAGGACTCGATTGTCTGTAGTACGCTTGAGGGAGCGTTCCCTATGGCAATGTGAAAAACTTCGTGATAGTACGGATTAGCCGCGCCATCGCCCTTCCGTGAGTTTTCGCCCATACCGCCGGGCGAAACCCGGCTGCCGGTCGAGCTCGCATCTACATCCTCTTTCACAGAATTTCGTACTTTGTTTAGCGGAGCGTCGGATCCTTGTCCGCTTCGGCCTTGGTGTAGAGT
>JAJQFC010000133.1 GCA_021201355.1 Planctomycetaceae bacterium | reverse complement strand
TGTCGAGCGGCGGCGGCCGGGCCTTCGTAACGTTACGGGCGGCCGGGCCGGGCCGGCGGTCCATCCGTTAGTCCTCCGCCTTCTCTGGCAGGTGCGGTCGGCGGTGTCCTGCCCGCTCGTCGCCGCCGGCGGGGTCGGCACCGTCCGGGACGTCCTTGCCTATCTTATGGTCGGAGCGTCGGCCGTCCAGGTCGGGGCGATGAACTTTGTCGAACCGGCCATTTGCGGCAGGCTCTTGGACGAACTGGAAAACTGGCTCCGCCGCCACGATACCACGGTGGCGGACGTCATCGGCACCCTGACGACGGAGTGAACCGGCCGGGCGGCCGGCGGCGGCGTGGGGAGGCCCGAGGCGTGAAGGTCTTCCGGGGCACTCCTCTTCGGGACCATACTTCCTGTGCGGGCGACGGCAAGGACAGTCCCTACGACGCCGCCTCGCCGCCCCAGCGTTCGATGACGGCGATGAGGTCGTCCTTCCGGAGCGGTTTCGTCAGGAAGTCGTCCATGCCGCCCTGCAGCATCATTTCCTTGACGCCGTGGATGGCGTTGGCCGTCAAGGCGACGATAGGGAGCGTCTCGCACTCGCCGCCGAGGGCGCGAATGGCGGCGACGGTCTGGATGCCGTCCATCTCCGGCATCATGTGATCCATGAACACCAGGTCGTACCGCTTTTCCTGAACCTTGGCAAGCGCCTCCATTCCGGACGCCGCCTCGTCCGTGACGATGTTGAAAAGGGCCTTGAGAAGCCCCGACGCCACCCGGAGGTTAATCGCGTTGTCGTCCACCACCAGCACCCGCAGGCGCGAATAATCGCTGACCACCTGTTTCCCCTTGTTTCCCGATCTGCCGCTGGTTCTCGCCGCCCTGACCGTCGTTCCGTCCGGAAGGGTGATGGGCAGGGTTATCGTGAACACGCTGCCCGTGCCGAATTCGCTTTCAACTTCGATGGCCCCGCCCATCAACTGGACAAGCTGCTTGCTGATGGCGAGACCGAGGCCGGTTCCCTGAATGTAGCGGCTCCGGCCGTCCACGGCCTGGCCGAACGGCTCAAACACCGACTCGAGTACGTCCGGCCGCATGCCGATGCCGGTATCCCGAATGACAAAGCGAAGGCTACGCCCGTCCGCCGCCGCCTCGAACGACACTTCGCCCTTTTCCGTGAACTTCACCGCATTCCCGAGAATGTTCTGGAGCACCTGCCGTATCTTGACGTCGTCCGCGAACACCTCCTCGGGAAGGTCCGGGGAGATCGTTTTGACAAAGCCGATTCCCTTGTCCTCGGCCAGGTAGCCGATGATTGAGAGGACGTTGTCCAGGAGGGCGCGGAGGCGGAAGGCGACGGGATGGAGGGTCATGCGGCCGGACTCGAGTTTGGAAAAATCGAGGATGCCGTTAATGATGGTGAGGAGGGAGTCGGACGACACCTTGATGTCCCGGATGCGGCTCCGCTGGTCGGCGGTAAGGTTCGAATCCCGGAGGAGGAGGTCGGACATGCCGAGGACGGCGTTCATCGGCGTCCGGATTTCGTGGGACATCTGGGCGAGAAATTCCGATTTGGCCCGGCTGGCCGCTTCGGTTTTTTCCCGGCGGAAGCGGTCCTCCATGGCGCTGAGGCGCGCGGCTTCCGCGTCCCTGACCTGGGTGAGCATCTTTTCCAGGGCCTTCCGGAGCGTCTCCAGTTCCCGCGCCGTCGTTCTGCCGCCTTCGCCGCCGTTCTGGAAGTCGACGTCGTAGTTTCCCGAGGCGATGGCTTCCGCCTTCGCCGTCAGATCCTGCACCGGCTTGACGACGGAAAACGCCACGAAAAACACGCACACCGCCAGGATGGCGAAGCAGACGATGCCGAACGACGCCATTCGCCGGAACAGGGGCGACGCCCCTTCGGCCATTTCTTCGGACGGGATGGTGAAGTAGAGGAACAAAGGCTCCGACCGCAGTTCCAAATCGAGGCGGGCCAGGCAGACGAAGAGCCTTTCGGACGAGCCCGGACGGTCGGCGTAATACATGTACATGCCGGTGGAGCGGATGGCCTCGGCGGTGTCGTCCGGACCGGAGACGACCGGGACGTCGGCGTCCGATCGGGCGGTGGTGAAAATGACCCGCCCCGATTCGGTGATGAGGGACACCGCCCGGCGCCGGTCCAGCGCCTCGAACGTCTCGAGGAAGGAAAGGAGTTCGTTGTAGACGTAATCGATGCCGAGGCAGCCGACGGTCCGGCCCTGGAGTTTAATCGGGGACGTCAGGATGCCTCGAAACACCGCGCCCTGGCCGGTGCCGTGATCGTGGGAATCAAGGGAGACGAAATGGCTGCGGCCGCTTGTCCGGGGAAAATGATACCAGGGACTGGCGTCCGGGTCGGCGAGGAGGTCTTCCGTGATGTTGTGGAGTTCCCGAATTTGCCGCCGTTCCTTGGCGAAGGACAGGATGAAGAGCCGGTCGGTCAGGAAGACGTCCGGATCGACGGCCAGCCAGGCGCTGTGGGTGCCTTCGGCGGAGACGAGCATCCCCTTCAAGACCTGTTCGGCCTGGGATCGGGCGTCCGGGTCTCCGGGGGTGATCGTTTCAAGGTTGATGCGTCCCATATTGAGAGCGGCCCGCATGACGGCGATGCGGTTCTCGATGCGGGTGGAGGCTTGTTCGGCGAACCGGGCCATGGTTTCCTTGGCCGACTGCTCGGATTGGCCGCGTATTATCTCCTGGCTGAACAGGAGAATGACGGCGAGAAAAGCGAGCATCGGCAAGACCAGGGCCAATGCCATTCGCGTGAACAGACTTCGTGATTGTAGGAACATAGGGAGAGCCAGTTCGGCTATGGCCAGCCACGGTAAAGGGTACCCGTACTATACCACGGCGGCTTCACGCTGGCAAGAGCGGTCTAACGCTTTTTAAGTGAAGATCGTTTAATCGTTTGAATTATCCGTTTACGAATCATCCGGCGGAATTTTTCCGAGGCGCCCCGGTCTGTCGCGCCGTAACAGCCGTTATCCTCTCCGCCGCCGTTGTACCCGAGCGCGGCGAACCCTCATCTCCGTAGAGAGGGGACGGCCTATCCGCTGTCGGCGTCCTCCGGAAACGTTGTTCCCGCGCCATTCGGCAGGACGCCACGGCGGAGCCGGCGGCCGGCGTCGGCGATAAAACGGGCCGCCGCGTCGGCGTTATCGCGCGAAAGCCGGCTGACGCCGGCAAGATTCGGATCGACATCCGAAACGACGGCCAGGAGCGTGCCGTTCTTCGACGACACCGCGCCGCCGCCGATCGGCAGGACTTCAATTTTGGGCAGGTCAAGGTCCTTGCCGCCTTCCAGGAGAAGGAGGTCCAAACCGGCAAATGCGGGAAGAAGTTCGCCCCAGCGCGCTTCGTCCCATTCTCGGCTGAGGAGGTAACGGTACCGGGAATACACCCCGACGGCCTCCGCGCCCGCATTCCTCAGGCGGAAGCTGTCTGTGCCGGGTACGTCCGGCGCGAAGTCGTGACCATCGTGTTTGAGAACGCCGACCCTGATGCCGGACCCGGCGAGACGCGGGATGACCTGTTCCAGAA
>JAJQFC010000268.1 GCA_021201355.1 Planctomycetaceae bacterium | reverse complement strand
CGCGTCAGATGTGTATCAGCGACAGCCTGAGCGCGCGCGTCGACGAAAAGGTGTAGCCGCCGACGCACGCGCTCATGATGGCGAGGGGAATGCAGACGAGGAGGAGAATCTGGTTCTGGAGTTTCATGGCCTTCTCCACGCGGGATGGGCTGCGGCACTTTGGTTATATCATATAAAGCGGTGGCCTGCGTCGTTACAACCGTTTCTCGTGCATGGACAGCATGGCTGTTGTGGGGGCTTACGTACAGTGTACCATTACGGCCACGCGGTCGAAAATGTTTTTTCCAGAACATCGGCGACCGAGTCGGCGAATGACGCCCGGGCGGGTTTACAAAATCCGGTCGGCGCCAGGCGATAAGGGTACCGGCGCGGGACAGACTTGTGGCGGGGCGGGGGGTGTTCGATGCGTAATAACGATTAATGGCGTACCGGAAAACCGGCTTCTCCGGGCATGACCATCTGGCGGATCGGCCGGTTCACAAAGTACTTCGCCGCGGGACAACCTGGTCGCTGTGCCGGATAAAGCAGTACCGGAGAACCGCCGCCACCGCCTCATCCTCGGACAGGACGGCGGTGTCCAGTCTGACGTCGGCGTCGTCCCACGGCGTGTAGGCCCGGGCCAGGACGTTTTCCCAGGTCGGCAGTTCCTGACCGGGGATGTCCGGGCGGCGTTCTTCGACCCGGCGCCGGTGCTCGTTCCAGTCGGAGCAGAAACATTCGACCGTAACGCTTTTCGCACCGCCGGCGTCGGAAGCGCGAAGCCACAGGCGCCGCGTCTCCGGCCACGGGTTGACGGAATCCGTCACGACGGAGTTCCCGAGACGGAGGTTGTCCACCGCCAGGGCGACGGCGGTCCGGTAGCCGGCGTCGTCCATGTGGAGGAGAGGAAGTTTCCCGGTGGCGGCGAGGGCCTGTTCCACCGTGTCCACCCGGAGGAAGACCGCGCCGAGGCGGGCCGCCAGCCGGCGGGCGATGGTCGTCTTGCCGACGCCCGGGAGGCCGGCGAAGATGAAATGCGTCGGGCTTTTCCGCGTGGACAGGGTCAATCCGTCTCCTCGAATGGCGGCTTCGCATGACGACGGCCCGGCGAATGTGGCGCCGGGCCGTCGTACCGTGGTCGATTCGCCAACGCTATTTGATGTACTGGTCGACATTCGACTTGTCAATGAAAAGCTGTTCGACAATCACTTCCGGCGGGACTTGTTTGCCGTCGAGGGCGTCCTTCATGACGTCGACGGACCGTGAACCCTGGAGTGAGGTGTTCTGGGAGACCGTTCCGGTGAGGCGGCCGTCCTTGATGGCGGCGAGGGCGTCCGGCACCGCGTCGAGGCCGTAGACCTTGATTTTGTCCTGGAGGCCGGCGTCCTCAATCGCCTTGACGGCGCCGAGGGCCATGCCGTCGTTCTGGGAGACTACGGCGTCGATTTGCCTGCCGGTCTGGAGCCAGTTCTCCACCAGCTTCAAGGCCGCCTCGGTGTCCCAATTGGCGGTCTGCTCGAACACGACGGTCATGTCCGGGTTTTCGTCAAGGACTTTCTTGTAGCCGGCGCTCCGGCCGATCTGGGCGTCGGAACCCATGGGTCCGAGGAGGAGCGCCACCGCGCCCTTGCCGCCGAGGGCCTTGGCGGCTTCCCGCATCTCCAATTCCCCGCCGTCTTCGTGGCTGACGCCGACAAACGAGGTGGCGCGGTCCTGGTTCGTCGCTTTCTGGTTCACCGTGACGAAGGGAATGTCGAATTCCCTGGCCAGATTGACGGCCGGCTGGATGCCGTCCACCGACACCGCCTCGACGATGATGCCGTCCACGCCCTGGGCGATGAGCGTTTCAATCTGCCCGACCTGGCGGGCTGCGTCCTTGCCGCCGTCGTTGACGATGAGGTTGAGGCCGAGTTCCGCCGCCCGCTTCTTGATGGCGTCGGACATTTCGATGGTGAAGGCGTTCGACATGTGGCTCATGCAGAGGGCGACGGTCCGCTCCCCGGCCGACGCCGGCGCCGCGGCGACGAACAGGCCAATCGCGGCAAGGGAAAGGACGATGGATAACAGTACGCGCATTGACGTTCTCCTTGAAAAGAAAACCGAAGACAACTCGGACACAATGGCAACCGTGCGGTTGCGAATTGACGATTCGGCAAACCGGCCCGCCCCGGCTGTCCGCCCCCCGAGACAACGAACCCGGCGGCACAACGGTTGGGCAGGCTGTTCCGGAACGCTACGCCCGGCTCTTGGCATGGCGGTCGTACAGGACGGCGATGACGATGATAGCTCCCTTGATAATGAGCTGCAGGTGGGACTGCATGCCAAGAAGGTCGAGCCCGTTCCCCATGACCGCGATAAACAGGGCGCCGATGACGGCGCCGTACCATTTCCCTGAGCCGCCGGACATGCTGACGCCGCCTATCGTGACGGCGGCGATGGCGTCCAGTTCGTAGCCGCTGCCGGAATTCGGGTTCCCGGAAACGATACGGGAGGCGAGAAGGAGCCCGGCAATGCCGGCGAGCATGCCGGAAATGGCATAGACCGCCACCTTGATGCCGGCGACGTTGATGCCGGACACCCTGGCGCTCATTTCGTTGCCGCCGACGGCGTAGACGTGCCTGCCGAATATCGTCTTTGTCAGGATAAAGGCGCCGACCACGACGACGATGAGGAAGTAGACGGCGAGAATAGGCACCCGCATGGACGATGCGGCGGAGGGGAAAAAGCCGCCGGCGATGGCCTCGAAATCGCGGGACAGGTTGTAGATGGGGCTGCCGCCACTGAGGATGAGGGCCATGCCCCGCGCCATTGTCAGCATGCCGAGGGTGACGATGAACGGCGGAATTTTCCCGAAGGCGACGATGACGCCGTTGACGCCGCCGAGAACGATGCCGATGCCGGTGGCGAGGAGGACCGGGACGACAAGCGAGTATTCCCCCGGGTGGGCGAACATGGACGCGACCACGCCGCTGACGGCCAGGATGGAGCCGACGGACAGGTCGATGCCGCCGGATATGATGACGAACATCAGCCCGACCGCGAGGATGCCGTTAATGGAAGCCTGTTTGACCACGAGGATGAGGTTCCGGGGCGAGAGGGAATTCCCGTTCGACGCCACCGCCATCGCCAGCATGAGGACGATAAAGGCGATGAAAATCCCCAGTTCCCGCAGGTTCCGTTTGTTTTTGACCGCTGGCATTGCCGTGATTCCCTTCGTCAAGAAATGAGCGGTATATTCGAAGTGTGACGGCTCTGTCACGCCGGGATCGGACCAGGTTCGACGCCAGCGTCATGATGGCTTCCTGGGTGATTTCGTCCCGGGACAGTTCGCCCGTCAGGCGGCCGTCCGCCATGACGACGATGCGGTCGGCCATGCCGACGATCTCGGGCATTTCCGACGAGATCATGAGGATGGCCTTGCCCGCCCGGGCCAGTTCCCGGATGAGGAGGTAGATGTCGTGTTTGGCGCCGACGTCGATGCCCCGGGTCGGTTCGTCGAAGATGATGATGTCCGGCGTCGTCAGGAGCCATTTCGCCAGGACGACCTTCTGCTGGTTGCCGCCGGACAGCGACGCCACCGGCG
>JAJQFC010000300.1 GCA_021201355.1 Planctomycetaceae bacterium | reverse complement strand
TCCCGCATTCCATCCTTTGAAACTTCCGTTTTTTTCTTTATGCCCGCTCTCTCCTCCTGCCCCCCCCATTCCACAACGTTCCCCGGACAATGGCATCATACTCCAGTACTATACTCAATTCAAAAAAACGCCTGTAAAATACATTTATTCGGCGGTAATCACGGAGGGCCTGACCTTCCGTAAAAACGACAACTTCCGCCGTATTTCTCACCTTTTCCCGAAGAAAAACTGAGTTTGTCGGGAGGATGCTCCGGCGGTCCTCGATAGTTCCTTTTTGAGGAGCTAAACGCTACTCGAGGAATAAAAGAAAACGCGATTGTTGTAGAAAGGGAGAAAGGAAAACATGTTCACATTGCCCCAGCGCAAATACGTTTATCCTTCTCTCCTGTTCCTTTTCTTGTTGATGCTCCTTCTCCTCCGGGCCGGAGCGGTCCGCGGCGGAGAACCGGCCCCTCGGCCGGAGGAGCCCCGGGAGGAGCGAAACATTTTCGGAAACGGCCAACATTCCGAAAGGGATTTCATCGACGCCGCCGACAGGTTCAACCAGAGAGAGGCACTTTTTACCGGAAGTATGCAGGACTCTCGAGATGACGCCGGCACGGACCTGGACGAACGTCTGGCCTACCAGGAAGAAAAGCTCAGGAGAATGCAGGAGAACTGGCGGTTTTCACAGTTCAACGAGCCGAACGGGCGGGATTATTACCGGAACGCCCAGGACACCCGTTATCTGGATGAACGGCGCCGCCTCGATGAAAAACGTATAAGCGATTACAACAGGTATCGTGCCGACCGCCGGGTCTTGGCGGAACGCATGGAAAGGCATGACCGTACCTCCCCGGAGCATAGCCGCCTCCGGTCGGAACTGGACCATCTTGACCGCAGCCACGTCGCTCGTGAGCGCGGTTACGAAGCCCGGTACCGCACCATGGACGCGGACTACTCTATAAGTCGCTGGTAAGCGACGCCATGAGGACGGTTGTCACGCAGCCGGTGTCAGCGATAGTTGTTATGCGGCTGCCATCTGCCACGGTGGCCCGGTGTGGCCATCTTCAGCATTCGAGAACGATTCCGCCGTCGAGGCCGAACGTCCCCGGATGCCCAAGCATTCGAAATTATGGACGCCCATTGGGGCAACGATATTTTTGAATGCTTATTTTTTATGCAGTACCCGGCGGTTTGCCTGTGGCGAGGTTTGAGTTTGCGGACGTTGTGCAAGTAGGGCCGCGCGTTGTAATGGCGCACAATCCCTTCGCGTCGGCCTTGTGGCCGACCGCACCGGGAGGAACGGTCCGTACAGAGGCAACAGAGTGAAGTCATGTTCCTCCTCGGGATCCGGAGAATGTCCGTTTATACGGCAAGCAACGGACTCGCGATGCAGGACGCGCCTGCCACGGCTACCCGCCCGCCGTACGGAGTATGGGCAAGACTCGGGTGTCTTCCATACCCAAAAATAACCAGGCCGAAACTCCGTATGGGACCGGGCCCCGGCATTGGCTGGGGCCCTGTTTTATTAATCCGATTAATCGCTTCCGCACCGGTGTGACTGTTTGTCGTACTTCGCCGTAAATCCCCGTCTCTTCCCCATGGGTCCCATGAATGTACCGGAAGAACACGCCGGAACTTTCTGCCAGCCCGCCCCGCCTCAACCGCGATGCCATGCCCGTCAATTTTCCCCAAATTATCAACTCTTTTATTTGCAATATGTTATCTGCTTACAAAGCCGCATAATTACAATCTGGCAACCCTCTTGTATCCTCCCCTTTCGAACGCGGACGAATTCATAAGGAGAAATGCGATGGCGGCAGTTTGGGTTGAAGGTCTTATCCAGCGGGAAAGCGCGCCGGTCCTCGAGGCCGCCATGGGTTTCGCTTTTCAGCGCCACCTGAACATCGTCAACAACATCGCCAACGTCGAGACGCCCAATTACAAGCGGAAGGTGCTTCCGGAAAAGGCGTTCCAGAAGGCCATGCAGGACGCCCTGAACGAGCGCCGCGAACACCACTGGAACGAGTTTACGCCCCGGAACAAGCCGGGCGTCCGCTTCTACCAGAACCACCTCGTCATGGCCTCGAACCGCGAAGGCTTTGAATGGGGCCCGGAGCGCCACGACGAAAACAACGTCGTCATTGAAAAGGAAATGGCCGACCTCGCGAAGAACTCGGCCTATATGGAAGCGCTCCAGCAGTTGTTCAAAAACAAGACGAACGGCCTCAAGAACGCCCTCCGGGACAGGGCGCATAGAGAGCCGCCAGAATCAACACAACACTACGGACACGCGCCAAACGGGAAAGGAACCCACCATGATGACTCACTGCGACGAAGACATTGCCAGGAACGTCAGCCGCTCCCTGTTGAACCACGCCAAGGAAATCTACCGCTACGCCAAGACCTATTGTCAGGACGGCGCCAAGGAATTCCTCGACGAAAACGGCAGGAACAAGGCGGTCCGCCACGTCGACCGGATGCTGAAGGAAATGTACGCCCTCATGCTCATGGCCCGCTACCGCGGCGTCAGCCGGTTCTGCAACAAGGAACAGATCGAAGCCTACGTCGACGCCGCCCAGGCCATCGTCAGCCCGACCGACAAACTCTTCCCGGGCTACGTCCTCGGCAACTAGGTTGCCATCTATAATGTAATACGAGACAAGGTACGATAACGAAAAACAGCACCGCGCGTCGGGGGACGCGAAGATTCGGGGGAACAGAAATGAGTATGCTCGTCGGCGGTATCTTCACCATGTTCGACATCGGCGCTTCCGGCCTCCGGGCCGAACGGGCGCGGATGAACGTCCACGCCAACAACCTCGCCAACGTCAACACCACCCGTGGCGAAAACGGCGAGCCGTACCGCCGCCGCCAGGTCTACTTCAAGGAAGGCGCCCCGGACATCACCGGTTCGAAGGAATGGGGCGTTCGGGTCGACGCGGTGGAGAAGGACTACGACACCGAGTTCATGCTGAAGTACGATCCGGGCCACCCCGACAGCTTTAAGGAAGGGGAACTCGCCGGCTACGTCGCCTACCCGAACGTCCAGGTGCCGGTGGAAATGGTCGACATGATGATGGCCGCCCGCGCCTTCGAAGCCAACCTCGCCAGCATGGACACGGCGAAACAGCTCCACGCCGGCGCGCTCCGGATAATTGCCTGAGGCATGGGCAAAGGGGAAGGAATCGGGAATCAATTTCGGTTGAAGGACTGACCCGGAATTGATACAATAACGGAGGCGCCCCAGGTTTTTCGGGACTGGTTCTCAAGATTCGCCCAGGCGCAACCGATAATTCTGATGTATACTGTAGTGACTGCGTCCGCACCGCCGGGACTTTGGAACGTGCCAATCCGGTGGAGGCGAAACGAAGGACGCACGGCGCCACCGGGCGCCACTTGTAAGGAGGGCGGGATATGCCAATCGATCCCCTGACCGGAAGACTGGAAGGTATCGGACGCACTGCCGGCGACACGAAGGCGCCACAGCACACCGAGACGGCCGACGGCGAGGATTTCAAAAAGTACCTCCTTGACAACCTGAACAAGGTCAACACCATGCAGCAGGACGCGGGCAAGATGGTCACTGAAATG
>JAJQFC010000070.1 GCA_021201355.1 Planctomycetaceae bacterium | reverse complement strand
CCCCCACGGCTCTGCGACAAGGGTTACCGCGTCACCGGGATTGATTTTTCCCGTCGGTCAATCGACTACGCGGAAAGCCACGTCGCCGCGACAAACCGCGCCATTACCTATCAGTACGGAAATTATCTGGATATGGCCTACCGGGACATGTTCGACCTGGCCATCATGATTTATTGCGATTTTGGCGCGCTCTCGCCTGATGAAGGCCAGACACTACTCCGGCGCATTTTCGAAAGCCTCCGGCCGGGCGGGAAGGTTGTCCTGGATGTGTTCAGCATGCGAAAGTATGAAGCGTTTCATGAGCGGCGCGAATGGCGGTTCCATGAAAACGGCGGCTTCTGGCGGCCTGAACCACATTTCACCATCGAGGGTGACAGCAAATTCGGCGACTGCGTCACACTGGAACAGACCACAGTCGTGACGCCGTCCGAAGCGGAAACGTATTATATATGGAACAGGTATTTCACCGTGGCATCCCTGAAGGATGAAATGGAAAAGGCAGGCTTTCGAGACTGCGGTTTTTTCGCGGATGTTGCGGGAAGACCAGTATCCGACGGCGAGTCGGAGACATTGGCCGTGGTTGCGGAGAGAGGGTAATAAAGACGACGGAACGTCCGCAATTAATCACGCAAATGCCACCGACGCGATATCATCCCCGAACAGTTCGCCGCCTTTTCTTTCGATGAGGCGGCGGGCTTTTTTTGTCAGGGTTTGGAATGGGAAAATGCGGAGGACGCGGCCGTCCTTTTTCCAGCGGGCGCGGAGGCGGCCGTCAAGGAGGACGGTCGGGTGGATGATGCCGGTGTTGGTGACGACGAGCGGCTTGTGGCAGTCGTCCTGGAGACGGGTGCGGTCGCGGTAGGCGAGGAGGAGTTGATCGAAGCCGGTCAGGAAAAGGCACGGGGGAATTTCGCGGCTTCGGTCGTAGTCGCCGATGTAGTGGTATGGCATGCCGTCGACCGTGACGGTTTTGAGCGGGAGCGCCGCTTTCTCCAGGGCGGCGCGGATGGTCTTCTGCGGGAGCCGGAAGAACCAGGCGGCGTCCTGAAGCGTCGCCGGGCCGAGGTGGCGGAAATAACGTTCAAGGAGGATGGCGCGGGCTTTCGTTATAGGCATCGGTTTGAAATCGTCAATCGGAATAAACCGTTTCCCGGTGTCCGGCGCGTAGGCGATGAGGCCGCGGCGGCACATTTCACTGAGGAGCCCGCCCCAGCCGTGGAAAACGCCTTCCATCACCTCCCGTTTCGTGCCGATGGCGAGGGCTTTTTTCTTCAGGGCCTCCCTCTCGGTCACGCCTTCACGAATCCAGCCGAGAAGCCGGGACGACATCTTTGGTTTGATCTTCGGATCAAGCATCCAGCCGTCGTCCCACTTTTTCGGGATGCCGACGGCGGAGAGGAAGAGGGACAGCTCGTCCCGGCGGACGGCGTGGAGGGTGTGGCGGAAGGTCCAGGTCTTGACCAGGCCGTCCGTCCAGGTGCGCGGGTGAAAGTCGCTCGCCCGGATGCGGAGAGCGTGGCCGGGATTGTTCGCGAACTGGGCCTGGAGGCCGCAAAGGCGGGAGACGATGTCCCGGCTTTTTCCCCGGGACAGGAAAAATTGTTTGTCCAATGATGCGAGCAGGAGTTCCCGTTTGTCAATCGTTGTCACGACTTCCCCTCCCGTCAGGATAACGGCAAACGCCATTCGGCGGTTTAATTTCTAAACTTCAATGATATGCCGCGCGACGACATCACGCTTCTTTCGGTTCGGGACAGATATGACCGTGCAACCGGCCTTCCTCGTCGACCCAGGGAAAATAGCCGCTGGCGTCTTTCTTGGCTCCGGCCTTCCCTTTTTCCCGGTTGGGAATGAAGTCCTTGTCCGACACCGTGCGGAGCCAGCGGAGCGGGCTCTGGCCGAAATACTTTTTGAAACTGGTGGAAAAATGTTGCGACGAGGAAAAGCCGAGATCGTAGGCGATGTTCGTAACGGACTTTCCCTGCGACAACAGTTTGACTGCCGTTTCAAGGCGGCGCCGTTGGAGATAGTCGCCGGGCGGCATGCCGAACTGTTCCCGGAATTTCCGTTTGAAATGCGATTCCGACAAGTGGGCGATGCCGGCCAGCTCCTCCACCGTGAAATGGCTGTTCGGATGCTTTCGGAGGTATGCGTCGACCTGGGCGATATCCGGCGTGACGACGCGGCGGACCGGCCGGTCGGCGCAGGCGACGACGTCGAGGAGCCATTCCGTCACCAACGCCGCCATCCTTGCCTTCAGGAGCGGCGTCGGGTCGGTTTGGCAAAGGCGGAGGATGGCGGCGTATTTTTCCCGCAGATCCGGAACGGCCTGGAAATGCCGGCGGGGAAGGTTCCACAGGGCGTCGAGGATGGGCGCCGCCCGTTTGGCCGTAAGGCCGAGAAACGGCGCGCCGGGGCGGGGCAGGGCCAGTTGCATCCAGAAATGGAGACCGCGTCCGTGGAGGAACTGGCCGCTCCCGTGCACCTCGTCCGGCTAGGTGATGAAAACCTGATTGCCGCCAAGGTGGTAGTCGACGCCGGCGACCCGGTAGACGCGTTCGCCCTTCAGAATCAGGTTGATTTCCATCCGTCCCCGGTGGACGTGGGTCGGGAGGGACAGCGACGTGAACGGCAGGTTCTGCGCGGCGAGGTAGGGCACCTCGGGCAGGTCGAAGACGGTCAGGTCGTGGATAAGGCGTTTCCCGTTGGCGGGCAGTCGCAGGCTGTTTCGGTTGTTCACAATAGTATTATCGTATTCTTTTGGAAGCCGAACGGCGCCGGCGGAGTATTATGAAAGAGATGGAAGCAAGACCTCATGCGATCTTTTTCCGGGCCCCGGCACCTCACGCTGACACGACACCCGAGCCACCGCATCCGGACCACAACCCCTGATAACCGTACCCGATTTCCTGTGAATTGGGTAACCAATTATCGTATCGTATCCCGTGCCTCCGGGCAAGCCGCTTCTGTCGGGCGGTTGGCCTGCGGCGTATTGTTTCGTTTTGTAAGGAGAGTGTATGAAAGTGCGCCTTGCCCTGGTAGTGGCATTTGCCCTGTCGTTCGTCATGCCGCTGTGCCAGACCGCCTTCGGCGGCGAAAAGCTCGTTTTCGGCGTCACCCTGATGTCCCTCCGTCACCCGTTCTTCCAGGAAATGAAGGACGAAATAGAAAAGACGGCCGGTGAAATCGACGTCGTCCTCCGCCTCACCGACGCCGACTTCGACGCCGGCAAGCAGGTCCGGCAAATCGACGACTTTGTCCAGCAGCGCGTGAACGCCATTATCCTGGCGCCGTGCGATTCCAAGGCCGTCGCTCCGGCATTGAAGAAAGCCATCGACGCCGGCATCCCGGTCGTCACCGTCGACGTCGCCGCCGAAGGCGTGGACGTTCTCAGCCACTGCGCGTCGGACAACGTCGCCGGCGGCCGTCTGGCCGGCGGGCTGATGGTCGGCGATCTCGAACGGCGCGGCATCGATTCCGGCATCGTCCTCATCGTCGACCACTCCGGCGTCACCTCCACCGCCCAGCGCGTCCAGGGCTTCAAGGAAGTGGTGGCCCGGGAACTTCCGAATATCCGCATGGAAACGCTCAAAGCCAGCGGCGAGCTCGACCGCGCCATGGCCCTCACCGAAGATGCCCTCCAGCGCTTCGGCGACAGC
>JAJQFC010000175.1 GCA_021201355.1 Planctomycetaceae bacterium | reverse complement strand
ATAGCGGAAAGGTTGTGGGTCAGCTTGATGACGGACAGGGTGACGAGGGCGCCGACCGCCAGCATGAGGACGAGGGAGCCGATGCCGATGAGGCGGATTTTCCGCATTTCAGCCTCCTGTTCGTCCTCCAGCACTTCCGCTTCGGCAAGGGCGGCCTGGGTGTCGGCGAACAGTTCGTCGTCCGGGACGGCGACGGCGATGCCGAAAAGGTTGTGGACATTGCCGACGAAGAGGGTGTGCTCCCGCCCGTCCATCGCCAGCGGGGCGTTGGCGACGCTGGACGGTTCCAGATTTTTGGCGAGGGCGAGGATTTGTTCCCCCGTCGGGTTGGCGGTGAGAAGGCGGGACCGGGGGATTTGGCTTCCCGGGTTGTCCGGGTCGTCCACCATGTCCGGTTCCCATTGCGGCTGGTCGGGGGCGCTCAGGACGCGGTGTCCGACCATGTCGAAGACGAGGGCGCGGGCGCCGGGCGTCAGGGCGGAAGCGAGGTTGACGGCGAGGCGGTCGAGGTCGGAGAGGGCGACGTCGATGAAAGCGACGCCGGCGACGCTTCCGTCGATAACCAGTGGCGTGGTGGCGGAGACCATGGAATAATTGGTCGTCGGGTCGATGTACGGGCTGGTCCAGTGCACTTCCTGCGGCAGGGGCGACGCCTTGTTATGCCCGGACGGCACGGCGGTCGTGTAGTATTCGGCCTGGCTTTCCTCGACGAAGAGGTCGTATTTCTCCTCGTCCGTCAGGCTGGCCGGGTCGACGCCTTCCGGCGTCACAATATCGGCGGAATAGACGACCTGGCCGTCCTCCCGGTAGGCGTAGGGCATGAAGAACCGGTCGCCGTGGGGCGAGAAGCGATCCGGCTCGAACGTCATGCCGATGCCGGAGACGGCCGGCATGCGTTCCCTGAGGGTGACGTTGGCGAATCGTTCGACCTCCCGCTCCGCCCGTTTGGTCGCTTCCGGCGAGGTGGCGGCGAGGGCGACGGCGGTGTAGGTGAAGTCGGCGGTCATGACGGTGGCGCGTTCTACTTCGGCGACCATGGTGCCGAGTTCGGCGGTGTTGGCGAGAAGAAGCGTTCCGACCCGATCCGCTTCGTTTCGTTTGATGCTGCCGGCCATGCTGGTGACGGTCTTGCCGGCGCCCCTGCTGAGCCGGTTCGCCATGGCCCTGGTGGTCCACCAACTGGCGCCCATTTGGGCCAGGGCGACCAGGACAAGAACAGCCACAAAGAGGGAGATTCTGGCTCGAATGCCCATTTTCGACATTCCTCCTATGAAAAGAATACTACGGTACGTACTGTTGTCTCGTGTTCCCTGCCTGCGTGCCGCATGGTTGTCTTGGCGTCGGGTTTTCCCTCTCTCTCATAATAAGGTAATAGGAATAATCTTCGTGCCGAAGCTCGGTCATATCGACACTACCAAACGAACGCTCCGGCGTCGCGCCCCGGCCATCTTTTGGCACGATACGCGGCAATATTGACTGGTTCATTCAATTAATACAATATGTATCGCCCCGGTTCGTCAAGGGATAAATTTCCGCAAAAAGGAAAAATATATTCATCCCACCGGACAACCCGGTTTCGCCGTTTCCCGGATGCCGTGACGGAAAAATCGGTCCCGGGCGGAAAATCCTTTGCTCTCGCCTCTTGCATTATGAAGGACGCGTGTTATCCTTTATATGTGGATGGATCGTGGTTTAGTACGATCCGGATAGGCATTTGGTGGAGGAAGGGATGTCACAGTTCGGCAAGATCTACTTTATCGGTGGGCGGGGAGGGCTTCACAACGTTGGCGGCAATTTCTCCGGGTCCATTGATAATCGCGACGTCTGGCAGCCGGCCGCCGACCTCCTCGAGGTCGAAGGCGGATTCCTGGTCCAGGTCGACTTGCCCGGTGTCGACGCCGCGTCGGTAGAGGCGGTCATCGACGGACAGCAACTCCTGATTCGCGGCGTTCGCAAGGCGTTCTACCCGACGCGTAGTAAGAAATACATCCATATGGAGGTTTCGCGGGGCGAATTCGGGAAAGCTATCACCCTTCCGGAACCGGTCGCCGAGGACAACTGCCAGGCCCATCTCCACGACGGCGTGTTGGAGATATTCCTTTCTTCCGGGCCGAGACACGCCTTTACCGTCACCCACATCCGTATTCGCAAGGTAGTCGGATAGGGTTCGTCCAAAAAAATTCCGACCCGGCCGGCCGCGACGTGAGGGCAAGGCGGCCGTCGTCCGCGACGCGCCGTGCACCACATGACCACCCCATCTTTGGCACCTTCCAGAGAGACTGACAGAGGATTACGCCATGGACGAAGATGACCTCGACGAAGAGCTGCACGAATCAGCCGAACACCCGCCGATCATCGATCCGAACCACAAACCGGGAACGCCGGACATACTCCCGATTCTCTCTCTCCGGGACGCCGTCCTCTTCCCCGACATGCTCCTCACGCATGTCATCCAGGATCCCCGCGACATCAGGCTGGTGGACGACGTCCTCCTCCAGGACCGCTTCGTCGCCTTCGTGCCGGTCGTCAGGCCGCAGGCCGACGACAACGACCCCGGCTCCCTCTGGGACAAGGGCTGCGTCGGCGTCATTCTTAAAATGATCAAGTTTCCGGACGGCGGCGTCCGCCTCCTCGTCCAGGGCCTGAAGCGCATCCGCATCGAGTCGATCCTTCAGCGCCAGCCGTATTTTTCCGCCCAGACCGTGGAAATCCGCGACATCATCGAACCGGGCGTCGGCCTGGACGCCCTCCACCGATCGGTCCGGGATCAGTTCAACCGCCTCCTGGAAATGCTCCCGCACGCGCCGTCCGAGGTCAAACTGTCCGCCGTCAACATAACGGAGCCCGGGCGCTTCGCCGACCTCGTGGCGGCCAACCTGAACCTCAGCATGGAAGAACGCTGCTCCATCCTCGATTCCGCCGATATCAAGGCGCGGCTGGAAAAGATATCCGTCCTCCTCGAACGGGAGATGCAGATTGTCGAACTCGGCACCAAGATTCACGAGGACGTAAAACAGAAAATCAACCAGGGCCAGCGCGAATTTTTCCTTCGGGAACAGCTCCGCGCCATCCGGAACGAGCTCGGCGATACCGGCGACGACCGGGTCGAAATCAACGAGCTGGAAAAGGCCATCGAAGAATCCGGCATGCCGGAGGAGGCCCTGAAGGAATCGCGCCGGGAACTGTCCCGCCTCGAACGGATGCAGCCCGGGTCGGCCGAATATACCGTCTCCCGCACCTACCTTGACTGGATGACCATGTTGCCGTGGGACAAGGTGACGGAAGAACAGCTCGACATAGAAAAGGCCCGGAAAATCCTCGACGCCGACCACTACGACCTCGCCAAGGTGAAGGATCGGATAATTGAATTCCTCGCCGTCCGGAAGATTCACCCGACCGGCCGCAGCCCGATACTCTGTTTCGTCGGGCCGCCCGGCGTCGGCAAGACCTCCCTCGGCCGTTCCATCGCCAGGGCCATGGGCCGGAAGTTCGAGCGGATAAGCCTCGGCGGCGTGCGGGACGAAGCGGAAATACGCGGCCACCGCCGCACCTACGTCGGCGCCCTCCCGGGTCGCATCATCCAGGGGATGCGCCGGGCCGGCACGAAGAACCCGGTGTTCATGATGGACGAGGTGGACAAGCTGGTCTCCGACATGCACG
>JAJQFC010000005.1 GCA_021201355.1 Planctomycetaceae bacterium | reverse complement strand
CTCCTACACCGGTTGCCCGCGTCACGGCGTTTGCTGTGAATGCGTCGCCTACCACCTGAAGGACAAGCAGTTGCCGCAGTGCTACGTCGAAGCCGGCGTCAAGTAACGGCGCCCGCGTCCGGGCCGGCGTCGGCGCCGGAGTCATTGTTCCGTGACGTTCCGGCGGCGTTCCGTCCGTCAGGTCATGTCAAAATCCCGCCCTAGCCTTTAGCCCGCGATTGCCACGCGGTCGGGGAGGCGTGGCGTTCCGTGACGACCTTGCCCGTCTCGTCCTTCGGCAGCCAGTCGACCTTGGTGTTATGGCTGGTGTGGCCGGGCAGGCGCTTGTCCATCGGGTCGCCCGGTTCGACATGGACCATGACGTCCACCGGGCGCGTCGCCGATTCGGCGTTGACGCCGAGGGCGAGGATGCGGTCCTGGACGTCCGAGGCGATGGCGTGGCCTTTTTCCACCGTGAGGTCTTTGTCCACCGTGATGTGGAGGTCGACCGCCACCGCGTTCGAGCAGATGACGCGGGTGCGTATGCGGTGGGCGTCGATGACGCCGTCCGTGGCGAGGACGGTTTTCCTGATGTCCGAGCAGAGGCGGCGGTCGGCGCTGGCGTCGAGGAGGGCGCCGAGGGTCGGGTGCATCACCTCCCAGGCGGCCTGGAGAAGCATGACGCAGACGATGACCGTGCCGACCGGGTCGAGGAACCAGAGGTTGTAGCCGAGCCTGGCGCCGAGGGCGGCGCCGCCCAGGGTAAGGAGCGGCGGAATCGAACTGAGGGCGTCGGACCGGTGGTGCCAGGCGTTTGCGACAAGGGCGGACGATCCGTACTGGACGCCTTTCGCCGCAGTCCAACGGTAGAGTATTTCCTTACTCAGTATCGATACAAACGCCACGGCGGTGGCGGCGAGGGTGACGGCGTCCGCCGCCGTGGCGGCGGCCGGAACGACACCGCTGCTGGCGGCAGCGAGGGCGGCGACGGCGTTGTAGCCCATGCCGAGGCCGACGGCGGCGAGGAGGACGCCGATGACCATGGTGACGAGCGTTTCGATTTTCTGGTGGCCGTGCGGGTGTTCGGCGTCGGCCGGGGCGCTCCAGTACCTGACGCCGACAAGGATGGCGCAGTCTGTCGCGAGGTCGGAGACGGTATGGACGGCGTCGGCGGTGAGGGCGTTCGACCGGGACAGGTAGCCGGCGACGCCTTTCACGACGGCGAGGAAGAGGTTGACGACGACGCCAACCCAGGTGACCCGGGAGATGTCCCGGACGGCGGTGCCGGAGGCCCGTTCATACCGGGAGAAATGGACGGTATTGGCAGGCCGGGAGGTGTCGGTTGCGCTCATAGTATGCGTTCGCCTGTTGTACATCTCCCGGAACCCCTTAAGTAGCTGTATGCCTCACCGTGACGATCCTGCCGGGTTCACGGTGAGGCAACCCGGACGGCGGGGCCGTCCGGGGTAGTTAAACCTTGGGCAGATTGGCGAGGCTGTACACGTGCAACCTACCCTGCACAAGAAAGTCGTATTGGGTAACAATTATAAAATAGCATTCAACGGCGAGCGCCAGCTGTCGCGGAGTTCGTCGACGTCGAGGTCGAGGAGGAGCTTGTCGACGTCCTTGATGACGAGGCGCGGCTGAGCGGTGACGATGCCGACCTGGGAGAAGACGACGCCGGCGTTGTGGAGAATGTCCTCGAATTCGCTCGCCCGGTTGGCGTCGACTTCGACAATGAGGCGGCTCGCCGATTCGCCGAACAGGCGCGCCGCCGTCGGGACCGGGCCGTCCGTCGCCATAAGGTGGATGTCCAGGTCCATCCCGAGGCCGCCGGAGAAAGCCATTTCCGCCGCCGCCGCCGCGAAACCGCCGTCCGAACAGTCGTGGCAGGACCGGACCATGCCCCGGTTCATCGTCTCATGGAGGGCGCGGTACGACCGGACCGCCGCAGCCGCGTCGACCTTCGGCACCGTCATGCCTATTTCGTTCCGGAGGGACAGGTAGGTGCTGCCACCGAGTTCGTTCCGCGTCTCGCCAATCAGGTAGACGTGGCTGCCGCCGTTTTTCAGATCCATGCTGATCGCCTTCCGGCAATCCGGCATCACCGAGACGGCGCTGATGAGGAGCGTCCCCGGAATGACGATGACGTCTCCCTGGACGGCGAATTCGTTGTTTAATGAATCCTTCCCCGAGATGAACGGCGTTTCGTAGATCATGGCGAAGTCGTGGCAGGCCTTGGCCGCCCGCACCAGGCCGCCGAAGCGGTCAGGCTTGTTGCAGTTGCCCCAGCAGAAATTGTCGAGGATGGCGCAGCGGTCGAGGGGGGCGCCGACGGCGACGAGGTTCCGGAGCGCTTCGTCAATGGCGTTCGCCGCCATCCAGTACGGGTCGATGTCGGAATAGGCCGGTTTCAAACCGTTCGACACGGCTATCGCCCGGGTGTCGCCGAGAATCGGGGTAATGACGACGGCGTCGCCGGGGCCGGATTCGTCGACGCCGACAAGGGGCTTCAGGACGGAACCGCCCTGGACCTCGTGGTCGTACTGGCGGATGACCCATTCCTTCGAGCAGACGTCCCAAGCGCCGAGGATGTTCTTCAGGGTGGCGGCGTAGTTTTCGTCCACCGGGACGGCCGGTTCCGGATGGGCGGGCGTTGTCCATTCGGCGTCGCGCTCGGTCATCGGGATGCCGTCGTGGAGAAACTCCATGTCGAGGCGGCCGACGATTTCGTCCTTCCACATGAGGGTGAGGTGGCGGTCGTCCGTGAAGGTGGCGATGGCGGTGATTTCGACATCCTCCTCCTTGGCGAGGGCCTGGAGAGCCATGAGGTTGGACGGGTCGGTCGAGATGACCATCCGCTCCTGGGCTTCGGAAATCCAGATTTCGTAGTAGTTCAGGCCCTCGTACTTGAGGGGTGCCTTATCAAGAGAGACGCGGACGCCGCACTTCTCGCCCATTTCGCCGAGGGCGGACGACAGGCCGCCGGCGCCGCAGTCGGTGATGCAGGAATACAGGCCGGCGTCCCGGGCGCGGAGAAGGAAGTCGGTGACCTTCTTTTCCTCGATGGGATTGCCGATTTGGACAGCGCCCGAGGACATCATTTCGGAATTTTCGTCCAGTTCCACCGACGAGAAGGTGGCGCCGTGGATGCCGTCCCGGCCGGTGCGGCCGCCGACGACGAGGGCGATTTCTCCCGGGGTCGGGGAGCGTTTCGCCGCCATTTCCTTCGGGATGATGGCGAGGTTGCCGCAGAAGACGAGGGGGTTTCCGATATAGCGTTTGTCAAAGCAGATTGCGCCGTTGGCGGTGGGGATGCCCATGCGGTTTCCGTAATCGCGGACGCCGGCGACGACGCCTTTGAACACCCGGAGCGGGTGCAGGGCTCCTGCCGGGACTTCGTCCTGCGGCAGGTTCGGGGGGCCGAAGCAGAAGACGTCCGTATTGAGAATCGGTTTGCCGCCGAGGCCGGTGCCGAGAGGGTCGCGGATAACGCCGCCGATGCCGGTGCCGGCGCCGCCGTAGGGTTCGATGGCGGACGGGTGGTTGTGGGTCTCAACCTTGAAGGCGATGCCCATTTCGCCGTTAAAATCGATGACGCCGGAGTTGTCCTCGAACACCGACCAGCACCAGTCGCGGTCGAGATCGCGGGTGACTTTGGCGATGGTGGTCTTGAGGAGGTTCT
>JAJQFC010000340.1 GCA_021201355.1 Planctomycetaceae bacterium | reverse complement strand
TGTTTTCGGCCATGTCTTATACAGCGTACTCCTTGACTAACGAAGTTGTCACGTCGCCGCCGTCACCATGAATAACGTCCCCGCCGTTGTCGCCGCCATTGCTTCGGCCGCTAAACCCGTCATGAGGGCGAATACCGCCAACAACGACACCCATCTCCGTGAAATCATTTCTTTCTCCTTGTACAGAAAAGCACAGCGTTAAAAGTTACGTTTTTGAATTCGTCAAATCGGCCGACAGGGCCATCGACCAGCACAAGTCTCAACCCTTCGGGTATCACCATCTCATTTCGCGATCCGCATTTTTAGACTGCACCAGACACTTCCGGCGATGGTTCGGAAGAGTCTCTTAGGTATATCGGTCCATGATTCGGGAATAATTACAACTTCAACCGGTTATCCCGGTCGTCACTCTTTTTTATCGGCGTAACATCAAGTAACGGCGAAAGTTACTTTTCTACAAAGCATCCCGTTTTTTTTAATTATTCGTGAAGACGGTTTATTTTGTGGCATGACCGGAGGGTCCGGCAGCCCGTTACGGCGGACGCCGGGAAATAGAGGTCTTTAAAGACATGGCAGGATGGGAGCTCAGAAGAGATCAAACGACGGCATAACGAAGCGCCGGCGCGGCGAAACGCTGTCAGAATCCATTATCTTCGGTTCGAAACCGAAAGGGCGCCTACCCTGCCGCCGGCCTTCCGAACTGCGCCCGCAGCCATTCCCGGAGGGAGCCGCCGACACCGCAAGCGACGGTGGCGGAGAGGCCGAAAAGTTGTTCGAGAAGCATTTCGCGGTCCCGGTAGCGGGGAGCGAGACGGAGGACGGGAGAGTCGGGCGCGGCGCTGTCCACGAGGAACGGATTCAGAAAACCGACACCGGCGGCATAGCCGTCCGGAGCGCCGAGGTCGACGGTTTTCCGGGGCAGGACAAGCAAGGGCCGATAGGTAAACGCTAGGTCGCCCCGATCGGTCCGGGTCAGCCGCCCGAGGGTGCGGAGAGGCAGGCCGAACCGGTTCCGGGCGCCGCTGGTGGAAAAGGCGACGACGCCGGGATCTGTCGTCAGGACGCCCCGGCGGAAGAAAATAATGTCTGTCGAATACACCAACCCGAACACGCTGAGCCGGAACGACCAGCCCGCCAGCACCAGCGAGACGGCGACAATGAGGATGGCGAAAACCAGGCCGGCATTCGGCCAGACCTGACCAAGGGCGGTCAGGCCGCCGACCACGCCGAGGCGGAATGTCTTCAGGAGCGCGTCGAGTCCCGGGAACGGGCAGATAAGGATGAGGACGTCGATGACGTTGAAGGTCATCCAGACCGCCAGGTACATCGCCGTTCCGGCAAGGGCGGACAGCAGCCAGGCCAGCCCGGACGCCGCCGTCCCGACCAGTCCGGCCGCGCCGGCCGCACCGGCTTCCCCGGCATAGGCCACAGGAAACGCCATCCCGGAAACGGCGGCGAGTTGTTCCGCCACCGGCCGGGCCAGATTGTTCGCGAACATCATTACGACCAGCGGCAGGACGACGACGGCCCCGGCTTTGTTAATGAAATCCCCGAACGCGTTCAGAGGCATTTTGAGAAACGGCACTGCTTCGCCGATGGTGCTGTTAAACAGCATCAGCCCGAGAATCATGAGGAGCGGCACCCAGACCACCGGTTGGTCCCAGGGCGGCAGCGATTCCCGAAGCTCCGGCGCTGTGCGACAGTAATTGTAAATGCCGAGAACGGTGATGCCGAGGAGCGGATTGATAGCCTCGCCGGTGAGGGCAATAAAGGACTGATTGACCAGTTCGCCCCGGGTCAGGCGTTCCGCCGTTGTGGCGTCGGTGTGCGGGGAAAGGAACGAGTCGACCATGGCGGACAACGCGCCAACCGGTGACGTTTCTGTTCCGGATGCACCGTTCCCCGCCGGTTCGGCCGCCATTCCCCAGGCCCGGACCGTCAGGACAAGCGCCGCCACAATGACTAAACCGTGTTTATGAAACATGCCGCCGTACTCCTTGCGCTGTAAAAGCTGTTCGAAGACTTCGTCCGTATCATATGGTATGGAGGAGGACAAATCAATTCGCCGATACCCGGTCCAGAGACTCCCTCCCCTGAATACGGACGCCTTCCTCCACGTCGCCGGACGGCTGCGCCCGCGCCCCGCCATTCGATCCGTTCCTCCGTCCGCAACCTGTCCCGACCGGCATGTCACTCCTCGCTGACTGCAATGCGTTAAATTTAACACTTTAGAGCTAACCTATTGACTTCACGTGTCCATAATCGTTTATTATTAACGCATACGGCTTAGAAAGCCGTCCACTTCGCTTCATGACCCAATACCCAAAGGAGACCCAACCATGACCCACCACACCGGACTCGTTCTTGCCCTGACATTTTTCCTCATGGCCCACCTGCCGCTCCGGGCCGGAGAAGCGACGCCCAGCGACGCCTCGGGCGGAGTCAAAATCCTCAACCTCTACGAACTGGAGAAGCAGGCCTCGCAAAAGATCGGCGCCGGGCCGTTCGGCTATGTCCAGGGCGGATCGGAGGACAAGGTGACGATGCGGGAAAACACCAGCGCCTTCGACCGGAAACAGATCGTCCCGAACGGCCTGGCCGGCATCGACGGCGTCGACATGACGACGTCGTTCTTCGGTATCGATCTGCCGAGCCCGATTATCCTGGCGCCGATGGCGGCCCACGGCCTCGTCCACCGGGACGCGGACAAGGCGACGATACGCGGCACCCGCATGGCCGGGACCATCATGGCGATAAGCACCTATGCGTCCGTGCCGATCCGGGACATCGCCGCCGCCCAACCGGACGCGCCGTTCTTTTTCCAGTTGTACATGAGCCGGGACAACGGTTTCAATGAATACATCGTCGGGAAGGCGAAGGAGGCCGGCGCCAGGGCAATCATCATTACCGTCGACGCCGGGACGGCGGGGAACCGCGAGGCCGACGTCAGGAACAATTACAACTACAGTTCCGAAACGCCCAACGTCATGGAGTATTACGAGGAAGGCAACATGACGCAAAGCCAGGCGCGGGAACTCCGGAAGGTAAGCTTCTCCGCCGATGACATCCGCTTTATTAAACAGGTCTCCGGCCTGCCGGTGCTGGTCAAGGGCGTGATGTCGCCGGACGCGGCCGACGTCGCCATCCGGGCCGGCGCCGACGGCATCTGGATTTCGAACCACGGCGGCCGCCAACTGGACGGCTCCCCGGCCACCTTCGACATGCTGCCGTAAACGGGTGGCGAAGCGCGTGCCCATCGTCTTCGACAGCGGCGTCCGCCGGGGGACGCATGTTTTCAAGGCGCTGGCGAGCGGCGCGGATATCGTCGCCATCGGCCGTCCGGCCCTGTACGGCCTGGCCATGGGCGGCGCGGAAGGAGTGCGGGACGTGTTCCAGTTCCTGAACGGCGAATTGGAAACCGCCATGATCCTGGCCGGCACGCCGACCATCGAGGCGGTCAAGAACGCCACCCTGTTCGATCCGGAAAAGGGCTTTGTCGCGACACCGACGGCGAATGGCTGGGACGGATATTCGGAGTGTGAATGATCGGTTCGGAACGACAGGAGGGAGGGCGCAAAGAATCAGGAGAAGTCATCGAAAAAAAATGAACCGGGACAAGGCGGCATTTTGCGAAAACCCGTTCCATTGATGCCACTCATGGATGGGTAGTG
>JAJQFC010000047.1 GCA_021201355.1 Planctomycetaceae bacterium | reverse complement strand
GACCGGAACCTTACTCGATACCATGTACGTCTGCACAAAAAGCGGCCTGTCCAATATCCTCCCCGGCGTCTGGCAAGGTCCGCACCAGGGCGCCCCCATGACCCAGGAAGCCTGGTCGTCCGTATATCCCTTGTCAGGGCCTCATATTATGACGGTCTGCCTGACACTCTTCGCCTTTACGACCATCCTTGGCTGGGCCTATTACGGCGAACGCTGCATGTCGTACCTCCTTGGTGTCCGGGCTACCATGCCGTACCGCATCGCCTATGTCATCGTCGTCGGCATCGGACCGTTCCTGCCGCTGGCGTTTGTCTGGACCCTGGCTGATATCACAAACGGCCTTATGGCGTTCCCGAACCTTATCGCCCTCGTGTTCCTGTCCGGCGTGGTGGCGTCGGAGACGAAGATTTATTTCAAGCATCTGGCGGATGAACGTCGCAAGCGGGAAGAACGCTATCGATAGTTCAAACGTGCCGTATCACGTTCGGGGATAATCGGTTACCGACTTCCGGAAGGAGAAAACGCCCATGAAACGAGCCGCATTGGCCGGTGTTCGCATCACTCACGGCCCGTCGGACTGGCAGGTATTGCAGCGGCGTCTCGACAATACGGTGGACATCCCCGTCGGCGGTACCTGGCTCGATCCGAGCGATCGCATGGGCCAGGTTGAAATCCGCGTTGTCGACGAACGCTTCCAGCGGCCGCCGGCCGGGCACCTGGACTGGCATCAGGCCGATACCAGTCCGGACCGCACCTGGCGGCATGTTCTTGAGAACGTCCCGGCCGGCGGACCGTACCGGCTGGAGACGCGCCTCAAACTCGAGGGCGACGCCTGGCGCTTTGCCGGCGATCAGCTCGTCCATCTCGGCGTCGGCGATCTCTGGATAATCGCCGGGGACGACAACGCCCTCGGCTTTGGTCATGGTTCGGTCGAGGATCCGCCGGAGTTCGGCGTCCATATGTTCAGGAAAAACGAACGCTGGTCCCTGGCCGGCCATCCTGTCCATGATACGACCGGCCTTCGGAACGCCCGGTATTTCTCCAGCGGCGCCGCCGGCCATTCGCCGTGGCTGACGTTCGGCCGGCTGCTCCGCCGTGAAACCGGTCTTCCTATCGGCCTGATTCCAGCCGGGCAGGAGGGCACGTCACTGGAAATGTGGCACGCCCGGAAGCGGAACATGCCGTCCCCTGCCCTCGACAACCTCGCCAGCCTTATCTGGACGGCAACTTCCTTCTATGATTTTGCCAATTTCAGCCTCCACGACGGCGGTCCGCGCCTCATCCCGAAGCCGGAGACGCCTCCCGGAATCGTCGCCGGGTGCGTGTGGTATCAGGGAAACGCGGATTGCCGCCGGGAAGGCGCGGCGGCGGCCTACGGCCAGGCGCTGAAGGATTTTATCGCCCGCCTGCGGCAGGTTCTCGAGTCGCCGCACCTGCCGGTCGTGATCTGCCAGTTAAACCGGGTGATCGGTGTGTCGAAGCCGGGCGAATCGGCCCTGTGGGGATTGGTTCGGGAAGCGCAGCGGGCGGCGGCGCACGATGTGGACAACGTCGCCGTGGTGCCGACCCTCGACGCCGGCTTGTCGGACGGCATCCATAATTCCGCCGGCGGCAACGTCATCGTCGGCGAACGGGCCGGGCGGGCCGCGCTCGGGCTCGTTTATAGGAAGACCACGCCGTGGAAGTTTCCCGACTTCAAGGATGCCTGGTTTATCGAGGGTGATCGGAGCAAGGTGATGATCGAATTCGCCAACGTATCGGGTGAACTCCGGCCCGTCGCCGGTGAAGTGTCGTCCCTCGCCATCGGCGACGCCGACGGCGGCGCTCCTATCCGGAAGGTCCGCCTGGCCGGTCCGAACGCCATTTCGGCCGAACTGAACCGCGCCCTCGGAGACGGTCCGATCGTCAGTTTTTGCGCCAGCCACAACCCGCCCCTGGCGTTTGTCGACGATTCGAACTGCCCTCCCCTGGCCTTTATGAATATCGCCATCCGGGACGAGTAGACCGCCGCGTCCCCGAAACGAACGCGACGAAATTGCCTCTCGTAACGCCTGCCGATATCACTCGGCAGGCGCCGTGTTTTTTCCATAGGGGATGTAACTGGTAAACCGCACCCGCATGATTTCGAAGTCGCCGTGGACGGTGAAAGCGCCCGCCGGATACGATCTGAGAATGTCCAGCACCTGTACCATCCAGACCACCGGGTCCGTGCCGCTTTGCAGCCACGGCATCCGGTACCGGTCCGGCAGGCTGTAGAAACGATCGGTTGCCAAGGCAAACATATCGAACAGGAACCTGTCATTAAATGTCCATTCGCCCTGCATGACGGCCTGGAGTCCGGCGGCAGGCATTTTTACCGCATTGGACGGCGTAAACTTAAGGGCATCGGCGCTTCCGTCCTCCGGAACTCCGGACGGGTCGGTGGCAAACCAGGCGTCACCGGTGACGATATTGAAGCGCCAGGCCGGTTCGGCGCCGTTCAGGAGAATGGGGGGAACGGTTATCCGCCCGCCCCGGCCGAGGTCGTTTTGATCCAAACGGTAGCGGATGAGGCTGTCCAGGTCGAGCCGCCCGCCAAGGACGGGTTCATCTTTGAGTTTATCCAGCCATTCGGCCAAAGCCATTCCGTAGGCCCGGGCGGCATCGTCCGGCGTCGTGGTTTCCCGCACATGCCAGCCGAAGCTCACTACCGGAAGTTTTGGGAACGTCATTTCCAGGTCCATCATCCTCGGCCGCCTGACCGCAAGATGCCAGACAGTGCCGGCGCTGGCCAGCCAGGCGTCGTGGAGCCATTTCGCCGCCAGATCCCGGCGGAATTCTCCGGGAATGAAACTGGCGTCGCGGGCATACCGTGCCGACGTCCGCCGGATATGCTCCATCAGGTCCGGCGACGCATCGAGCCGGGCGACAAGCCCGACCTCGCGGTTGCCGCGGTAGGTCGGGGCGTCAATTCCGAGAACGTCGCGAATCCCCCGATCCAGGCCGACGTCATCCGGTCCCAACCAGTCGCCGCCAGGTGCGAGTTCGCCAACGACGTTCCATCCGCCCTTGGCCGGCGTCAGCGACAGCCTGGCGGCGAACGGTTTGTTTGTGTCCCCGACACCGACGGCAGGACGACCCGGTTCCGCCGGCGCAAACGGGTCCGCAAACATGAAGTGGCCGGGCTGGTCCGGGCCGGCGTCCCTGGATTCGGCCGCCGCATCCGGCCGTTTTGCCATGTAGAAGCGGGGGCCTTCCCCTTCCGGCGGCTCTCCAAGCGGGTTCGCCCCGCTTTCCCAGTTGGTGAGGATTTCCGCCACCAGTTGCGGGCTCGCCGCCACGACGAGAAAGCCGTCCCGGTGGCCGAAATGGAGAAGGGTCGAGTCCGCCTCGTAAGTCAGGGACATATCGGCCGGATAGGAGGAATTCATGAAAAAACGAAGCCACGGCGGCATCTGGACGATGAAAAACCGTTCGCCCGGGAACCCGAGGCATTCCCCGGCAACGCCGCTGTTCGGCGCCGCCAACCGGTACAGGAAGCCGGTGATTTGGTAGGCGTCGAGCAGTTCCTTCAGTGAGTCGCGGTCCGGGGACGACAGGCCGGAAAGGTACGGCAGGTGCCGGTAGATCAGGCTTGTCAGTCCGTTATCGGCGAAGCCGTGGTCGAGAAGCGCCTTGACGTCATGCGTTTCTATG
>JAJQFC010000180.1 GCA_021201355.1 Planctomycetaceae bacterium | reverse complement strand
AAATAGTGTTGTCAAAAGGCATGGCCATTACTCCCGACCTGATAATCATCGACGAACCGACGCGCGGTATTGATGTGGGCGCCCGGGAGGAAATATACGCCCTCATGAACCAGCTCATTGAAGAAGGCATGACCATCGTCATGGTCACCTCCGATATGGAAGAGTTGCTTGGCATGTCGGATAGGATAGCGGTTTTTTGCGAGGGAACATTGTCGGCAATCCTGGAAAAACCGGATTTCAGCGCGGAAAACGTGCTCAGGAAAACGCTTCGCATCTTCAAATAGAGGGAGAGGATACATGGCCACCAGAAAATTCAACATCAACATACGAGACTACGGAATCGTATTTGTGCTGCTTATCGAAGTTCTTCTGTTTGCGGTCATGCGGCAGCAGTTCTTCACGATGTCCAATATGATAACGGTTATCCGCCAGGCGGCGATCGTGTGCATTTGCGGCGTCGGGATGCTTTTCGTTCTCATTACCGGCGGCATCGATCTGTCGGTGGGGTGGATGATGTCCGCCACCGGAATGCTGGCCGCCTACCTGATGACGACGACCAGCCTGAATCCACTGGTTATCTGTCTTCTGGTGTTTATTGTGATGATCATCATCGGCGGGATGATCGGGACGATTATCTCTGTTCTTCACATCGCACCGTTTATCGTCACCATGGCTTTTATGAATGTTCTAAAAGGGTTCGCCTTTCTCATCACCAACGGGAAGAACGTCTATGGCTTGCCCGAGTCTTTCAACTACATTGGGCAGGGTTATATTGGACCGATTCCAGTGAAGATTATTCTCATGTCGTTCGCAATGTTAATCTTATGGTTTGTTTTGAACAAGGCCTATGTCGGCAGGCATTTCTACGCTGTCGGCAGTAACGAAGAAGCCTCGATGCTTTCCGGCATTAACGTCACCGCCACCAAGATTTCCACGTACATGATCAGCAGCTTTTTCGCCACGTTCGCCGGCCTCGTTATGCTCGCCAGAATCAAGACCGCGTCGCCGACCACCGGCAACGGCTACGAGTTCGACGTCATTACGGCCTGCGTGGTCGGCGGTGTGTCCATGACTGGCGGCGCCGGCAGGGTCTATCACGTGCTGGTCGGTTCCCTTATCATCGCTGTTCTCAATAACGGCATGATCATCATGCAGGTGAGTGAATATGTGCAAATTATCTTCAAAGGGATTATACTGCTCGCCGCGGTCATCTATGACGAAGTTCAGAAGAGCAGGGCGATGAAAGTTAAGGCGTGATTACCTGACCGTTCGCGGAGTTGTACCCGTGAAAAACGCTACTGCCGCTGGTACCTAAAGCGGTGCTCTATACAGGATGATTCACGCGGTATTGGTAGCGTAAAGCTCAATCATGCGATGTTGGGCTACATTGGATAGGGAACACTGTACGTGTCAACCACCGTTATTCACTATAAGAGCGAGCGGAGATTCAGTTTCCAGAGAAACATTCTGATTCCCTTCGGTGCGATTCCTGACGCCGAGACGGGGATTGGGCGCAAGCGTGCTTTTGACTGTGCCAGCCCGGCTTCGCGGTGATTCGGGCAATACCGTCACCAGGTATGCGTGATGCCGAAGTTACCGGTGTGAGAGGTGCCCCGTCTGCTGAAATCCCCGTCGTAATTGATGTGAAGCGAAGTGCGGCCGCGCCTGTCCAAAGCGAAAGTGGCGGACAGGCCGATGTTCAAAGCGTCGCGGCCGCTCTTCACGCCCCAAATTTTCGCTGCCCGCGCGGTTGTGGCTGCGACAAAACGTTGTTCACTCTGTGGAACATCTTCACCGATGCGGCGGCTATAGTGAAGACGGCCATTAAGGTTAACCCGATCCGACAGGGCAAGTCCGACGTTCACACCAGCCCGCAACGCCATATAAGCCATATCCGCTTTGCTATAATGAAGGGCGGCAACGCTGCCCGATTCGCGGTACGACTTCTGCCAGACATGTTCGTAATCGAATGCCGCCACTGGTGAAATATTCAGGATACGGTTGATTTCAAAGGAACGGGACAATTCTACACTGGCAGCAAGCGAATGGCCATTCACGCTGTTCTCGAAACGATCGTTCAGCGGTTCCGCGCCGCCGTAGGCGGGTATATTCACCCGGCGGGTAACGTCGTAGAATTGGCGGCCAAAGCCGAAATAACCCTTCACGTCCACCCAGCCGCCAACCCGGCCCAAGCCGTAGACTCCCAGTTCGAGGTCGTCCATATCCACAGTACCGGTCCGTTGCTTCATATCAACAATTGAACCATTCAGGGCCGCGCCCAAAACCACCTGTGGACTGAATGCGCGCTGGTACCCAACGACAACGCCCGCCCGGTCGATGTCGTGATTGTAGGCGTTGCCGTCGCTTCTCATATCAGTTCTGCGCCCGTAAAACTCCGCCCAGATGCCGCTCAACGGCCTATATTCACCGTCCGCCATGGACGCGCCGCCCTGACCGGGAAAATCGCCGGTCAGTCGGTTAAATGGGTGACGCCACGGTTTCTTGAGCGCCATGCCAAGCGAGTTGGCCCGGATATCCCCGGCCAACTGATTGTAAATGTCGGGTATATGCGCACGAGGAATGCTGGTATCACTCAAAATAAACAGAAGCGGAGTAAGGCCGGCATCGCCGCTATTCGCTGCGGCATAAACAGTCCTTTGATTGTGCGAAAAAGAAGGCAACTTAATCGCCATCGCCGTGCCGCGAAACCACAACTGGAAGAGGTTATCGTTCCAGCCTTGCATAAGCTCCACGCCATTGGGGAGATTGACGCCGGTAAACTGGAAAAGACTATCCCGGTCGGCGATTGTGGTATTGTTCTCGGCGTCGATGATGGTGAAGACGCCCGACGTGTCGCCGGTGAAATCTCTCAGCGACAGGTTGTCACCCCAATAATCGAGGGTAATGTCGAGAACCGCGCCGTCCTGAATCGTCACCTCGCCGTCATTCACCACGATGGTGTCGCTGACCGGGCGCATACGTTCGGGATTGGCGGGATCGTAACCGGCATCCTGATACTGGGTGAGAACGACCTGGTACTGGCTTCCGGCCAGAAAAGTCAGGGGACCGTTTATAAACAATGGAGAGGCGGTGGGATTGACCAGAGGATCGTTCGCCGTCACGCCTCCGGGCGCTACGACGCCGCCGCTGGCGATGACTCCGCCGACCGAACCGGAACTTCCCAAAATGCCGGTGCCGGAAAGAATGCCGCCGGATTCAACTCGGAAGGCATTGGTGCGGCCATAATCGGCGGTGAGGTGAAGTCTTCCGGATTGTACCGTCAACAGGCCCGCGAAGTCCGAATCATCCACCAGGTTCAAAACACCGACGCCCGATTTTACGACTTCGCCGGTCCCGACCAGAGTTTGATGAAGGGTTTCCTCACCGTCTATCCGCAATTCAAGGCGGGATAAGGTGACGCCATTATTGGTTGTGGTCAGGACTTTACCCGCCGCATTTTGCCCGAGCGTTCCAAGGCCGACCGCGACCAGCGTTCCGCTGTCGACGTATGTGTCGCCGCCATAGTTGTTGGCGGTGTTGGTGAGGATGAGGGTGCCATTTCCGTCCTTGCGAAAATCCCCGGCATTGCCGAACGCTCTGGGCGGAACGCCGCTGGAGCCGTCCGGCTGGTCCGTCACTTGGCCGTCCACGGTCAAGATAGTATCGTCGTCGACTTCGATGGTGCCGCCGCCTATCCGTCCGCCCGTGCCGTCGTCCCGCATGTTCGTCAGGTACACATTA
>JAJQFC010000299.1 GCA_021201355.1 Planctomycetaceae bacterium | reverse complement strand
GCCAAATCTCTCGTGAGCGAACGACAACGGCAGTATCAGATGATCTGTCAGCGCCATCAACTCGTCGGACCCCGGCGACACCCGTTCGAAATCGCCGACGATCGGCACTCCGGCATCACGGGCGGCACGGACCAGAGGCAGGATGGCCCGGGCGTAAACATGGTCGACAAACAGGCAGCCGGCCGACGTCGCCAGGCCAATCTCCCGCTCGCCCGCCGCCGGCGGACTGCATTGGCTATTGTCCCACAATATCGACCGCTCGCCGGTACCGGCTTCTGTAAGGATGGTACTCTGATAGGGTTCGGTGTCGGGACCGCCGCCGGCCTCAAAAAGAACGACGCCCTCGTCGGTAAAATGCTTCCGCGTAAACGCGGACAACTCGCCCTGTCCAAGCGCAATGAGAAAACCCGTCCGACACCCGAGGCGGGCGGCGGCAACGAGAGCGGAACCGGTAAGCCCGCCGCATTGGCGCGTCTTCGATAATACCTGCTGTTTATGGTTCGGTCGTGGCATGGATTCGAGAACGAGGAGGTCGTCGATGGTGGAGACGCCGAGGCCAAGAATCTCGACGCGCTGCGAAGTGGCGGTGACGTTTGGCATGAATGCGGTACCTTTTGGCGAAGACTCCGGCCTACATCGTTCGTAGTGAATCGGCCGGCTGAACTCCGCGTTAAACCGCGGTCTGGTTGTCTGTCAATTCGTTCCGGGCTGCGCCGTGGGCGTCGTCGCTCATAAGTTCGACGCGGCCCATCATTTTGAAAAACGGTGTGGCCGAATAGAGGCCGGTCTTTTTCGGTATGACTCCGAGCTCCACCTCGTCCCGCCCGGAAAAGGCGGTCGGTCCGCCTTGAGCCCCCCGCTTTTCGGCGGACCGACCAAGTTCCCCCAGAAAATGCGCCGCTGCTATCGGCCGTATGATCATGCGCTGATTCCCCATTCACCTGCGGACAGTCCAGAACGCCTCCGCGGTCGACCGTACCGGGCCGAGTCCGACCCAAGCACCTTTGATTTCCGCGCGGCGGATGAACCGTCCTCGGCGCGTCACGTCAACATGCCGTACCGGTGTACCCGGCCCAACATTATGGCGTGGCACGACCAGCCGAACCACATCCCCGTTTCACATCCCCATCCCGTGTGGCCGCCGTCCCATCGTCCCCCAATCGGACGGCGCCAACCACGAGACCCCAATGCTCCCGATCCCTATGCTCTCCCCGGTACCTGAATCAAGCGGCAACCACCCGGCGGTACTGCTTGAGCACGTCCTCCGTCGCCGAAACGCGCCAATCCCCCCAAAACTTTTACGGATCAACGCAAACCCGCTGATTCCTTCAAAAACCGGACCTGATGCGGCTTCGCAGTTCCCGACCCATCAATCCCAGGCGATCAAATACCGCCGAAGATATTCCGGGCCGCAACTTTCCTGACTTCCTCGTACTGGTCCTCGCCGGTTCGCCGCTCCTGGTACAGGCTCGGCTCCCATATCTCAATCCGGTCGTCAACACCAATAAACAATACGCCTGGACCACGGATACCGGCCGCCTGCTGGAGTGCCGCCGGCAACACAAAACGCCCCTGCGTATCGAGGTCAACGGCATATGCTTCGGCCATGAAACTTCGGAAAAAGGCGCTATTCCCGGTATCTATGGCGAAACGCCGGGCGTTGTCTTTGATGCTTTCAAATTGCGTGTGCGTGTAGAGATAGAGGCAACTGTCCTCGCCACGTATAAGGACGTAATTTTGCGTTCGGTCAGCTTCTGGAAGGGCGCTGCGAAAGCGGGCTGGAATAGCCACCTGCCCCTTGGCGTTAAGCTTGTTTTCGGCGCTGCCGTAGTAGAAAGGTCTGTCACTCATTCGGCAGCTACCTTTCGCTATTTAGCAGTACTAGTCACTAAGATTCACTATTTATAGCTTATCGGACGTACACTGTCAACAGGTAATTTGACCAAGGGATGGAGAGCCACCTCGAATAAACACGTTTTAACCATCAATATCTTGTGGATATTTTTCCCAAAAAACCCATTACCAGACTTTATTTTTTTCCAGATGCGGCGTTCTTTTTATATGAGAGGAGGACAGCTTTATGATGGATATTTTGATGACGTCTCTAACCCATTGACTTAAAAATATTTAAATAGTCGACGCCCTCCCGTTGCTGCAAGGCATGGCATCATATTGCCGGATTTAAACAGACCTGTCCACGTAAAGTCGGTTGATCGCGCTTGTTATGGGCCATGATGGCGTGACGTATGGCGTGACCTAAGCCTGATGATGTGGATAAAACGCCTGCTCCGCGATAGGGTTTTCGGCCGACCGAACGGGACCGGACACCCACGATGTTCACCCGAAAACAACCGGTTGACTCTCCCGGTAGAAAATGTCCTGTCTTACGTAACCCGTTGATTTATTATCTTGTTATAACCAACTTATACCGAAAAGTACCCCAAAAACCTGTTGAAAAAAACCGACCGCCAATAGAATTAAGTTATCGGAACGCAACGCCGATTGAACGGGTTGAGGGAAGTTAATCGGACGTTGGTGCGCGGGGTTGAACGTGATCGATTCCACCGGGACCAGGAGTCGTCATGATGCCGATAGCCGGTCCGCCAGTGGATTGGCGGCGTTTGGTCATCGTGGCGGTTCCGTGCGGTTGCCCGATTTTACGGTCGTCGCTTCTCTCATCCGCGACAAATTGACCCGCAAGAAGGATCATTTGATGCGCTGGCGCCTGTTTGCACTTTTTACCTCCATCACGGCGGCGTTTTGCTTTATGTTGTTGACCGCAGTGACGGATTACGGTTCCGGTTCGCTTGGCGAATCGGCGCTGGTCACGGCCAGGAGACCGCCCTCCTGTAGACCGTCCTCCCGGCGCCGCATAGGCCGTAAACGCCAGTGGCCGCCCCCGGCCATACCCTGGCGCCGCACCGGTTCGACCCGCAGTTAAAACCGATGATGCCGCATGTTTTCGTATCCCACAACGCCGATCCGGTGTTGAGCCGCCATGAACATGAACGCGAACTCCGCGCCGCCCGCAACAAGCGTCCGGTCCACCGTCGCCTCCGCTACGACGACCGCGGCTGGTATCGGGAGGAATTCGCCCTGGTCACCGCCTATTGTCCCTGCGCGAAATGCTGCGGCACCCAATCTCCCGGGATTACTTCCACCGGTAAAAATGCCTGGACTCCGGGACTGGCCTCGGACCCTATCTATCTCGAATACGGCACCCGCGTGGATGTTCAGGGTTATGGGTTTTCCGTGGTGGACGATACTGGCGGCGCCATGCGCCGTCACTGGCGTCGCGACGGACTGCTCCACATCGACGTCAGGATGACCTATCATTATGAAGCCAGGCAGTGGGGCAAGAAATATATGGTCGTGCGCATTTATGAAAACGACTGAGTAGCCCGGCGACCTGCCCGTCATCTCCTCCACCCTGCGGTACCGGAAGCGTCCAGCCCTGTCTGGACGCTTTGCCATTATACGGTGGAGCCTTTTTTCTCACCCTCGGCCATCGCCCTTCCCTTTTTCCTGGATAACATACGACAACGGACACCGCCTTGTTTGGCGGTGTCCGCTAGAATTGTGACGTGAACGCGGCAATATTCTCCGAGTCGCTATTAGCCGGCAGGAGACTGTCGGAAAACGGTGCTTTCCCGATTGTCGAATTTACTGCCCCGCCGCCTGACATGCGGTCACCGCGACCGTATCGACAATGTCCTCCGCCTTGCAGCCACGGGACAGGTCGTTTACCGGTTTCGCCATGCCGGACATGACCGGGCCG
>JAJQFC010000079.1 GCA_021201355.1 Planctomycetaceae bacterium | reverse complement strand
GTCGAGGCACGGAGCCGTGGCACTTTTGCCGGCAATGTAGGCAAAATCGCGAGAGCGGCAGAGTAACGAAGAGGACGCGCGAGGGCAATTATTACGTAAAACGCTCTGGCGGAAGCCTGATAAAACCTTTTCCGGGCCCGTGAGTATGCCTTGTCACGGTAGAACTGAAAGACTCCCGCTCGAAACAGGCAACCTCCATTTTACATCTTCATCCACTAAAAAACGGCCACCCTATGCGGGAGGCCGTTTTTTGTAATCGTGTCCTGTTGTGCCCCGAACCCCGATCAGCGGAGGAGATCCATAATCGACATGGCGATATCCCCTATCGGCACCAGCCGTTCCGCCCCGCCCCGCTTATAAGCTTCGGCCGGCATTCCGAACACCACCGACGTCGCCTCGTCCTGGGCCAGCGTCCGCGCCCCGGCGTCCCGCATCGCCTTCAGGCCGTCGGCGCCGTCCGCGCCCATGCCGGTGAGGACGACGCCGATGGCGGCCTTCCCCACCACCTCGGCGGCCGAAAACATGGTCACGTCGACGCTCGGCGCGATGATGCGGGGATTCTTTTCCTCTTCGAGGACGACCGAGTAACCGGTCCGGGAATCCTTCCTCAGCCGCACCTGCTTGCCGCCCGGAGCGACGAGGACGCGGCCGTTGATGATCTGGTCGCCGTCTTCGGCTTCCTTTACTTTCATGGCCGTTTCCGAATCGAGGCGGTTCGCGAACAGCCTGGTGAAGCCGCCCGGCATATGCTGGAGAACGACGATACCCGGCGTCCGTTCCGGAAACCGGGTGACGATTTCCCGGACCGCTTCGGTGCCGCCGGTGGAGGCGCCGATAATTATCACCCGGCTCGACGGTTCGGCGTGATTGATTATCGCCTCCTTTTTCAGGGTGGCGGTCTCCCGGGCGGTCTGGTTCTCGACCCGGGTCTCCTGTTTATAGCGGAGAAGTTTGGCGCCGGCGGCGATCTTGATTTTCAGGGTCAGGTCCGCCATGAGGAGTTCCATCCCCCGGGCGAGGTCGGCTTTCGGCTTGGCGACGAAGTCGACGGCGCCGAGGGCGAGGGCGTCCAGGGTGAGCTGTTTGCCTTTCTCCGTCAGGGCGCTCACCATCACCACCGGAAGCGGGTATTGGGGCATGAGGCGGCGAAGAAATTCGAGCCCGTTCATCCGGGGCATTTCGACGTCCAGGGTCATGACGTCGGGCCGGAGGTTCGGGATTTTTTCCCCGGCCTCGAAGGGATCGGCGGCGGTGCCGACCACTTCCAGTTCCGGGTCGCGGGACAGGCCGACCGAGAGGATATCCCGGACCAGGGCGGAGTCGTCGACGATAAGTACTCGGATTTTTTCACCCATGTGCATCCTTTCACCTGCAGAAAGTATCTTGTGGAAGACCTGCGTTCACCTGTTCGACCGGCCGTAATACGGGGAAACGCCTATATCCTCCGGCACGTATTCCGCGCGGGAACGCCCGAAAGGTTCCCGGCCGGTCAATCGTTCCGGCGGTAAACCGCCGGCGCGACATAGTCGTAGCCCTTCCACGTCCCGACCAGGGACTCGGAATGGCCGATGAACAGGTAGCCGCCCGGAACAAGCCAGTCGTGCAGCTTGCCGATGAGTTCCGTCCGGGTCGGGCGGCTGAAATAGATCATGACGTTCCGGCAAAAGATAATATCAAACTTTTGCTTGAACGGGTAGGAATCCTTGATAAGGTTCAGCCGCCGGAAAGTCACTTCCTGGCGGTATTCCGGTTTGACCTCGTAATTGTCCCGGTCCACCCGGTCGAAATAGGTGGCGAGGACGTCCCGGGGGATTGGTTCAATCCGCTGGGAGGCATAAACGCCGCGGCGGGCGGTGGCGAGGGCGTCGGCGGAGATGTCGGTGGCGAGAACGCCGGCCCGCCAGCTTGAATAGCTGTATCCGAAGTGGCGCATTATCGTGAAGAGAATCGTATACGCTTCCTCGCCGGTGGCGCAGGCGGCGCACCAGACGCGGAGATCCTTGTCGCCCCGGGCGTTTTTCCCATCGACAATGGCCGGGAGCACCGTGCCGGACAGCAGCCTGAAGTGCCCGTCCTCCCGGTAGAAGGCGGTGTGGTTCGTGGAAATGCGGTTGGCCAGTTCGGACAGGAGCTGGCCGCTTTTGTCCCGCTTTATCGCTTCCAGAAAATCCCGGTGGGTGGCGAAGCCGTATTTTTCCATCATGGGATGGACGCGGCCGGTGACGAGGGTGCGCTTGTTCTCGCCGACCTTGATGCCGAAGTTGTGCGAGATGAGTTCGGACAGTTCGGCGAATTCCGGCTGCGGGATGGATTGTATCTTAAGCTTTTTCAGGAGTTCGGCCGATTGCATGACAATCGTTTCCTGAAATTTCGACTTTTGCCTGGCAATCTCGGCGGCGGTGTATTCGACCCGTTCCGTCCCCGTCGCCTTCCGGGAGACAGCGTTGTCCCGTTCCTCGTCATCGGCCATGGCAGTCAGTCCCACACGCTCGCCAGACTCACCGGCGGCGGATACCAGTCGTCAACCTCGATGTCCGTCACCTTGGCCAGCATGCTTTCGCCGGTGCCGGTGTAGAACACGAGTTTTCTCGCGAAACGGCCGCCGACGTCGCTGCCGGCGATCCGGACGCCCAACTTCCCCAGTATCTCCCGGCCGACCTGGAGGTTCTGCATGCCCCGGCACCCGGAAAAGCCGGGCGCGGCCGGATTGTCCGCCCCGCCGTAGAGGTAGGTTTCGAGGTGGCGGAGGTCGGATCCGGCCTTCGTGAACATCCGGATAAGGCCCACCAGGGCCGGCGCGGCAAAGTCCGGGGTCGACACCCCGCCCATGCGTTTCGGATGGGAGAAGTGGCCAACGCCGCCGAGGCATTGCCGCCGATCATAGACGGTGACGGCGACGCCGCTGGCTATCACCGTACACAGCCGGGTGGGCTGGTTCGGGAGGCAAAGAAATCCGGGCGGCAGAACCAGCGTTCTGTTGATTGGCAGGGGCATCCGGGCGATCCCATGAGAAAGTGAGCGAAAACCCGTCTGGCCCGGGCAGGCGGCGGTCTCCGCACTGCGCCACGGCTCCACGGGTCTGTTCCCCGATCCGGCCGCGCAGAATACCCGGCCGGAGGACCGTCAAGTATAGCCCGAACCCCAATCCGTTTCAACCATAACCGGGAAAAAATATGCCCGGCGCTTGTTCGTCCGGGCACCGTGCGGTGAAGAATGGAATGTCTCCGGCACCGGGCCGGGACGTGTTCTCACGCGCGCGAATGCCGCCGGTCCGGACGCGTGGTAAAAACGGAAGCGTTGCCGGTCCGAATGTTTTCGTACAAACGGGCGTGTCGCCGGTCCGGACGTCCCCTTAAAGGTACGGGTCACTGATCCGGATGTCTCCAGTCAATACGTACGCATGAACGGGCCCGACATCTTCCTCCCAACCAGCGCCTCACCGGCCCGGCTACTTGTACCGTTCCTCATTATCGAGCCACCAGTCGCGCCAGTCCCCCGGATGATTCGGGATCGTTTCCTCCGTGAGGGCGCGGAGCCGCTCGGCCGACTCGTCGACGATATGGCCTTCGATTCCCGGAAGGAACATGACGTCCATCAGGCCCTGAACGGCGAGATTTCGCGGCAGGCGGGCGATGCCGCCGATAATGAGGCTGATCGTCTCCGGGTTTTGCTCGAGAGCGAGCGTGTTCATGAGGATTCGCCGGGAGTCGGCGGTAAACCAGCCGACCAGGAACGACAAGGACACTTCGCGAATGGCCGGGTCGTCGGAACCGAGGGCGTTCGCGAAAA
>JAJQFC010000249.1 GCA_021201355.1 Planctomycetaceae bacterium | reverse complement strand
GCCTTTACTCGGTACTTCACTCGGTTTACTTCACTCGGTACCTCAGGGGGGATTCGGTCGTTCAACCTCTCCGTTCATTCGTCTTTCATGAACGTCGTTACACATTTCCATGGATGCAACAGGCGTGCCTTTTTTCAGAAAAATGCCGCCACTCGGTCTAAACCGTTGGAAACTTGAAGGAAAATCGGGAAAAAATAATATTTTTTTATGGGAGTGGCAGTGGTTGGCAGGATGGAACACAGGGAACCGGCGAAGATCACCGGCAAAAAAACCGTCCGGAACCGAAGTCCCGGACGGGGTGGAACAGATGTTCTGACGCAACTGCATCAAATCGGAGGAAAACACCATAGTCTTTGCCGAGTACGCCTTGCGGAGCGAAAACTCTCAAAAACTCGAGTGCAATCTATTCCGGCTTGATGGCGTTGGACGGGCATTCGCCAACGCAGGCACCGCAGTCAACGCAGGCACCGCCGTCGATGACGTAGATCGGATCGCCTTCGGCGATGGCGCTGGTGGGGCAGGCGTCCTTGCAGGCGCCGCAGGCAACGCAGGCGTCGGTAATGACATGGGCCATGTTTTTCTCCTTGTTGAGACTGGTGTATGACGCGACAACGTCCTCCCCGACCGGGGAGGAGAACACAATGATTACGGTGATTCACCTATATAAACAATACGGTTCCGAAAGCCTCTTTGCAACCGAAAAACCAGCGGCCGACGGACATTTTTCGCCTTGCAAGGTATGACTTTACAAACTTTCGTCCTTGTACGGAATCAGGGTGAACTCGACCGACTCCGGCACGTCCGGACACTGAAACGTCAGTTCGTCGAAGCCCATGCCTTCCCGGTCGACGTTCTTCCGGGCCGCATAGATAAACGGCATAATGGCGCTCATGGCGGTAAGGCAGATGTTCGCCGACCGTTCCTTGTCCACCAGCGGTCCGTCGACGTAGATAACGTCGCCGGCCGTATAATGCGGGCATTTGGAACTTTTGACCACGATCTTGATTTTGGCTTCGGACATATGGGGGTTCTCCTTGAGACTGTGATTGTTTCGGCCCCGGCCTTTGCGGGCGACGCCGTGATCGCACTTTTTTTGCCGGGAAAACGCGGATTGGGTCATTGTCGTGGGCCGGACGGTACTGTCAACCGGAGAACGGGTATGGACAAAAAAAGCGGTTCAACCGGGGGAGAGGTTGAACCGCCAGGGCCTGGGGGGAGGCCCTCGGGGATGGGTCTGAAAATTATCCCTCTATAAAAGCCACCCCCGGTTAGGGAAGGATGAGGAGTTCCAGCCGGGGGTTGGGAGAAGGAGTCTGATTTTTTTGCTTTCACTACACCAATTACCTGTCGGACCGTGTTGACCCCCCCTCGCCGATTTTTTCTTTTTTTCTTTTTTCTCTCCGGGCTTTTCCTTTTTTCTTAACAATAAGATTCATATAACGATAGTACGACAAAAGCGTCCGCCGGCGGCTGATGACGACGGCGGGCGGTCCTTTATCGAAGGACGTACCGTCTTTTTTTTTCGCCGTGGCTCGCGGGCCACCGGCCCGGCCGCGCCGACGGTCGCCGGACAGAAGCCACAAACCGGCTGCAGAGGAGAATTATGCCACTTACCGACTCGATACTTCTCCATACCTGCTGCGCGCCGTGCCTGGCGGCAGCCCGCTCGACCCTGGCCGCCACCGGGCCGGACACTCTGCCGCCCGTGGCCGGCATTTTTTTCTATAATCCGAACATCCACCCGTTATTGGAGTTCCGGAGACGGATAAAGGCTCTCCGGGTTTATCTTGAAAGGGATCGGCTGGTTGCGGAAATTGATGATGACTACGGCCTCGACCTCTACCTTCGGGAAGTCTATCGGCCGGACCTGCCGCGGAGAGAACGCTGCCGCCGCTGTTACGCGCTCCGGCTGGAACGCACGGCCCGGGCGGCGGCGGACAAGGGCCTGGCCGGCTTCACCACCACGCTCCTCGCCAGCCGTGAGCAGGACCGGGATCTCGTGGCGGAAGAAGGACGGCGGGCGGCGGCGGCGGTTGGCGTCGAGTTTTACCAGGCCGATCTCCGGCAGGTTCTCCCGGACGAGAAAATGATGCGGGGGATATACAAACAGCAGTACTGCGGCTGCGTTTTTTCCGAAGATGAACGCTTCCGCCCCACTGCCAAGCACCTCTATTTCCGTGACGACGACTCCGTCCGCCGCGACCGGCCGGACGAATAAGGATGTGTCCATGATCCGTTGGTTTTTGAAACTGGTCTGTCTGGCCGCGTTGGCGTTCGGATTTTACCATATCGCCTTCCATGACGCGCCGGATCTCCGCATACCCGCCGCCGGCGGGGAACTCCTGGCCGCCAACATGCCGGGCCGGGGGCCGGTCCAGCCGGAAGTCCGGGTTCTCGTCGCCGACGCCCTCGACCACGCCACCCTGACGATAAACGGCAAGGTCTGGATGCAGGCGGTGACCATGCAGATGAAGGCCGAGGACGGCACCTTCACCCAGTCCGTGGCTGTCGAGGTGACGCCGACCGGGCAGGGCGTCCGCATCGGTACCGATCATTACGTTCGGGTCAGGATGAAAAACCTCGATTCCCAACCGCTCCGCCTCACCTGGCGGAACGGGAACGAACAAACCACCGTTTCCATTCCCCATGAAATCGAAATTTACGGCACCCACGTCGTCGACGGCAACCGGAAGATCCCCCGGGTCCGCGTCCTCGCCCGGCTGCCGATGGAGGAATACCTCTACGGCGTCGTCGCCGGCGAAGTCCCGTCCAACTGGCCCCTCGAGGCCCTCCGGGCCCAGGCGGTGGCGAGCCGGACCTTCGCCTATTTCGAAGTGAAAAGCCGCCGGAACGAGGAGTACGACGTCCACGCCAGCACCCGGTCCCAGGTTTGGCGGCCGTCCCTGGCAGTGGAACCGCAGGTCCGGCGGGCGGTGGATTCCACGGCCGGCATAGTCATCACCGAAAAGAACGCCCTTATCAAAACCTTCTTTCATTCGGAATGCGGCGGCTTTACCGCCGACGCCCGCTGGGTATTCACGAAAACGCCCATTCTCGCCCTCTCCGGCGTCCGCTGCCCGCGCTGTTCCGACCGGGCCAACAAGCCGAGCCAGTGGTCGGTAACCTATACCCGCCAGGAAATCGCCACCCGCCTCCGCCGGGCCGGCGTGCTCCGCCAGGGCGGCGTGCTCCGCCAGGGCGGCGAAATCCGGATGATCCAGGGCCTCGACGCCTACGGAAACCCTCTCGGCGGCAATCTCGGCCGGGTGGTGACGGTGGAAATCACCATGGCCGGCGGCCGTGGCCTGACGGTGCGAATTCCCGCCAACCAGTTCCGCCTGGCCATGGGCGCGGACCGGAAAAACGTCGCCAGTACCTATATGGTCATACAGGGCGGCAACGAAGCGAGCATCACCTTCACCGGACTCGGCTGGGGACACGGCGTCGGCCTCTGCCAGCACGGCGCCGCCTACGCGGCTGACAAGCTTCGGTATAATTTCCTCGATATCCTGTCCCTTTACTATCCCGGGTCGAAACCGGTGCGGTTGTGGGGACGGTAAGGCAGTGCGGGGTTGTGGTGCGTAAAAATTCAGAAGGCGTTTCAATGTAACACCGTGGTCTGACTTCTTGTAAGGGCTGATACCGGACGGCACTCCGGGAACCAGCCACCCGGTACGGCTTGTCGGTCATGGAAGGGGCGAAAATCTCTCTCTCTCTCTTTCTCTCCGCTCCTTCCATGGTCGACAAGTGATTTATACCCGGTCGCGCAGGAAATTCGGTTTTTTTTGACCTAATAACTTTCATGCGC
>JAJQFC010000072.1 GCA_021201355.1 Planctomycetaceae bacterium | reverse complement strand
TGCTGGTGGTGCGGGTCGGCTTTATGTGCTGGACGGCGGATTGGCACCTGCGGCAGCCGAATTATAAAATGCTGGTGGACCGTCCGGCGGCCGATATCACGGAGACGATTCCGGATGAAGTAAAGGAATTGACCGCCGCCGATATGGCGACGCTGTAGTGACACGGCATCTTCCGTATCGAACGAGGGGCGCCGTTGCGGAGTGAAACCGATATCGAAAAAAATGAGGGCCAGGCAATCGCCTGGCCCGACAAACCAACCGGCACGTCTCTTTTATCATGGTGTGTACTTGACGACGACATTCTGAATCATGTCGCGATCGGTTGTGGCTTTTCCCGTATATTCGGGGAGCGGTTCGATGGTGGCGGGTTCGCCGCCGACGTAGATCTGGGCCCGGTAGAGAACCTGGTTTTCCCGGCGGATGGTCCCCTCAAGGAAGACGGTATAATCGCCGTTCGGCACCGGATCGCCGTCTTCGTCCGTCAAATCCCAGTATTTAACGACCCGCCGGTTGCCGGCGGTGGCGCCGCTGATGGCGTCCATCTTTTTCCTGGGCATTTTAGCGACGTTGGACGCCTCAATCCAGCGGGGAAGATTTTCATTGCGGTAGCGCCAGCCGCCACGGACGGTGGTGAAACTGGTAACGAAAATGGTCTTGATGAATTTGCCGTCGGCGTCTTCTATCCAGATGGCGTACTGGTTGGTGCCGGTGCCGCCCTTCCGCGAAAAGTCGAACGATACCTCGACCCCCTTTTCCACCGGAGTGGCGGCCGCCGGTGCGTTCGCCGACCAGGCGGAGGCGGTCCAGGCCACCGTCAGCGTCAGCGCTGCCAGCATGAACCGTACTTTGCTCATAGGTGATCTCCTTCCAAGACGGTGCCCGGCGGGAACGAGGGCGGATGCCGCCGCTCCCACCGGGCCAATTCCCTCACATAGTGTACTTCAGCACTGAGAAAATTCCGCGAAAATTCCCGAGCCGGTTGCGTTCGGTCGCCCGCGTGGAAACCGAGCAACCGCTATGCGTCTATATTTCCTACTACTATCACGCTACCCGGGATAACGCAGAATCCTCCGGATGCCTTAGACAAAGAGGGCCGCCGCGCACACCGCGCCGAGGACGCCGCCGATGAAGGGACCGCACACCGGAATCCAGGCATAGCCCCAGTCCGAACTGCCCTTGCCCTTGATGGGAACGATGGCGTGGGCGATGCGGGGGCCGAGGTCGCGGGCCGGGTTGATGGCGTAGCCGGTGGTACCGCCGAGACTGACGCCGCAGGACAGGATGATGGCGCAGACTTCGAAGGTACCGAGGGCCGGTGACGCACCAACGCCGGTCTGGGTGACGCCGAGGATGCAGAAGACGAGAACGAAGGTTGCGAGGATCTCGCTGAACAGGTTGGACATCGGGTTGCGGATGGCCGGGCCGGTACAGAAACAGCCGAGCTTGGCTCCCTGATCGTCGGTTGCGTCGAAGTGATCCTTGTACATGAGCCAGACCAGGATGCCGCCGAAAATGGCGCCCAGCATTTGGCAGACGATGTACGGCACCAGGTCGGCCATGGGCAAAGCACCGTTGATGGCGAGGCCGAGAGTGAGTGCCGGATTGAAATGCGCGCCCGAAGTCGGCCCGAACATCAGGGCCGGAATAAGAACCGCCACCGCCCAGCCGAATGCAATGACAATCCAGCCGGAACTGTTGCCCTTGGTTTTATTCAGGACCACGTTGCAGACCACGGTGTCGCCAAGAAGCACGAGAAAAGCGGTCCCGATAAATTCGGCGAGATAGGGTGACATAATACTCTCCTCTTCACAGTGGCCAGGTTACTTTGCCCAGCCGAACGAACATTTCACTGCCTTTTCCCAACCGGCGAGCAGCTCAGCGCGGACGGCGGGCTCCATTTGCGGTTTGAACGTCTTGTCGACAGCCACGTTCTTGACGATGTCGGCCTTGTCCGCGTAGAAGCCGACGGCCAGGCCGGCCAGGTAGCAGGACCCGAGGGCGGTCGTTTCAATCATGGCCGGGCGGACGATCAGGGTGTCCAGGATGTCGCACTGGAACTGCATGAGGAAGTTGTTGGCGCTGGCGCCGCCGTCGACGCGGATGGACTTCAGGGTGACGCCGGCGTCGGCCTGCATGGCGCGGATGACGTCCGCGGACTGGTAGGCGAGGGATTCGACGGTGGCGCGGATGAAGTGTTCCTTCTCGACGCCGCGGGTGATGCCGACGATGGTGCCGCGGGCGTACTGATCCCAGTACGGCGCGCCGAGGCCGACGAAGGCCGGCACGACGTAGACGCCGTTCGAATCCGATACCTTCTTGGCATAGGCTTCGGTGAAGGCGGCGTTGTCGATCATGCGGAGGCCGTCGCGGAGCCACTGGATGGCGGCGCCGGCCACGAAGACGCTGCCCTCGAGGGCGTACTCGACCTTGCCGTCGCAGCCCCAGGCAATGGTGGTGAGGAGGCCGTTCTCGGAGGCGATGGCCTTTTCGCCGGTCTGCATGAGGATGAAGCAGCCGGTGCCGTAGGTGTTCTTCACCATGCCGGGTTCGAAGCAGCACTGGCCGAAGAGGGCGGCCTGCTGGTCGCCGGCGATACCGGCGATGGGGACTTCGCCGCCGAGGAATTCGGGGCTGGTCTTCGCGTAGACGCAGCTTGACGGCTTGACTTCCGGCAGCATGCTGCGGGGGATGCCGAGTTCCTTCAGGATTTCGTCGTCCCATTCGAGTTTGTGGATGTTGTACATCATGGTGCGGCTGGCGTTCGAATAGTCGGTGACGTGGACCTTGCCCTTGGTGAGTTGCCAGATGAGCCAGGAGTCGATGGTGCCGAAGAGGAGATCGCCCTTTTCCGCCTTGGCGCGGGCGCCTTCGACGTTTTCGAGAATCCAGCGAACCTTGGTGGCGGAGAAGTAGGCGTCGACGACGAGGCCGGTCTTTTCCCGGATGACCTTGTCGAAGCCCTTCGCCTTCAGGGTGTCGCAGTACTCGGAGGTGCGGCGGCACTGCCAGACGATGGCGTTATAGACGGGTTTTCCGGTGTGCTTGTCCCATACGACGGTGGTTTCGCGCTGGTTGGTGATGCCGATGGCGGCGATGTCTTCGGCGTTGGCGCCGATACGGGCGCGGGCCTCGGCGACAACCGCCACCTGTGAAGACCAGATTTCCATCGGGTCGTGCTCCACCCAGCCCGCCTTCGGGAAAATCTGTTGGAATTCGAGTTGGGCCACGCTCTTGATGTTGCCGCCCTTGTCGAACAAAATGCACCTCGAGCTGGTCGTGCCCTGGTCCAATGCCATCAGATACTGCGCCATTTCTTTCTCCTTGATTTCTGAATCGGCAAACCGGCCGGCCCGCCCCTCACAAGGATGCGGGCGATACAAAAAAAAGAACCGTTATACTAACCGAGCCTTTACCTTCTCCTCCTTTCGCCGTCGTGGATATCGTCAAGTATGAACGGGCGGAAACAGGGTGCCCGTTAGTCGGCCTTGCCCCGGGGAATGGACCGGGTGGCGATGACGTCGACGCCGGTGCCGCAGACATTCGCGAGCACCACCTGGCCGAGGGTCACCGGGGCGGTGAGCTCCACCGGTTTCAGGGCTTTTACCGAGTCCACCACCAGGCCCTTCGGGATGGGAGCGGCGGTCTTGACCGGGGCTTGCCCGATGGCGCCGCCGGTCAGGCGGACGGTGGAGGTCATCATTCGGGTTGGGTTTGTCGATTCCATCCTGGCATAGGCGACGCCGCGGGCGCACTGGTTGCCGGTGACGTCGGCGACTTCGCCGTTGTCGTCCAAGGACACCGTGAGGATGCAGCCGAGGGGACAGTTGATG
>JAJQFC010000288.1 GCA_021201355.1 Planctomycetaceae bacterium | reverse complement strand
TTGACGCCGCCCTCGTCTTCAACTCCGCCCAGAAGATCGCCCAGACCAGCAAGGGCACCTCTACCGTCGGCGAAATCCCCGCCGCCGACAAGACCTTCACCATTGAAGGCGTCAACAGTTCCGTCACCGACGCGGACGGCAATACCACCGTTTCCGAGACCTCCTTCACTTTGGGGAAGGGCATTGAAGACTACATGCTCGCCAACGACGTCGAAGGCTTCAAGTTCCAGGTCGCGGCCGACGGCGAAAACGTCGCTCTCCGGGTCAGCATCGACGACGGCAAAAACTACATCGACCTCACCAAGGGTTGGGACGGCACGGCCAGCGGTCTGTCCGCGGCGATTACCGAACAGATGAAGTACGACGACAACAATAAAGATCTCCTCACCGCCATGCGGTCGAACCTGTCCCTGGCGAATGCGAAGGGCGAGACGAACGACATCAGCGTCGCCGACTCCTCCATCGCGGCCACCTATGAACTGTCCGGCCCGACCGAAGTGTCCCTGACCATGGAAAACGTCTTTGGTCCCAAGGTCGGCAACGACGAAAACGGCACTGTCGACGGCACCATCAAGGTGGACTGGAACAAGATCTACGAATCCGTCGCCGACGAAGACAAGGCCGATTTCATCGCCGACGTCAACGCCGGGAAAATCAGCGTCCGCATGTCCCTGTCGGGCGAGAAGCAGTCGGAACTCGGCGTCCAGATTGACATCGTCAACGTCGCCGACGACAAGGTCTACATGACGAAGAAGCAGGATCTCACCGCCGCCCAGAAGACCGCCCTGGCGAACAACGACTACGCCACCGGCACACCCGGTTCGACCACTGTCTCCATCGATGGCGACGGCGCTTTTGCCGGTTCGGAATTCGTCATCACGAACGGCATCGCGACGAACGGCTACGATCCGACGAAGCCGGTCAATGCCGGCGGCGTCACCGCCGCCCAGACCCTCACCGCCACTTTCAGCAGCGGTGCGGTGACGAAGGAAAGTATCCTCATCGGCAGCTCGACCCAGGTCACCCTGGTGTCTGCGAGTCGGGATGCGGCACTTCCCAACCTTGTGACAATGAATAACCTCTTCGGCCCCGCTATCGGTGGCACACCGAACGGCAGCGCCGAATTCGACATCAAGGTGGACTGGGACGCCCTGTACCACGAGAAACCAGCCCTTCAGGGCGATTTTGCAACCGCCGCTGCCGCTGCTACCGGCACTGGTGCTCTTAATATTACTGTCGCTCGCACCGGGACGAATCAAAGCAATATGGGCTTCACCATCCAGATTGGCGAAACTGGCGGTGCCGCTGATAAATACGAATCCAAGGCGGTGACCCTGAATGACGCGCAGAGGCAGGCCCTTGCGGATGATGGCGAACTCGAAATCACCCTGAACGAGGACTACGGCGCTCTTGCCGGCACCAAAATCACGCTCAAGAACGTCGATACCGATGCCCTCGGGTACAATGCGGGTGGAGCGGTGAACAATCCCGCCGCCGGCGTCGCCGCTACCGGCACCAAGACGGGCCAGTTGACGACGGTGCAGAAGACGAGTGCTGTTACTGCTAGTACGAGTGGTCAAACTACGCTTACCGGTATTGATACCACTGGTAATACAGGAGTATTTGAAATAGCAGGCCTGAAAGCCGCTGACGGTTCGCAAGTTACATTCACCATCACCGGTCAAAGCACTGCAACCAGCAATGCTTTCAATGACGGTAATAAAACTGTTTCCTTCGCCGCCGAACTCGAAGCTGGCAAGGACGGTAGTGCCCCCACATACACATTGTATGCCGTTGCCGCTGATGGTGGGAAATACTCCATTGCTACAGGTTGGGATGGCAAGACCGGCACCCTCAATGATATAGTTAAAGATCATACGGTTACGCACGTCTCGGGCGGCACTGCAGATGCTAACTTCGCTGCTGACGTCCAACAGCTTCTGGTAGCGGGTGGTGGTGGTGCACTTGGTGGGGCGCTCGCCGTTGACAAAGATATTGATTTGGCCTCGTCACTGGCTACCGGTAATGTTTTCGCAGGTGGTGTGAGTCCCGATCCTCTCGCCGCGGGCGACCTCAAGATTTCCATTGCAGCGCCGGTCACTGTCGCTACGAATATCTACGGCACTACTGGCCAGGCCGACTTGGGCGGCAACCTTGCCATCGACTTTGGTACCGACTTCGACTTCACCGCTCTCCTGAACAGCACCTCGAAGGAAAACGCGCTTAAACTCTATAATGCCTTCTCTATCGACAGTATGGAGGTTAAGTCCACGTTGACCAACAATGCGGACGGCACTATCAGTGTTAAGCTCGATTTCGGCGACGGTACCACCGATGATCTTGCCTCGACCACCTTTACCATACCCGCATCGGATCTGGACGCCGACACCGGTAATACCACCGGCCAAAAAACGTTGACCTCCGGTCCGCTTGCCGGTCTCAAGTATTCGATAACCGGCGGTGTGTCCAAGTCGTCGTTAGCCTTCACCGGCGACGCTTCGAACGCTCTTGGCACTGCTCCGGCCCCTATTGCCACCGAGGTGGGCCAAAACATCGTCACTGTTAATACGGCTGCCAGTGTCACATCAATGAACGTCTACGCCGGCAATTTCAAGAGCGGCGCCGCGCAAGTGTTCACCATGGACTACCTGCGGGACGACGCCAATGCGGCAATCACGCTCAGCGTCCACAACGGTGACACCAACGGCCTTGCCGCCGGCAATGCCCTCATCGGCAAGTCGGTCAGCTTCGGCGTCAGGATGAACGCCGGCGAAGATGCCGATGACCCGACCTTCTCCCTCGTCGCCACGGTTGACGGCAAGGAGTTCATCCTCACCAATTCGTGGGATGGGACGGACGGCGCGATCGCTACTGACAAGGACTCGGCCTTCGCCATCAACGGCATCGAAGCCGGCGATGAAAAGGACGTTGCCGTCCTGAACGCCCTCATGGACCTCACGTACACGACGAACCTCGAGATTGATACCGACGCCTCGAACACCCAGTACGCGGCAGCCACCGGCAGGACCGACAAGCTGTTCGACTCGGTCGCGTCCAAGGAGAAGCTCACCACCGACCCCGTCACCGTCGCCGAAAACCTGTACAACACCAAGGCCGGCAACAACGACGGCAAGCTGGAAATCAAGTTCGACAAGTTCGACCTCGACCAGCTCGACCGGAACGGCGCCAACATGACGGCCATCGTCAACGCCCTCAAGGCGGGCGAGCTGACCGTCAAGGCGAACATCGTCAACCTGGTTGACTCCAACAACGCCCCGAACGGCAAGTTCACCGTCACCCTGACCCTGGCCGACGAAAACGGCAACGATATCCACCAGATCGGTTCGTTCTCCTCGGACGACATGAAGCTGGATGTCAACGGCGAAACGGTCGACAAGGACGGCAAGACCGGCACCGACGACACCGCCGGCGGCTGGATGACCCCGGACAACCCGAACAGCCCGCTGAACGGTCTGAAGATCCGTATGACCAACGACGACCAGAAGGATCTGGGCGAATTCACCAACAGCGCCACCGCCATGCCGACCACCCCGGTCGACGCGGCCAAGCTGGCCGACAGCGCCAAGGCGGAGGCCGTCGCCTCCACCGAGGTCGCCGAATCCGACGTGGTCGTCGTCGGCGCCACCACCTCGACGAGCGCCATTTCCCAGACCGGCGGTCTCGGGGAAGCGCGCGAGTCCGGCACCGTCGCCATCTTCAACAACACCCTTGAAGAAGGCACCGGTAAGGTCGTCGCCGGCGTCGGCGGCGTCACCATCACCGAAGAAGGCGCCGACAGCATCATGTACGGCAACAACACCGACGGCCAGGGCCGGATCTACGTGAAGTTCC
>JAJQFC010000022.1 GCA_021201355.1 Planctomycetaceae bacterium | reverse complement strand
CTGGCCCCCCACCGCCGCGCCCATGCCGAACCCCCTGGTGCCGAGGCCGCACGAACTGATAAACCTCCGCGGCACCGAAAACGGGTAGTGCTGGGCGGTGAACATTTGGTGCTGGCCGACGTCGGTGGCGACGATGGCGTCGTCCTTGAGGAGTTTCTTCAGGGCCGTCAGCACCTTGTACGGCGTCAGGCTCGGGGAGTTCGACGCCGGCAGCGGATTCATCGCCTTGTAGTGGAGAAGCTTGTGGGTCCACGGGCTGCTCTTCCCCGGCGGCAGCAGTTCGGCCAGGCGGTTCAAAACCGTGGCCGACTGGCCGACGATGCCGATGTCGGCCGGAATGTTTTTGGAAATTTCCGCCGGATCGATATCGATGTGGATGACTTTCGAGTTCTTGGCAAAAGCGTTCCGCTTGCCAGTGACCCGATCGGAGAAGCGGGCGCCGACGGCGATCAGGAGATCGCATTCGCCGGTCGCCATGTTGGCGGTGGGCGTGCCGTGCATGCCGACCATGCCGAGGTTGAGGGAGTACGACGGGAGCACCGCCGACGACCCCATCATGCTGTTGCAGACAGGCAGTTTGGTCTTTTCGAGGAACGCCCGAAGCGCCGGCGAGGCATCGGCGAAGACGACGCCGCCGCCGACATAGAGAAGCGGCCGCTCGGCGTTCCGGATACACTCGGCCGCCGCCCTAATGGCGTCGTCGGCCGGTTCCGGGTCGGGGAGGACGGAGAAGCGGGGTTCCGGCACGAACTCGGCCATCGCCGCCGTGACGTCCTTCGGGATGTCGATGTGGACCGGGCCCTTCCGGCCGGAATTGGCGACGGTGAAGGCTTCCCGGACCACCCGGGCGATTTCCCCCGGGTCTTTCACGAAGAAATTCTTCTTGATGATGGGCCGGGTTATGCCGACCGCGTCCACTTCCTGGAAGCTGGAGCGGCCTATCTGGTCGAGGGCGACATTGCCGGTGATAAACACCGTCGGGGTCGAATCGAGGTAGGCGTTCGCTATCCCGGTAATGAGGTTGGTGGCGCCGGGGCCGGAGGTGGCGATGGCGACGCCAGTCTTCCCGGTGGCGCGGGCGTAGCCGTCGGCGGCGTGGGCGGCGCCCTGTTCGTGGGAGGCGAGGATGTGGGTTATCTCTTTTTTCCGGTGGTAGAGGGCGTCGTAGATGAAGAGGACGGTACCGCCGGGATACCCGAACACCAGGTCGACGCCCTGGTCGATCAAGGACTGGACCAGGATTTCTGAGCCGTTCATTTGCATACAGTTTTCTCACTTTTTCAGCATGGCCGTTGCGGCTTGGCTAGCGGATGACGCTGTCAGCACACCTGTCTGGCGCCGGTGGCGCGGCGTTTCTTCTTGTGGAAGCGGGACCTTACGATTCCAGGACGATTTCATACCCGGCCTGTTCGAGCCGCGCCACCAGTTCCCGGCCGTGCTCCATGCTCGCCAGTTCGCAGGCGACGTGGAGGATGGCGTCCGAGAGGCTGAGGCCGGTGGACAGGCGGTCGTGCTGGACCATGATGATGTTGGCCCGGCACTCGGAGACGATGGTGGAAAACCGCCCGAGGCTCCCCGGCACGTCCGGCATGATGGTGCGGAACTTCATCAGCCGGCCCCGGGTGATAAGGCCCTTTTCGACAATCTTCTGGATAAAGCTGACGTCGATGTTGCCGCCGGACAGGAGGCAGACGATGCGTTTCCCCGCGACGTCCGCCCGCTGGTGCAGCGCCGCCGCCAGCGACGCCGCGCCCGCCGGTTCCACCGCCATCTTGTGCCGCTCGAGAAGGAGGAGGATGGCTTCGGCGATTTCGTCGTCGGAGACGGCGACCATGTCGTCGACGTACTTGTTGATGTACTCCGTGGTGATTGTTCCCGGCCGCTTCACCGCGATGCCGTCGGCGATGGTCTGGGCGGTGTCCGTCTCCGAGAGGGTCCGGGTCCGGAACGAGCGGACGATGGCGTCGGCCCCTTCGGCCTGCACGCCGACCACCCGGATACGCGGGTTGATCTGCTTGATGTAATAGGCAATCCCGGCCAACAGGCCGCCGCCGCCGGCGGGGACGATGACGACGTCGGCGGTCGGCATGTCCTTCAGGATTTCCACCGCCACCGTCGCCTGTCCGGCAATGACTTCCTCGTCGTCAAACGGGTGGACGAATTCGGCCCCGGTCTCCTCCATCACCTCGCAGGCCTTGGCGTAGGCGTCGTCGTAGCAGCCGCCGTGGAGGATAATTTTCGCGCCGTAGCCTTCCGTCGCCTGGACCTTGGCGATGGGGGTGCCTTCCGGCATGACGATGACGGCGTCGGCGCCGAGCTTGGCGGCGGACCACGCGACTCCCTGGGCATGGTTGCCGGCGCTGGCGGCGATGACCTGGGCCCGCTCCGTTTCCCGGGTCAGGCGGATAATCTTGTTGTAGGCGCCCCGGACCTTGAAGGAACCGGTTTTCTGGAGATTTTCACACTTGAGGAACAGGTCGGCCCCGCTCAGTTGCGAGAAGGTGCGGGACGAACTTACCGGGATGTCATGGAGGACGCCGCGGAGGGCGGCGTGGGCGCGTTCGATGTCTTTGAGATGCACGGGAATCAAACCTTTCGCGTGTAAAATCCATAAAAAAAGCCTTTCGCCGTCTCGGGCGAAAGGCTTGTATCGTTTTTTCGAGAGGCCTCGAATCACGGCCGACTTCGTCAAAACGGCATCTCCTTCCGCCGATTTTCATTCATAATAATGCTAATAATCGGAATAATAATTCCGACTACCCGAAGTACGCGCATAAGAATGAAGTTGGCGGAGACTGCCGACATAACAGTTTTACAATCCAATTCAAGGTTCGGATGAAGCTATGCATTCGACGCCCAAACGGCGCCTTTCCCGGAACGTCCAGGCGATTCTCCCGGATGTTGATTTGTAGAACCATATCAAAACCACACCGGCCTGTCAAGTCAGGCAATGGCGGCGGCGACGGTTTTTTTCTCGTCCACTTCGTGCCACACCAGATGTTTTCCCGCTTGGAAAATGCGTATCCAATTAACCGTGAAGCGTTTCCACGTTTTACGGCATCCAGGAATTAATCGACCACTTTTTTCTTCTCGCCGTGAAAAAAAGCTTCACGAAGTTTAGGAAAACGCTTCGGTCGTTCCGAATGCCCGTATGGAGCGACGCCCACATCTTTCGATATGGGCGTCCCGTTCCAACTCGACGATTGAGACCGGTCGATACACCTTACGCGTCTTCCTTCAGCCGGTAGACGCCGCGTTCGACCTGCTCGAAGGTGTCCTTGGCCTGGGCGAGGACGACGGAGACGCGCTTGCGCATTTCCTGGACGTCCGTGACCTTGACGCCGGCGTCGCCCAGAAGGTCGACCACCTGGCGGGCGCGGAGCGGCTCGTTCGCCTTCTGGAACACCTCCCGGACGGCGGCGGAGATGTTGACGCGGTTCGTCTTCCGCTTTTTGCCGCCGGCGGTCTTGGCGGCCGCGGCCTTGGCCGTCCGGCCGCGCGCCGTCTTCTTTTTCGCCGCCGGGGCCGGTTCTTCACCGGTTATTTTCTTCAGTTCGGCGTCGACGCGGGCCAGTTCGGCCACGAGCTTGTCCCGCCGCTTCCGGAGCGCGACGGTTTTCTTGTCGCCCTGTTTCTTCAGGCGGATGAGCTCCTGGATGTCCGATTCGGAAAGTTGCATGGCGATGGTTTTCAACTGGCGTTTCATTGGTGTTCCTTTCTTAAAACGCGGCTTCCGTCCACTGCCTGCGACCATTTCCGAAATGTCCTCGGCATGGACGGCGCGCCGGTCGCAGAACGGCGACAAACCCCCTGCTCCCTGACTGACTTGCATCCAGAGTTTCTATTTCCCGGCCGGCGACAGCTCTCAAG